>JBPCIT010000216.1:0-34177 GCA_051006015.1 Longimicrobiaceae bacterium
CGCAGGAGTGCGTGGTCCCGCGCGTCCGGGTGCGCGCCGCCATGACCCAAGCCGCAACCGGCGGTGCCGCGATCACCCGGCTGAAGTGGCTCGGTCTGATGTGTCGCGTCGAGTTCGAGAACGTGGCGCCCGGCGCGACGGTGGATATCCGCGGCCAGCCGGCCGACCCGAAGACGAGCGTGGCCGCGACGGTCAAGGAGACCACCACCTCCGGCAAGCAGTCGCTCCACGTGCCAGACGAGACGCTGGAGGGAGAGCCAGCGTACGTCGTCATCGTCGGCAGCGACGGCAGCATCCTGGCACAACGTGACGTGACGATCGGAGCCAACCGATGATGGAACTCGACGATCTCGACCGCCTCGCCGCCCGCGCCTTCGAGGGGTACCTCGTCAAGAAGGACCTGGCCCAGCAGTTCCGCGGCCAGTACCCCGTCCCCACCTATGTCGGCGAGTTCCTGCTCGGCCGCTACTGCGCGACGACGGACCCCGACGAGATCGCCGAGGGCCTGGAGATCGTGCGGCGCTCGATGAGCGAGCGGACGGTTCGGCCCGGCGAGGAGGAGCTGTTCAAGTCCCGCGCGCGCGAGAAGGGAGCGGTCAAGATCATTGACCTGCTGCGGGCGCGCCTCGACGCCTCTACGGACCTGTACAAGGCCGAGCTGCCGAGCCTGCAGATCCGGGACGTGCACATCTCGCCGCAGCTCGTCAACGCGCACGAGCGCATGCTCACGGGTGGCTTCTACGCGGAGGTCACCCTCGAGTACATTGCTGCGCTTGCCAACCAGAAGGGCGGCACGCCTTTCCGGATCGAGTCGATCCGGCCGATCCAGATGTCCACGCGGGACGCGCTGCAGACCTTCGTCGGCGGGCGCGGCGAGTTCACGCTGGAGCAGTGGCGCCACCTGCTGCTGCGCAGCGTCGGGTTCGAGCCCGCCCGGCTGAGCGCGCGGCAGCAGGACATCCTCCTGGCGCGCATGGTCCCCTTCGTCGTCAACAACTACAACGCCGTCGAGCTCGGCCCGCGCGGCACCGGCAAGTCCCACCTCTTCCAGCAGATCTCGCCCTACGCGCACCTCGTCTCGGGCGGCAAGGCCACTGTGGCGACGATGTTCGTCAACAACAACACCGGCCGCCGCGGTCTCGTCGCGCAGTACGACGTGATCTGCTTCGACGAGGTCTCCGGCGTCTCCTTCGACCAGAAGGACGGCGTCAACATCCTCAAGGGCTACATGGAGTCCGGCGAGTTCAGCCGCGGCAAGGAATCCATCAAGGCCACGGGTGGGATCGTCATGGTGGGCAACTTCGACGTGGATGTCGAGCACCAGCTGCGAAAGGGGCACCTGCTCTCTCCGCTTCCCAAGGAGATGCGGGACGACACCGCCCTCATGGACCGGCTGCACGCCTACCTCCCCGGCTGGGACGTGCCCAAGCTCGACCCCTCGTATTTCACCGCCCACTTCGGCTTCGTCAGCGACTACCTCGCCGAGTGCTGGACCCACCTGCGCCACACCAGCCGTCTGGAAGCGGTCCAGGGACGCATTACGTGGGGCAGCCATCTCTCCGGCCGCGACCGGCGCGCCGCCGAGAACACCGTCAACGGTCTCCTCAAGCTGCTGTATCCGGACCCCGAGACTCCAGTCCCCGCCGACTTCCTCGACTGGGCCGCCGCCCTCGCCGTCGAGACGCGCCGCCGCGTGAAGGAGCAGCAGGCCTTCATCGGCCCGTCCGAGTTCGGGAACGTGGACCTCGCCTACAGCGTCGACGGCGGTCCGATGACCGTCGTGTACTGCGAGGAGTCCGTGGCACACCGTCGTCGGCTACGGACGGAGGTCGCGACGGGAAAACGTGGGGATAGCAAGGACTCAACGTCGCTGCCCGCGCCCGATCCCGAAGAGGTCCGGACCTCGACCGACGCGTCTGCAACCGGCTACAGGGTCGGTGATGTGATCGATGGTCGGTTCGAGGTTCTCGAGGTTCTCGGAACGGGCGGCTTCTCGCGCGTCTACCGGGTCCATGACAGGGTCGAAGACGAAGAAAGAGCCTTCAAGCACTTCAAGAGTGCCGCCGGGTACGACGCAGTGCGTCGCGAGATCGGGGCGCTCCGGAAGATCCGGCACCCCCACGTCGTGGAGGTCATCTGGGCGGATAGAACCAGCAGAGGCGAGTGGTACCTGATCACCGAGTACGTCCGTGGCGAGCCGCTCGACGACTACGCCACCGGCAAACTCCACATGGCGGACATCCAAGCGGTCAAGGTCGGCCTCGACATCCTGGACGCGCTCATCGCCATCCATCCGGACTCGGCACGGCTCGATGAGCTCGAGAAAAAGAAGCGCGAGCTGACGGAGGACGAGTTCGACGAGATGATGCGGCTACAGGAAGTGAGCCTCGTACACCGCGACATCAAGCCGCAGAACATCATCCTCACCCGGCAGGGAGCAAAGCTGCTGGACTTCAATATTGCATCCCGGGTCGGCGACCGCGTGGTGACCATAACGGGAACGCCACCCTATCAGCCCCCGGACGTGGACTACACCCGCTGGGACGTGTCCCCGGACCTCTTCGCCGTCGGTGTCACCCTGTACGAGCTGCTGTGCAACGGCGAGCACCCCTATCCGGGCCGCAAGCCGATGGTCGGCGAGGATGTTCGCGATCCCCGGCAGTTCCGCCCCGACCTCGACGGCACCCTCGCGGACTTCCTGGTGAAGGCCTGCGCCCCGTACCGGGAGAAGCGGTTCACCACGGCGGTTGAGATGCGCCGCGCCTTGGAGGAGGTGCGCGCAGCTCTCTGACCAGCTCTCACTGGAGGAGGCAAGTACCGCAAGGCGGTCAGCAGCGCCAGTTTCCACGCCACGCGCGAGTATGTGACGGCATCAGAGCGGAGCGAGAGCACGCACACATACGCCCCGTTACCGCGGCAAACGAACTCCGCGGGAGAGCTGGGCGGACTGCCTGCGGGGACGCAGATGAGGCCGACCTCCGGCGGAGCGGCCGGGCCAGTTTCGGCGGGTCGCCAGTAGCCTCCGCGGCGCCGTCACCGGGCTGGACGTGCTGGAGCTCCTCCGCCCCGACCACGAGGGTATTGGACCTCATGGCGTTGAGGGCATGAGCCATCCGAGCCTCCCAGCCGGCTTAGGACTGGATCGGCGCTGCCAGCGGCGTAGGAGCTGCCAGGTAGATCACCTGGTGGTAGCTACGCCGACGGCCGCAGACCGCGCTGCCGAGGACCCGGAAGGCACGGACCCGCTCGAGCCGGTCGATCAATGACGCAGAGCTCAGGGTACCTGCGGGCTACGGGCGACGCACGAAGACGAGGGTCGGATCGAGCGGATAGCGACCGAAGCGCCTGCCGTAGATGGCAAGGCCGCCGGGGAGCGCCTCGTCCACCTCCAGCCGGAGGACCAGCTCGCCCGCGGCCGCGGCTCTCTCGAGCGCCTCCCGCGGCAGAGCGATCTGCAGCAGCTCTCCGTAGGAGCCAGCCTCGCGCAGCTTGCGGTCCCGCAGCTGGTAGTGCCAGGAGAGGATCCCGCGGTGGTCCGCGGGGTCGTCCGCCAGCTGGTGCCGCCCGGCAGCGACCCCATTGACCCGCACGGCGACGGCGCTCGGGAAGGGCGTCTCGTCGGTCATCGGATAGGCATTCGGGTTGCGGCTGGGATCGTGAGTGCCGCGGCCGCGCATGTAGTCGCCTTCCATCCGGTCCGCGTCGTCACGATCCTTGCCGAAGAGCTGCTTCGCTCCTACCTCTGCCACCAGGGTGACCGTCTCCAGGTCGGCCGGCCTCAGACCGCGGGGCCAGGGGACGCGGTACTCGAAGAAACCCGCACCGGCTCCATTGACCTTCAGCCCGTCCAGCACGTTCCACTGCTTGAGCGACCACTCGGCGGCGCGGAAGCTGGCGGGGTCGATGCGTACCAGCTGCGCCTGCCTGCCGCCGTCCAGCCGCACCTCCGCCGGCAGCTCGCCCTCCACGACGAAGGTGGTGAAGTTGCGCTGCAGCACTGCGCCTGCGGCATCCTCGAGCCGCACCGCCAGCACCACGACTCCCGGCTCGGCGGGCATCGTGATCGGGAGTGGCTCCAGCGCCGCGGCCATCCAGGGATGGTAGGGCACCCGGCGGCGGGTATCCGAGTAGGTCGCC
Organism: Longimicrobiaceae bacterium; assembly: GCA_051006015.1. GTDB lineage: Bacteria > Gemmatimonadota > Gemmatimonadetes > Longimicrobiales > Longimicrobiaceae > JBPCIT01. Next base: position 4,138 of record JBPCIT010000216.1, read on the forward strand.
TTCTGGCCGAGGCTGTTCCAGCCGTACAGCTCCGCGCGCAGCGTGAGGCTGTCGCCGTATGCCTGGCTGCCAGCCAGGAACGAGGCATAGAGAGGCACCTGAAGCTGCTGGCCGGGCTGCACGCTCTGGCTGAGCTGATCACCCACCGCGACGTAGAGCGGTGCGTGCAGGTCCTGGAGCGACATGCCCCCGACCAGCTCCTCCAGCCCGGTGATCTTGTTCGAGCGGTCGTAGCGCCAGTAGCCGTTCCACTCGTTGATCACGTCGTGATGCTCGGTGTAGAGCCATCCGGCGATCTTCGGGTGCCGGCGGAAGGCGTTCACCGCGCGGTGATAGTCCCAGCTGTAATCCACATCGCCGGTGGAGCCCTCATAGCCCCAGACGTTGCCGAACTCGCTGTTGATGTTCGGCTGGCGCGCCTGCCGGTAGCCGCTCTCGAAGTTCCAGGGCGAGCCGGGATAGGTGCTGTCGCTGATGATGCGCAGCTGCTCCTCCCAGGCCCAGCCGGGCAGGTACGCATGCCAGGAGTTGATGTCGGTCTCGACGTGGCCGCGCCCGCAGCAGGGGGAGTTGTCCTCCACCAGCCGGGTCGGGTCCAGCTGCTTCGCCTGGCGGTAGACCGAGGCCACCCACTGCTGTGTCTCCGGGCGGTACACCTGCCGCTCCCCCTCTCGCGTGACCAGCCCCCATGCCTCGTTGAAGGGCACCCAGGCGAAGATGGAGGGATGGTTGTAGTCGCGCTCGATCATCTGGCGCAGCGCGTGCTCGACGTCCTGGCGCATCTCGGGGCCAGGCTCGCCCCAGGAGTTGGGGACGTCCGCCATGATCAGCATTCCCAACCGGTCGGCCCAGTACAGCTTGCGCGGCAGGGGCACCTTCACATGCACGCGCAGGCCGTTGAGCCCGATCTGGCGGGCGCGCAGCACCTCATCCCGCGTGAATTCGTCGCTCGGAAAGGTGTAGAAGCCTTCCGGGTGGTACGCCTGGTCGAGGGCGAGCTGGAGATAGACCGGCTCGCCGTTCAGGGCGATGTAGGGATAGTCGGTCCCGGGGAGATCCACCACCGAGATAGTGCGCATCCCGAAGTAGGTATCCACGGCGTCTGCGGGACGGCGCCGACCCTCCAGGCGTGCCGCGACCTCGTAGAGAAACGGATCCTCGAGCGACCAGAGGCGTGCGTTAGGAATCCGCACCGAGAACGTCACCTGATCCGCGCCACGCGGGACCCGCCGGGTAACCGCCGGCACCCCACCGTTCTTGAAGCGCAGGGTCAGCGTCAGGTTCTCGGGCGCCGGTTCCAGCAGCTGCGCTCGGACCTCGACCTGCCCCCGGTCGAGGTCCGGCGAAAAGTGGAGCGCCTGGAGAGCCGCGCCGCCGCGCGCCTCGAGGTAGGGAGTCTGCCAGATGCCGCGAGCGTTGCCGTAGCCCTGCTTCCCTTCGAGCTTGAACGTACGCGGCGCATCATCCACCCGGATCACCAGCTGCTGCTCCTGCTCCGGTCTCAGGTACGGCGTCAGCTCGAACTCGAAGGGCGTGTAACCGCCCTGATGCGTGCCGAGCGGCTGCCCATCCAGCCAGGCGGTGGTGTGCCAGTCCGCGGCGCCGATCACCAGAGAGACGCGCTGCCCCTGCCACTCCGCCGGCACCCGGATGGTGCGCGCATACCAGCCGATGTCGGCGCTGTCCGCGACTCCCGCCAGCGGTGCTGCCCAGGAAAAGGGCACCAGGATCTGCTGTGGCGACGGCAGGCCGCTGCGATGCCAGCCCTGCGCCTCGCCGCCATTCTGCGGGTCGAACTGGAACTGCCAGAAGCCGTTCAGGTTCTGCCACCGCTCCCGCTGCCAGTCCGGCCGCGGATGCTCGGGCAGCGGGATGGACATCGTCTCTGCCTGCTGCGCTGCAAGCGGAGCGCACAGGAGCAGGACGGCCAGCAATCCAGGCCCGCGTATCATAGAGCTTCTGTTTCGCATCGTGCTCTTTCTCTGTTGAGAGCCTCGCGGGAGCTCCGGTGTCATGCCCTACAGCCCAGCCACTCGCTCGCGGACGGAAGCAAGTGCTGCGGGCCGATCCAGGTAGAAGTATGTGCAGCTCGACCAGTCGTCCGAACGCTCGAACTTCCCGTCCTCTGTCACATCCATCTCGACGAGCCCCTCGCCGGTGCGGATGAGGCGGCGGCCTGTCCCTTTGCACCGGTCGGGTTCTCGGGACTGGCCCAGCGGGTCACCACCCCCTGCGGCAGCTCGTACAGCGACTGCGCCAGCGTCATCTGCGGGAGCCAGGCCACCATGAACACCGCCAGGAGGTAGCAATTCAGCACCGACACAGCCATCCGCACTCCTTTCGTTCGAAGGGCTACCCGCCCGTGCTACTCCTCTGGCTGCACTCGCCGGAGGGCAGCGGGATCGGCTGCCCGGAAGGAACCGGGGCGCCGAAGTCCGGGGCGCCGTCCGCATTCCAGGTGAACCTCTGCATGCGGATCACCCGCTCCCACCCCGGCGTGGCGCTGGTCTTGGCGTGGTAGACGTGCCAGCTCTCCGTGCCGTCGGGCGAGACGGTGAAGCTGCCGTGACCCACGCCAGGTACGGCGGCGGTGGGCATGAATACCGGCCCGCTCTTGACGTAGCTGGCGGGATTCATCGGATCGCCAGGGTTGGTCAGCCGGAGCTGGCCCAGCCGGTACGCGGGGAGCCAGGACTCGCGGGTAGAGTAGATGATGAAGACGTGCTCGCCGTTGCGGAGGAACTGCGGCCCCTCCTGCAGATCCAGGCCGTCGACTGGATCCTCCCGCCGCTCCCAGCTCTCGGTGGGGGAGGAGATACTCACCCGGTTGCTGCTGATCGTCGCCGGATCGGACATGGTGGCCATGTAGAGGTGCTGCGGCGTGCGCGCGATGGTGCTGTTCCCCTCCCACCCCGACCAGACCGCGTAGAGCTGGCCGTTCAGCCGCTCCACCGTCAGGTCGATCGCCCAGATGTTGCCGGTGTCGGCCACGACGTCATTTCCCGTGTAGAGCATCCCCCTCGAGACGTATTCCCCCTGCGGGTCCTCCCCCACCGATTGGAGCACACCGCTGCGCTGGTAGATGAAGGGAGCGTCCGGAGGGCCCGGCCGACCCGCGGCGTAGTAGATGTACCAGAGGCCGTCGAGGAAATGGATCTCGGGAGCCCAGACATTGGCCTGGTTCCAGCCGGTGTCCGGCGCCGCCCACACGCGCACGCCGTTCTGCCTGGTGAGGTCGGTAAGGTTGCGCGACCGGTGGAGATAGATCCCTCGGTCGCGCGAGGCCACCAGGTAGTACCAGCCATCCTTGCGCATCACCGAGGGATCGGCCCCGAAGTCGACCGGATTGGTGAAGGTACATTCGGGGGGCGGAGTGACTCCGGGTCCCGTTGTCGGCCCGTTGGAGCACCCCGCCAGCAGCAGGAGCGCCAGCGCCTGCAGCCATCGGTTCGGGTAGCTCATCGTGCGAAATCCAGTGTGCGTGCAGGGAACGGTGCCCCGTCAAACCAATGCGGGTGCGGCTTTCCGCCGCACCCGCCTGATGCTCGGCTACTCAACAGCGCCGTCTCTCCCGGGGGTGATTGGCGCTCACCAGCCCGGGTTCTGCTGCAGGTTGGGGTTGAGGTTCGTCTCCGTCGAGGGAATCGGCAGCAGCGCCTGGTGCGGCGCGAAATTCGCGAAATCCGGGTCGCGCTGGCGCAGCACCGCGATTCGTGCCGCATCGGTGAGCCAGCCATGCCGGCGGAGGTACAGCCAGCGCTCGTTCTCGAAGCCGAGCTCCAGCAGCTGCTGGTGCTCGATCTCCGCGCGCATCTGCTCCTGCGTCATCCCGCCCCCCAGCGGCGCCAGACCCGCACGGGCGCGCACCCGGTTGACCGGCGCGACCGCCTCGGCCGTGCGCCCGGCCTCGTTCAGCGCCTCCGCGTGAAGGAGGAGAATGCCGCCCAGCCGCATCACCTTGACGTTGATGGGGTTGTCCCAGTCCTGGGTATTTGCGTAGAACTCCCCGTACTTGATCCAGAACTTGCGACCCTCGTCCCGCGCGCCGAAGTAGTCCTCATAGGGCCGGTCGTACGCCCGGCCGCGCCAGAAGATGGTGGCGTCCAGTCGCTGGTCGGCCCCGCCGCTGGTGGTCCGCTCCCTCATGAACTCGTCGAAATACCAGGGACGCACGTCGCCGTCGCAGAAGGCGGGGCCGCCCGGAGCGCAGGGACCGATCAGCTTGATGATGTTCTGACCGCGGCTGCCGGCCGCCAGCACCTCGGGGCCGCCGAACTGCACCTCGAAGATGCTCTCCTGGTTGTTGTCGCCATTCTCGGTGAAGTTGTCGCGGAAGTTGGGGAGCAGCTCGTAGCCGGTCACCAGGCTGAACGCCTGTACGGCGTCGTTCCACTCGCGCTGCTGCAGGTGCGCCCTTCCCAGCAGTGCGTTCGCAGCACCCCGCGTAGCGCGGCCGACGTTGTCGCCGGTGTAGGAGGGCGGCAGCGCCGTCCGGGCTTCCTGCAGATCCTGCTCGATCTGCGCCCACACCTGATCGGCCGCCACCTGGGCGGGCCGGTCCGTGGGCTGAGGCGCCGTCAGGATGAGCGGCACATTCCCGTACAGGTTCACCAGGTTGAAGTACATGAGCGCACGGATGAACTTCGCTTCGGCTACGATGCGGTCGCGCATCGCCTGGTCCATCTGGATGCCCGGTACGTTCTCGATCACCTGGTTGGCCCGGAAGATCGTCTGGTAATGATGGATCCAGATCTCCCGGTTCACCTCGAAGTCGTAGCTGGTGAACACCGTCTTGGTGAAGTTCGCCAGGTCTCCCCAGGGACTCCGGCTGTAGCCGATGTCGGAGCGCATGTCATAGGCGAACTGAAGCCAGCGCCCGAAGCTGCCATTCTCCTGCAGTCCCCGGTACGCCGCGTTGACCCCCAGAATGGCATCCTGCTGGGTCCTCCAGAAGGTCTCCGCGGTCTGCTGATTGGGATTGGTGATCTCCAGATCCGCGCACCCGGCCAGCAGGGCGGCCAGGAGCAGCGGCGGGAGGATGCTATTTCGTTTCTTCATGGCTCGATCGCCCATTCGCATTGAAGGGTGAGCGCGGAAGCGCAGGTTACAGGTTCAGATCCACACCGATCGTGAACGTGCGCGGGTTGGGGTAGATCCGTCCGTCGTCGATGCCGCGCGTGAGGGGGCTGTCGAAGCCGCGGACCTCCGGATCCCAGTTGGAGAAGCTGGTAAAGGTGTGCAGGTTCTGGATGTTCAGGTAGATGCGGGTGCGGTCACCGCCCACGCCCATGCGCCGCATGACGCTATTCGGCAGCTCGTAGCCCAGCACGACGTTCTGGATGCGCAGGTACGACCCGTCCTCGATCCAGCGGTCCGTGTTGGCGCGGGCGTTGCTCGCCCCCTCGGGGCCGAACACCGCACGCGGGTCGCGGGTGTTGGTGTTGGTCGGCGTCCAGGGGTTAAGGTCCGCCCGGAAGGCCGAGTTCTCGTCGAGCCGGTCCGTCCAGTAGCGCGCCACGTTGAAGATCTTAGCACCGTAGGAGCCACGCATCGACAGGCCGACGTTGAAGCGGCGGTAGGTGGCGTCCAGGCTGAGGCCGCCCTCGAAGTCGGGGATCGGGCTGCCCGCCACGTAGCGGTCCTCGTCGTTGATGAGGCCGTCATTGTTCAGATCCGCGTAGCGGATGTCGCCTGGCTTCGCGTCCGGCTGGATGACCACCACGCGCCCGTCCGGGAGCGTCGCCGTGTGCGCCTGGACCTCGGCCTCGCTCTGGAAGATGCCCTGCGTTCTCAGCACGAAGAACTCGCCGATCGAGCCGCCCACCGTGGTGCGGGAAACGCTGGCGAAGCCCGCGAAGATCGGCTGGCCGCCGTTGCCCAGCTCGAGCACCTCGTTGTTGATCGTGGTCAGGTTCGCTCCCGCCGTCAGGCGAAGGTCGCCTCGATCCTGGCTGTACTGCGCCCCGATCTCGAAGCCGCTGTTGCGGATGCGGCCCGCGTTGACGAACGGCGCGCCGACGGCGCCGAGGCTCCAGGGAATCGGTGCCTGCACCAGCAGACCGTCCGACTCGGAGACGTAGTAATCGGTGTTGAGCGTCAGCCGGTTGCCGAGCAGGCTGAAGTCGGCGCCTACGTTCACCTGCGTCTGGTCCTGCCAGCGGATACCCGGGTTCGCCAGGCTGAGCTGCGTGGCGCCCGGGGCGATGGTGTTGCCGAAGAGATAGCTCTGGTTTGCCACGATCGCCGCGGCGTACGCGAAGTCCCCGATGTCCTGGTTGCCCAGCGCGCCGTAGCTGGCGCGCAGCTTCAGGAAGTCGACGGCGGTGCCGAGCAGCGGGATCGATCGGTAGAACTCCTCCTCACTGATGATGTAGCCAACCGAGCCCGCGGCGAAGTTGCCGTACTTGTTGCCCGGGCCGAAGCGTGACGAGCCGTCCCGGCGGAAGGTGCCGGTCAGCAGATATTTGTCGGCCAGGACATAGTTGGCGCGGGCCAGATAACCACGCAGTGCGCTGGGGATCTCGAAGCCCTCGTTCTGGAAGGTCGAGGTGCCCGCGGTGATCTGGGTGATCTCCTCGTTCGCGAACCCGCGCCGGTACGCCTCCAGTCGCCGGAAGGTGCCGGTCTGCTCGGTGATGCCGGCGACGGCGTTCAACCGGTGCCGCCCGAAGCCCCCGTCGTACATGAGCAGGTGCTCGCCCAGCAGCGTGGTGGAGTTGTCCCGCCGATCCAGGCCTTCATTGAAGGTCTGCGGGGTGTTCTGGCGGATCTGCCGCTGGCGGACGAAGCGCCGGAAGTTCAGGTCCTCGTAGTCCACGCCCAGGTTCAGCCGGTAGCGCAGGCCACGCACCAGATCCAGCTCGCCGTAGAGGCTGCCCAGCACGCGGTGGGCGACATCGCTGTTGTCCTCACGCTCGAATGCGCCGACGGGATTGGTGCCAAAGGTCGAGGTGAAATCGCGGTCGCTCCCGAAGCCGTACCCGTATTCGCCGGTATTGGGATCGCGCACCGGGATGCCCGGCTGGAAGCGAACCACGTCGATCAGCGGAAAGCCGACCACGTTGTCCCGCTCGAAGCGCGAGAGTGCCGCATTCTGCCCCACGGTGAGCCGGCCCCGCCGTACCTCCGAGTTCACCCGGAAGCTGTAACGCTCGAAGCCGGTGTTGATGATGGTGCCGTCCTGGTTCAGGTAGCCGGCGGCGAGGCGGTAGCTCGCATTTTCGCCCCCACCCGCCACTGCCACGTTGTGGTCCTGGATCGCGCCGCGCTGGAAGACCTCATCCTGCCAGTCGGTGTCCGCCTGAAAGCGGAAGGAGTTGTCCACGGGGAGGCCGGCGTTCTGGCGCGCCTGGCGGGCGATGTCCAGCCACCGGTCCGCACCCGCCATCCCGATGCGGTTCGGGACGTCCTGGAAGCCGTAGTAGCTGCTGACCGTGAGCTGGGGCGCCGTGGCGCGCCCGCGCTTGGTGCGGATGACGATCACCCCGTTGGCCGATTGCGCTCCGTACTGCGCAGCGGCGGAGGCGTCCTTGAGCACCTCGATGGATTCGATGTCCTCGGGGTTCAGGTTCGGGTTCTGGCGGGTGTACATGCCGTCGATCACGTAGAGCGGCGCGGCGGCGCTGAGGAAGTTCTGTCCGCGGATCACGACAAGGGATGCGCGGCCGGGTTCGCCCGACGAGACGATGTTGACGCCCGCCACGCGCCCGCGAAGCGCCTCCTCCATCGTCGCCACCTTGCGGTCCTCGATCTGCTCCGCGGCCACGCTGGCTACCGCACCCGATACGTCTCTGCGCGCCTGTGCGGTGTAGCCCACCGCCACCACGGCGTCGAGCTGGATGGCTTCGGCGGCAAGCTGGAAGTCCGCCGTGGCCGCCTGCTCGGCAGCAACGCTCACCTGCTGCTCGCGCGTCCCGTAGCCGATGCGCTGGGCCCTGACCGTCTGGTTGCCGACCGGCACGCCCATGATGATATAGCGACCGTTGACTCCGGTCAGCGCGCCCAGATTCGCGCCTGGAATCGTCACCTGCACGCCCGCCAGGGGCTGACCCGTCTCCGTGGTCACCGTCCCCGTGATCCGACCCGAACCCTGGGCGGACAGCGGATCAGGGGAGGAGAACAGCCCGCCCAGCGCCAGCGTCAAGGCGCACAGCACCGGCACTGCATACTTCCTCATACGTTGGACTACGTTCTTCATGGTGTTGCCCTCCGCGGGAATTGGGGTGAAGGTCCAGCGTCGGGGGCGGGCGCCGTGCGGCATGGCAGCCCGTCCGGTGAAGGTGATGAGCCGCGGCTCTACGGTGGGGCTCGGCTCGGATGATCGGCGGCCATGCCCGACACGGCGCCCGCCGGGACTCGCGCCTCGTCCTCCAGAAGCGAGCGGGTGGATTCCCGGAGGATCAGCTCCGCCTGCAGGTAGACCTTCTGCGGGGGAATGGACTCGGGGGATTCGATCTGCCGGAGGAGCATTCGCGCCGCGACCTCGCCCATCTCGAACTTCGGAACCCGGATCGAGGTGAGGGGGAGCGGCAGGTAGTCCAGGAGCGGGATGTCGTCACAGCCGACCAGGGAGACGTCCTCCGGCACCCGCAGCCCCAGCTCCCGGAGCGCGCGAAGCACGCCCAGAGCCACGAGGTCGTTGTAGCAGGTCGCCGCCGTCGGCCGATCGCTCGCCGGGCGCTCGCCGAAGTAGGCGAGCCCCGCGCGGTACCCGTCCGCCAGGTGCGCGCCGGCCTCCGCGACAACCTCGTCGTTGAAGATCAGGCTCGACTCACTGTAAGCGCGGCGGACGCCATCGATCCGCTCCTGGCTGTGCGTCGAGTATGCGGGACCCGCAAAATGAACGATCTGGGTGTGCCCCTGCTCGATCAGATAACTGACGGCCCGGCACGACGCCTCCACGTTGTCGATGTCTACCAGGTTCGCCTGCACGCCGCGGATCTCCTCCAGGAGCACGAAGGGAAAGTTCCGCCGCTTCAGCTCGAAGAGGTGCGAAAGGTCGGTCTGGTCGTCGAGCACCGGTGTGATGATCAGCCCATCCACGTCCTTGGCCTGGAGCACCTCGACCGCCCTGCGCTCCGCATCGTACTCCCCCTCCGAGCTGGTCACCAGCACCGTCGCTCCCATCTTGTCGGCGTGCTTCCGGACGCCCGCCGCGATCTCAGCGTAGTAGGGGTTGTCGGTCTCCTTGATGAGCAGCCCTATGCACCCGCCCTTGCGCACGCCTATACGCCCGGCGCGCCCGCTCGGCCGGTAGTTCAGCTCTTCCATCACCGCCAGGACCCGATCGCGCGTCGAGGTCTTGACGGCGCCGCTGTCGTTCAGCACCGCGGACACGGTGGACTTCGAGACCCCCGCCTGCTGCGCGACGTCGGTGATCGTAGGCCGCTTGCTCTTCATCCGCGCTTCATGGTTGGACTCGCCCCGATGGGCAGCAACTGTGCTTCACGGCTCCCCCCCCGGACGCGCCCGAGCAGCCGACACCACCCCGGTGGACATGCTCTCGCCGCCAGGCTGCCGCTCGCGTCCTCCACGACCCATTGCTCCGCATGATGCAGGTGTATTTCGCCAAATGGGATCGAACGCTTCTGAACACCATTGAACTGGTTCGGTTTCGCCTAGCGTAGTCACAGGCCAGCCTTTTGTCAAGCATCTTCTGGTGACGCTGCGGTAGGACCGCCCGCAGGGAGCGATGAGAGCGCGGATGGGTACAACACTTTGCCGTGTGACGGTTTGTGCCTGCGGCCGCCTGCCCGTGCTCTGCCAGCCGCGCTGCCCTGCACGGCGGTGCAGAGCGGGAATCCCCATTCGCCTTGACAACCTGCACGGCGGAATGTACTCTGCCGAACAAGCCGAATTTTCTGAACCGGTTCAGTAACCGGCAGCGCACTGCGCCTCCTCGGTTCTCACCGGTTCCACGCTCCGCCGCGGGAGATGGCCGTGTGGGCACTGGCCGGTGCCGGCACTCCTCCGGCTCATCACTTCACTCAACCCGAACCAATCATGTCCTTGCCCGATCGCTGCCACAGCGCCCCCATGGTCCGGTTCCTCCTCCCGCTGCTGCTCCTTCTGCTCGCGAGCTGTGCGCAGCGCGATGCGGGGGAGTTCGTCGTCGGCTTCTCACAGATGGGGCACGACAATCCCTGGCGGATGGCGCAGACGGCGAGCCTGCGCGAGGAGGCGCAGAAGCGGGGATACGAGCTGGTGGTCACTGACGCGCAGGACCAGACGGCCAAGCAGGTGGCGGACGTGGAGGACCTGATCGCCCGGCGCGTGGATGTCATCCTCCTCGCGCCGCGTGAGTACGAGGGGCTCGCGCCCGCGCTGCAGGCGGCGAGGGATGCCAACATCCCCGTGATCCTGGTGGACCGGGAGGCGGAGGGCACGCCCGGTGAGGACTTCGTCACCTTTCTGGGCTCCAACTTCGTGGAGCAGGGCCGCCGCGCCGCCGAGTGGCTGGTGCAGGAGACGGGCGGCCAGGCTGGCATCGTGGAGCTTACGGGGACACCCGGCTCCTCCGTGGCGGCCGACCGCGCCCGGGGCTTCCGCGAGGTGATCGATCAGCACCCGGGGATGCGCATCCTGGCCTCACAGACCGGTGAGTTCTCGCGCGCCGCGGGACAGCGCGTGATGCAGAACATCGCCCAGTCGCTCGGCCGGCAGATCACCGCCGTCTACGCGCACAACGACGAGATGGCGCTCGGCGCCATCCAGGCGCTGAAGACCGCGGGTCTCAACCCGGGCGCCGACGTAAAGGTCGTCTCGATCGACGGCCAGCGGGCCGCGCTCGAGGCCATTCAGCGCGGCGAGCTCGGGGCGACCGTCGAGAGCAATCCACGCTTCGGCCCCATCGCCTTCGACACCATCGAGGAGCTGCGCCGGGGCGAGAGCGTCCCGACCAAGAAGCTGATCACCGACCGCTTCTTCGACCGCAACAACGCCGCGCAGTTCGTGGCGGAGGCCTACTGAGCCCGACGGGCGACCCATGGCGAATCCCGGTTCCGCGCGCCTCCCCGACGACACCGGCGGCGAGCGTGGCGACGGCGGCGAGGTCATCCTTCGCATGGAGGGGATCGTCAAGCGCTTCGCTGGCGCGACGGCGCTCGACCGCGTGGACTTCACGTTGCGGCGCGGCGAGGTGCACGCGCTGGTCGGTGAGAACGGCGCGGGCAAGTCCACGCTGATCAAGATCATGACCGGCGCCTACCACCGCGACGACGGGCAGATGTGGCTCGAGGGGCAGCCGGCCGACTTCGCCACGCCGGCCGACGCGCAGGCTGCCGGCGTGATCGCGGTGCACCAGGAGATTCATCTGCTCAGCCACCGCACGGTGGCCGAGAACGTCTTCGCGGGGCGCGAGCCGCGCCGCTGGGGGCTGGTGGACTGGGGCCGCATGAACGCCGAGACGGCCGAGCTGCTGCAGCGGCTGGCGTTGGGCATCGACCCGACCGCCACCCTCGGCGGGCTCAGCACGGCGCAGCAGCAGATGGTGGCTATCGCGCGCGGCGTGTCGCTCGGCGCCAAGGTTCTCGTGCTCGACGAGCCCACCAGCTCGCTCGCCGAGCGTGAGGTGGCCATTCTTTATGACCTGATCCGCCAGCTCCAGGCGCAGGGCACCGCCATCGTCTACATCAGCCACCGCTTCGACGAGCTGTACGCGGTGTGCGACCGCGTCACCGTGCTGCGCGACGGCAAGCTGGTGGGCACCCATCGGCTCACGGACCTCGAGCGCCTGGACCTGGTTTGCCTCATGCTGGGCAAGCCACGCGAAGAGCTTCGGCAGGGCACCACGGCCTTCGCCGCGTACACGCCCGAGGCGGAGAGCACGGCTCCACTGCTCCGCGCCGATGGGCTGCGCCGCGGGCAGAAGCTACGCGGCGTCTCGCTGGAGGTGCGCAAAGGGGAGATCCTCGGGCTGGCGGGGCTGCTCGGCTCCGGGCGCACCGAGACGGCACGCGCCATCTTCGGCGCCGATCCACCGGACGAAGGCGCCATCCAGTTCGACGGTCGGCGCCTCGACCCGCGAACCCCCGACGATGCCATCCGGGCAGGAATCGCCTTCGTCTCCGAGGACCGCAAGGGCGAGGGGATCATCCCGGAGCTCTCGGTGCGCGAGAATCTGACGCTCGCCGCTCTGCCCGCCCTCACGCGTCTCGGCATCGTGGACCGCGCGCGCCAGCGGGAGATCGTCGACAAGTTCATGCGGCGGCTCGGCATCAAGGCGACCAGCGCCGACCAGAAGATCCGCGAGCTGTCGGGCGGCAACCAGCAGAAGGTGCTGCTGGCGCGCTGGCTCTGCATGCAACCGGCGCTGCTCATCCTCGACGAGCCCACCCGCGGCATCGACATCGGGGCCAAGGGCGAGATCCAGGCGCTGATCAACGAGCTGGCCGAGTCGGGGCTCGGCGTGCTCATGATCTCGTCGGAGCTGGAGGAGGTGGTGGAGGGGAGCTCGCGCGTGGTCGTGCTGCGCGACGGCGAGAATGTGACCGAGCTCCGCGGGCGCGAAATCTCGCAGCAGGCGATCATGCATGCCATGGCGGAGGGGAGCGCGGCCGCCACGCCCGCAGACGCAGACCCTCTGGCAAGGGAGAGCTGAGCTATGGAGGGATCGGCAGCGACGCGGACGATGCCGGGCGCCGGGACGGCGGGTCGATGGTGGAGCGCGCTCGGCCCCACGGGCGGCGCGGTGATCGCGCTGGTCGTGCTGGTCGCGATCAATGCAATCTTCACCCCCAACTTCGCGACCGTCAGCAACTTCTGGAACGTGCTCTTCCAGCTTTCCGTCACCTTGCTGGTGGCGGTGGGGATGACGCTGGTGATTGCCACCGCCGGCATCGACCTCTCGGTTGGCTCGGTCATGGCCATCGCGGCGGCTGTGGCGGCCGTGACGCTGGATCAGGGGCTCGCCATCGCTATTCCCGCCGCGCTTGCGGCCGCGATGGCCGTGGGGCTGCTGAACGGCGCGTTCGTGGCGTACTTCAAGGTGCAGTCGATCGTCGTCACCCTTGCCACGCTGCTCGCCGGGCGTGGGCTGGCGCAGGTGATCAACCGCGGCGGTGCGCTGATCACGATCGATGATCCCGGCTTCCTCTTTCTCGGACGCGGATATCTCGGCCCGGTGCCGACGCAGGTGCTGATCGCGGCGATCGTCGTGGGGCTCGCCATCTTCCTGCTGCGCGCGACGCCGTTCGGCCGCTACGTGTTGGCCGCGGGTGGCAACCCGGCCGCAGCGCGCCTCGCAGGCGTGCCCGTCAACCGCACGGTCGTCACCGTTTACGTGCTGAGCGGACTCCTCGCCGGGCTTGCCGGACTGATCGAGGGTGCCCGCCTCGGGGCAAGCGCCGCTGCACGCATCGGCCAGGTCATGGAGCTGGACGCCATCGCCGCGGTGGTGGTCGGCGGCACGCTGCTCAGCGGCGGGCGCGCGACCATTCTCGGCACGGTCGTCGGGGCGCTGATCATGCAGGTGATCGCCACCAGCTTCAACATGCTGCTCATCCCCTACGCGTGGTCGCTGGCGTTCAAGGCGCTCATCATCCTCTTCGCCGTCTACCTCCAACGCCCGAGGCGGGTCTAGTGGAACATCAGGGGCAGATCGGCGGCTCCGGCCGCTCGGCAGTGGGCGTTCGGCGCGCTCAGCCCGGCAGCCAGCCGCCGGGAGCGGGAAGCGGGGTCCCCACGCGGAGGGTGCCGGCGCTGCGTGCGAGGGCCGCCTCGCTGCTGCAACGCCAGGGCGCCGTGGTGGCGCTCATCGTGGTGTGCGCGTTCGGCGCGATGCGCTACGCTCCCTTCGCCACACCCGAGAACCTCCTGAACGTGCTGCGCCAGAACAGCATGCTGGGGATGGTGGCGCTCGGCATGACGTTGGTCATCCTGACCGGAGGGATCGACCTTTCGGTGGGGGCCGTGCTCGCCGTAGCGGGGATCGTCGCCGCGATGCTCTCGGGCGAGGGCACGCTCGTGGCCGTCACGGGCGGCCTCGCCGCCGGCACGCTGCTCGGGACGATGAACGGCCTCCTCATCACCAAGGCGCGCATCCAGCCGTTCATCGTCACGCTGGCCATGATGATCGCCGCCCGCGGCGTGGCGCTCGGCATCACCGGGGAGAACTCGGTGCGCGTGGATCGCGCGGCGGAGGGCTTCATCTGGCTCGGCCGCGGCCAGCTCTTCGGCGTTCCGGTGCCGGTGGTGCTGGCCGCGCTGGCGTTCCTGATCGGCTGGACCATGCTGCGCTACACCCGCTTCGGCCGCTACATCTACGCCGCCGGCGATCATCAGGACGCCGCGCGGCTGCTCGGGCTGAAGGTGGATCGCGTGCTGATCGCGACCTACGCACTGAGCGGACTCCTGGCCGGGCTGGCGGGGATCGTCCTCGCCGGCCGCCTGGGCGCCGGGCAGCCGGTGGCCGGCACCGGCTGGGAGCTCGATGCCATCGCCGCGGTCGTGGTCGGCGGCACGCTGCTCAGCGGCGGCCAGGGCGGCGTGGGCTCCACGGTGATCGGCGTGCTGCTGCTGGGCGTGATCTTCAACCTCTTCAACCTGGAAGGCACGATCAACCCCTGGTGGCAGGGGGTGTTGCGCGGTGTCTTCCTGCTGGGCGTGGTGGTGGTTCAGAGCCGGCTGCAGCGCCGGGTAGCGCAGCATGCCTGAGGGGGGCGGGCTCGAGGAGATGGCCGGCCCCGACGGATCGCTCCACGATCTGGCCGAGCGGCCGCACCGCCGCTTCAACCCCCTCATGGGCGAGTGGGTGCTCGTCTCGCCCCACCGCGCCCAGCGGCCATGGCAGGGGCAGGTGGAGAAGCCGGCGGTGGCCGCTCGGCCGGCGTACGATCCCATCTGCTACCTCTGCCCGGGCAACGAGCGGGCGGGCGGCCACCGCAACCCGCAGTACACGGGGACCTTCGTCTTCGACAACGACTTCGCCGCGCTGTACCCCGGCTGTGAGGGCGTGGCGGTGAACGATGCGGAGCTGCTCGTCGCGCACGGCGAGCCGGGCGTCTGCCGCGTGATCTGCTTCTCGCCCCGCCACGACCTCTCGCTACCGGAGATGACGCTGCCCGCCGTGCGGAGCGTGGTCGATCTGTGGAGCGAGGAGTACGCGCGGCTCGGCAGCCGCCCGGACATCGGCTACGTCCAGATCTTCGAGAACAAGGGTGAGGCGATGGGAGCCAGCAATCCCCATCCCCACGGCCAGATCTGGGCGCAGGGCACGGTGCCGCTGTACCCGGCGCGCGAAGGCGAGCGGCAGCGCGCACATCACCAGCGCCACGGCCGCACGCTGCTCAGCGACTACCTGCGGCTCGAGCTGGAGCGCGAGGAGCGGGTGGTGCTCGCCAACGACGGCTTCGTAGCGCTCGTCCCCTTCTGGGCGGTGTGGCCATTCGAGACGCTCGTCGTGAGCCGCCGCGCGGTGCCGAGCCTGAGCGCACTCGACGAGGCGGAGCGCGACCAGCTCGCCGACGTGGTGCGGCGGCTGACCGCGCGCTACGACAACCTGTTCGGCGTCTCCTTCCCCTATTCGGCGGGCTTCCATCAGGCCCCTACGGACGGAGAGCCGCACCCGGAGTGGCACCTGCACATGCACTTCTACCCGCCGCTGCTGCGCTCCGCGACGGTGCGCAAGTTCCTGGTGGGATACGAGATGCTGGGCGAGCCGCAGCGCGACCTCACGGCGGAGACGGCGGCGGCGCGGCTGCGCGAGCTGCCGGAGACGCGGACGGACTCGCCGGAATGACCACGGACGTGCGGGAGGGGGAAGACCTGCGCGTGCGGGTGATCGAGGCGTTCGAGGAGCACTTCGGCGGGTGGCCGACCCTGGTTGCGCACGCCCCCGGACGCGTGAACCTGATCGGTGAGCACACGGACTACAACGACGGCTTCGTGCTGCCGATGGCGATCGACCGCGCGGTGTGGATCGCGCTGCGCCCAGCGGAGAAGCACCGCGTCTCGGTGCACTCCCTCGACTTCGACGAGACGGGGAGCTTCGAGCTCAAATGCCTCCGGCACGGGGCTGAGGGGTGGCTCGAGTATGTTCGTGGGGTGGCCTGGGCGCTCGAGCAGGCTGGCCACACCGATCTGCGCGGATGGGAGGGTGTCGCCGCCGGGGACGTGCCCGTGGGGGCGGGGCTCTCCTCGAGCGCCGCGCTCGAGCTGGCGGCGGCATGGGCCTTTGCGGGAGTCTCCGGCCTCGCCTGGGAGCCGGAGGAGATGGCGCGCATCGCCCAGAAGGCCGAGAACCAGTGGGTCGGGGTGAACAGCGGGATCATGGATCAGATGATCTCGGCGGCTGGCCAGGAGGGTCATGCGCTGCTGATCGACTGCCGCTCGCTCGAAACGCGCGCCGTCCCGCTGCCGCCGGGCACATCAGTTGTGATCCTGGACACCGGCACCCGGCGCGGGCTGGTCGACTCCGCCTACAACGAGCGCCGCGCCCAGTGCGAAGCGGCCGCGCGCTTCTTCGGCATGCCCGCCCTGCGCGACGTGGAGCTGGCCACCTTCGAGCGGCGGGCGCACGAGCTGGACGAGGAGACCCGCCGCCGCGCTCGGCACGTCATCACCGAGAACGCACGCACGCTCCGCGCGGCTGACGCCCTGGAGCGCGGCGACACGGCCGAGGTGGGATGGCTCATGGATGAGAGCCACCGCAGCCTGCGCGACGACTTCGAGGTGTCGCGGCGCGAGCTGGACCTCATCGTGTCGCAGGCGCGCGCGCACGCCGGCTGCCACGGCGCGCGCATGACAGGCGCCGGCTTCGGCGGCTGCGCCGTCGCGCTGGTGGACGCGAACGCCGCCGAGGCGCTCGCGCACGAGGTGTCGGAGCGCTACACGGCCGCAGTCGGGCTCGTGCCGTCGGTCTACGTGTCGGCGGCCGCCGGTGGCGCGAGCCTGGAGCGTCTCGCGCCCCTCGGCGCCGCGTAGAGCCACGGTCCGGCCAGGCACGCCCGGCTCCCGGCCCGGACTCGCGTTCGGGCCGCGCCGAGCCCTCGCATCACCACACCACCACGGAGGACTCCATGAGCACGATGATCGAGGCACCGCGGACGCAGTACGACACCGCCGAAATCATGGGCGGCATCTATGGGGACGGCATCATCGCACTCAAGGGCGCCTTCAGCCGCGAGTGGGTGGAGGAGCTGCGGGAGGATGTCGAGGCCGCCTTTCAGGACGCCCTCAAGCGGCCCGGCGGCGCGGTGGGACGCGGACCCAAGCGGTACTACGTGGAGATCCACCCGGAGGACATCCGCGGCTTCCTCGACCTCGTCACGCACCCGTGGGTGGTGGCCGTGTGCTCGTCGGTGCTCGGCGCCGACTACAAGATCGTCGAGATCGGCTTCGACGTGCCCGGGCCCGGCGCGCAGGACCAGCCGTGGCACCGCGACTTCCCCGCTCCTGACGAAACGCTGACCGGCCGCCGCCTGAACTCGCTGGCCTTCAACCTCACCTGCGTGGACGTCTTCGAGGACATGGGCCCCTTCGAGATCGCGCCCGGCACCCAGTGGGACGACCCCGCGGGGTTCCAGCACGAGATGTTCCCGCCCAGGTCGCTCTACCCGCGCTATGAAGCGCGTGCGCAGCGCAAGATGCCCAAGATGGGCGACATCTCGGCGCGCTCGGCGCTCACCATCCACCGTGGCACGGCCAACCGGTCGAACAAGTCACGCCCGGTGCTCGTGCTCGGTGTGGACGCGCCGGACGCCGGCAACGCCGAGCGGCACGACCTGCAGTTCACGCGTGGGTACTACGAGAAGCTGCCAGACGAGGTGCGCCGCCAGCTGACGTGCCGCGTGGTGGACGAGCTCGAGCCGATCGTCCAGGGCCACACCATCGAAGGGCTGATGATGGGTGAGGCGTGAGGAGACGGCACTCGGCGCGGCCGCGCGCCCTGGCTCCCGGCACCGTACGAGGGGCGGGTACGACAGGACCAGCACACCGGGAGCTCCGCATGCGTCGACGCTTGATCCTGCCGCTGGCCTGCAGCCTCTTCGCCGCGGTTGCGCTGCTGGCCTGCGGCGCCCCCGCATCGCAGCCGGCCACCAGCGGGGCGGCCGCGCCGGCCACGTCGGGAGCCGCTACCTACAGCAATCCGGTCCTGGACGAGGACTTCCCCGACCCCACGGTGCTGCGGGCCTCCGACGGCCTTTACTACGTGTACGCGACGCAGGGGGAGCGGAACGGCACCACCATCAACATGCAGGTGGGGCGCTCACGCGACCTCGTCGAGTGGGAGCACCTGGGTGACGCGCTGCCGACGAAGCCCAGCTGGGCGAGCCAGACCCAGGATTTCTGGGCGCCACACGTCTCGGAACACGACGGCACATTCTACCTGTACTACTCCGCCAAGCCAGACGCCGCGCGGGCCGACACCACCCGAGGGCTCTGCCTCGCCGTTGCCACCGCGAGGCGCCCGGCGGGCCCCTTCGTCGACGTCGGGCACCCCATGCAGTGCGGCCCGGGCTTCGTGAACATTGACCCCATGGCGTTCGACGACCCGCAGACCGGCAGGCGCCTGCTCTACTGGGGCTCCGGCTTCGAGCCGATCAAGGTGCAGGAACTCGCCTCCGACCGGGTGTCGTTCGCGCCCGGCAGCACTCCGGTGGAGCTGATTCACGCGGTGCCGACCTCCGACTCCACGGACTACCAGCGGCTCGTGGAAGGGGCGTGGGTGGAGTATCGCGCGCCCTACTACTACATGTTCTACTCGGGCGACAACTGCTGCGGCCCGGGAGCGCACTACGCTGCCATGGTCGCGCGCTCGCGCAGTGCTACCGGACCGTTCGAGACCCTCGCCGACGCGACCGGGGCGGCCAACAGCGTGATCCTGGAGCGGGGTGGTATCTGGGTGGCGCCGGGGCACAACTCCGTCGTCACCGACGCCCACGGTCATGACTGGATTGTCTATCACGCCGTCGACTCGCGGCGCCCCCGCTCCAAGCCGAGCGACGACATCAACACGCGCCGCGTGATGCTGATCGATCGGCTGGTCTACCGTGACGGTTGGCCACGAGTCGAGGGTGGCGTCCCCTCGACGGCCCCGCAGCCGCGGCCGGCGCCGCGCTGAGCGAGCCCTCTGGTGCGGTGGTCTGCGGCGCTACGGGTGAGCCACGTTCGGCAGCGGACAGTACGGCCGCCCCGCCTCATCCCACTGCAGCCCCACGATGGTGGCGTTGCGGTGCGCCTCCGGGGAGCCGAAGCGCGCATGCGTGATGAGGTAGTCCCGTCCGTCGGGCGTGCGGAACCAGGCGCAGTGGCCGGGACCGTAGATCCCACGCTCCGGGTCGGGGCGCAGGACGAAGTGCTGGCCGCCGCGCGTCACGTTGACGAGCCGCCCCGCCGCGTCCTCGACCAGCGCGCCCACGGCGTAGAAGCCGAAGAAGCAGCCGCCGCTGTAGAGATAGACGCGCCGCCCCTGCGGGTTGACCAGCCCCCCCACCGGCGCTTCGACCGTGTTCCAGGCCACGGTGTCGGTGTGCCAGTCGATGCCGGGGATCTGCTTCCAGGGCATCCGCCGCGCGGCATCGTAGCCGTGCCACTCCTCGGACGGACGCGCGAGGACGGTCGGCGGCGCCAGCAGGCGCGTCAGGTCCTCGCTCACCGGCGCCTCAACGATCCCCGTGCCGAGCGGCGTGTCGGCGACGAAGTCGGTAGCCCAGGCGAGGCGCAGGGAGCCGTCGGCCGCCCGGTACACGTCCGGGTCGATCGCGAAATCGGTGTCCGGCGTAAGCACGTCGCCGGAGTCGATGAACGGCCCCTCGGGCCGCAAGCTGTCCGCGCGCCGGATGATGTGGCCGATGTGCGCCTCCTCGCCGACGCCGACGGAGCGCGAGTATAGCATGACGTAGGGGCGCTCGAGGCTGGGAACGTAGCAGACGCACGGCGCCCAGTAGGCGCGCGGCGTCTCATCGCCCATCAGGCTCGGCCCGAGCGCGTGCCACGTCACGAGGTCGTCCGACGCGTAGACGGGGAAGGTTCGCGGCGACGGCGCGTCGTCCGTGGCGGCGACCGGCTCGTCGCGGGTCACGTACAGGTAGTACCGATAGGCTGCCAGCACGCTGTCCGGGACCGCGAGCAGGTACGGATCGCCCTGGTCGGCCGGCTCCGAATAGAGCGGCTGCCAGCCCACCGGCTCGGGAACACGTATGGAGGAATGCATCGATGAATTACTCTCGTGGTCCGATCACGCTCGTCCGTTCTGGGGCGGCCCTGCTCGCTGCGGCGCTGCTCTCCGCGTGCGCCCCGGCGACGCCGGGACCAGCCACCGTCGCGCCGACAGCAGCCACCTGCACCTTCGTCAACCCCGTGTCCAGGGGCGCGGATCCCTGGGTCGAGTTCCGGGACGGCTACTATTACATGGCGCAGTCGAAGAATCCCGAGGGACAGAATAGCACCATCTGGGTCTTCCGGTCGAGGCAGCTGACCGACCCGATGCGCGACAGCGTCCTGGTGTGGAGCTTGCCAGATACGGGCTGGAACCAGACCCATGTCTGGGCGCCCGAGATCCGGCAGGTGGATGGCCACTGGCTCATCTACTACGCCGCGGGCCGGCCCGGCCCCAGTGACGCACCCTTCATCTTCCAGCGGAGCGGCGTCCTACGCGCCAGGGGCGACGACCCGCAGGGCGGTTACGAGGACCTCGGCCAGCTCGACACCGGCGGCGACCCTGCCACGCGCGCCGACGACGTGTGGGCGATCGACCTCACCGTGTACCGCCTCAACGGGCAGCTCTACGCCGTGTGGTCGGGCTGGGAGAACAACACCCCGCTCGCGCGCACCCCGCAGCACCTCTACATCGCGCGCATGTCGAACCCATGGACGGTCAGCAGCCCGCGCCAGCTGCTCTCATCGCCCTCTGAGAGCTGGGAGCGGCGGGTGGACCCGGTGGAGGGGCTCGACCTCATGGAGGGGCCGCAGTTCCTCGAGCGCGACGGGGAGGTCTTCATCATCTACTCGACGCGCGAGTCCTGGCTGCGGTGGTACCGGCTCGGCCAGCTCCGCCTCCGCGGCCCCGACTCCGATCCGATGCAGCCCGCCAGCTGGATCAAGTCGGGACCGGTGTTCGCCGAGGCGAACGGGGTGTACGGTCCAGGGCACAACGGCTTCGCGAAGTCGCCCGACGGCACCGAGGACTGGATCGTCTACCACGCCAAGGTGGACACGCTCCCCAACTGGAACCGCGTGATCCGCATGCAGCCCTTCACCTGGAGGCCGGACGGTTCGCCGGACTTCGGCGAGCCCATGGCCGCGGGCGTGCCGCTGCCGGTGCCGTCGGGGGAGCCGTGTGATCGCTGAGCAGCGCGTTCGCGTAGCGGAGGCGGAGCAGGTCGTTCCGGACGGTGAGTTCCGGCTCGTCTCCCCGGCCGAGGCACCCTACCGGTACGAGGTAACCGTCGCCGGAGCGTATCCCGAGGCCGGCACGCGCCGGTTCCGGGTGGTGGGAGCGGAAGGCAGGAGCGGAGCGGTGGCGGCGGTCGACTACCGGCTGGCGGAGCGCACCCACAACGCGTACCTCGACATCTTCGAGGATCTGGCCCACCGCTTCGGCACGCGCGTGCCGCGCAACCGGCAGCCGGCGGAAGTCACTTCGTTCAGCGCGCCGTATCAGCCGCTGCTCACGCGCAACCTCGCGCCGGGTATGCGCCATGGCTACGGCGACCCCGCCGTCATTCGCGTCGCGGAGGCCACCGGCGCCGCCTGGTACTATCTCCTCGTCACCTCCAACGACGCCCCCGACTCCTTCCCCATCGCGCGGTCGCGCGACCTGCGCGAGTGGGAGCTGGTGGGCTTCGTCTTCCCGCGCGGCTACAAGCCGGCGTGGGCGGCCGACGGCGAGGGGGTCAGTGACTACTGGGCGCCGGAGATGCACCTCACCGGCGGCGAGTACCGGGTATACTTCGCGGCGCGGGAGCGGGGCACGCGCGAGCTCTCGATCGGCGTGGCCACCTCCGCCGGTCCCGAGGGCCCGTTTACCACGCCCGACGAGCCGATCCTGCGCGGCGGCGTCATCGACCCGCACGTAGCGGTGGACGCGCACGGCGACGCCTACCTCTTCTGGAAGGAGGACACGAACGGCGTCTGGCCGAGCCTCCTGAACCAGCTCCTGCACGAGCACGGGCGGCTGATCGCCGAGCTGCTGTCCGACCCGGAGGACCGCCGCACCGCCTCTCTGCTGGCGACGCTCTGGCCATGGGCGCGGACGCTGGAGCCGATGGAGCGCTTCTTCGTCCAGCAGCTCCTCGTGGAGGCCGTCACCGACCGCTTCTCCGCGGTGCGGGACGAGCTCGGGACCCTCCTCGCGCGCGAGGCCGACGCCGCCGTGCGACAGACCATCCGCGGCGTGCTCCGCGCAATGCGGACGCCGATCTGGGCACAGCGGCTGGCGCCGGACGGCCGCAGCCTCGAGGGGGAGCGCACCCTCGTGCTCGAGAACGACATGGAGTGGGAGGCGCATCTGATCGAGGGCATCTGGGTCGCCCGGCATGGCGGGAAGAGCTATCTGTTCTACGCCGGCAACGACTTCTCGACGGCACGTTATGGCATCGGCGTCGCCGTCGCGGATGCGCCGCTCGGCCCGTACCGGAAGATGCCCGAGCCGCTCCTCCGCTCAACGGTGGTGTGGTGGGGACCCGGGCACCCGTCGGTCGCGGAGGGGCCGGACGGCGAGCCCTGGCTCTTCCTGCACGCCTTCTTCCCCGGCAGGACCGGCTACAACGAGTTCCGCGCGCTGCTCGCGGTGCCCTTGGTGTTCGAGGGAGAGCGGGTGACGGTGCGGCAGGCGGCTCTCCACCCCACGTAGCGCTCCAGACGCAGGTCCAGCGGCCGAGGGCCTCGTGGAGCGAGTCGATCCGACGCGAGCGATGCCGAGCGCATGCCACGGGCCGGCGAGCAGCTCACCGAGCGGCTGCGCAGAAGGGAATCGTGAGCCTGCAACCTTTACATGCAGGAGCTTTCTGCACTTCCGGTGCAATTGTGCGGGTTCGCCGGCTCTCTCATGGCTTGAAGTATGCGGCGGGCACTCTCTTCGGTACATCGCAGGCCCCCGGTAGCTCGGCTATCTGTCGCCAGGGCGAGGGACGTCGCGCTGCTCCGACCGGCAGGCACGGCATGGAAGCTGTGGCTGCGCGCGTTCCTCTACTCGGCCGCGGGAGGTAGAAATGGAGATTCGGCAGAGAGCCCGCTTCCTGGCACTTCTCGGTGGATGCATCATCGCGCTTCTGCCCGCTTGCAGCCGAGCGACACCGAGACCGCCCGCGGCACCCGAGCCGGAGACGGTCTCCTTCGGCTACGGGAGCCAGGAGAGGAGTGAGATCAGCGGCTCGGTCGCTTCGCTATCCGAACGCGAGCTGGAAAACGTGCGCGTCGCCAGGGTGGAAGAGCTGCTGCAGGGGCGCATCCCCGGTCTACAGGTCGTCCGTAGACCCAATGGCGACTTCTCCCTGCGCGTCCGGGGGAGCAGCTCCCTGGTGGGGAACGACGAGCCTCTGCTCGTGATCGACGGCATGCCCATCCGGATGGGGGGGATCGGGCAGGCTCTCCGCGGCATGGCACCACAGGACATCGCCAGGATCGACGTCCTCAAGGATGCCGGCGCGGCGGCGATCTACGGCTCGCGAAGCGCCAATGGCGTGATCGTCATCACTACCAAGCGGCGGCGGTGAGACTCCTGGCAGAGTGGTGGCGCTCGGCTATGTGAGCGCCGCTCACGGCATGAGTTCTGGGCCTATCTTGCCCGATTTTCGTAGTCGGAAAGAGCTCTCCTTTCCCATGCAGGCGTGCCGTTCCTCCGGCACGACGCTCCGGTAGCTCCCCCAGCAGTCCGTCTAGCAGAGCGCCGGACGGTAATCCTCAGAAATCTTCTCCCAAAGCCAGCGGTAGCTCCGCTCGCTGCGGTCTCCCGGCAGCATCGGGTGCTGATCCGCAGGCATATGTGCGCTACCTCATGCGAGGTGCTCGCATGCTGGTGGGCGCGCCTTGACGCGATCGCACCGTCCTGTTATATCGTTCGGCGATATAGTTGGGCCAATCAAGCACCGCCGCAGGAGAGCCGCCGATGCCCAAGCCATCCCGCGATCCGGCCACGCTCCTTCCCCTGAGCGAAGCCGTATTTCAGCTCTTGCTCGCGCTCGCCGACGAGGACCGTCACGGGTACGGGATCATGCAGGAGGTGGAAGATCGGACGGGCGGGCGAATCCGCCTGGGACCGGGTACGCTCTACGGCGCGATCAAGCGGCTGCGCGAGCAGGGTCTCCTGGAAGAGACGGAGGCCGAGATGGATCCCGATGGGGATGAACGTCGCCGCTACTACCGCCTGACCGGGTTCGGGCGGGAGGTGGCGGTCCTGGAGGCGAAGCGGCTGGAGCGGCTCCTGGATGCCGCTCGCCGGAAGCAGCTCCTCCCACAGACGGGGGCCGCGTGAGGAGCCGGGGCCGGAGGCAATCGGTAGCGGAGCGCGTCTATGCTGCGCTCCTGCGCCTCTATCCGCCGCCCTTCCGCGCGGAGTACGGAGACGAGATGCTCCGCACCTTTGGCGAGTGGCGCGGGCGCGAGAAGCGTGGAGTGGTCGAAGACCTCCGCTTCTGGGGCATCGTGCTGATGGACCTCGTGCGGAGTCTCCCGCGCGAGTGGGCGAGCGAGCCGCGCGCCTGGATCCGACAGGGGGATCCAGATGGGAGCGCGTACCGGCCGCCCTATGCCGCAGCCGTGCTCGCCGGTCTGGCCGTCTTCGCGCTCTACGTGGTTACGCTCGCTCCCACGGTCGCGTTCTGGGATGCCGGGGAGTACATCACGGTGGCCCACCTCCTGGGCATCCCGCACCCGCCCGGGAGCCCCTTCTTCGTTGTGCTTGCGCGGGCGTGGGAGGTTCTGCTCGCACCGACGGGGCTATCGACTGCCGTGCGGATCAACCTCTTCAGCGCTGCTCTCTCGGCCGCCGCTCACGCGCTCTGGTTCCTCGTGGTGGACCGAGCGCTCGCCGCTTCGACGCAGGACCGGCTCCTCCGCTTCATCGGCGCGGCCGCCGCCGTAGTGCTCTCTGCGACCGCGTTCACGGTCTGGAACCAGTCGAATGTGAACGAGAAGGTCTACGCTATCTCGTTCTTCACCACGGCGCTCGTGAGCTGGCTCGTCCTGCGCTGGCGCGACACGGGCCGGAGCCCCAAGACGCTGCTCCTCATCGCCTTTGTCGTGGCGCTCACGGCGACAAACCACCTCATGGGTATGCTGGTTGCCCCGGCGCTCCTTCTCTTCGTGCTCATCGTGGACCGCCGGGTGCTCCTGCGCCCGCGGCTCTGGTTCGCCGCGCTCCCGCTGGTTGCCCTGGCACTCTCGGTCCAGTTCTTCCTGCCGCTCCGAGCGGCCCAGCGCCCGCTGGTCTCGGAGGGGGAACCGGTGTGCGCATCGGTCGTGGAGACCGTGGCCAGCATCTACAGCTGGGGCGGAGCGGGATGTGACGCACTGTCGGCTGTCATCAGGCGGGAGCAGTACGGTAAGCCATCCGTTCGTCTCGACCCGACAGTGTACCCGCAGCAGCAGCTCCCACGTAGCTCGTCGCTGCTGGCCTCGCAGTTCATCAATTACTTCCAGTATCTGGACTGGCAGTGGGCGCGCTCGGTCGCGGGAGGCGATCCGTTGTTCGGCGGCCTGCGCCCGCTCTTGACGCTCGTCTTCCTCCTCCTCGGGCTGCTCGGCGCGTGGAGCCACTGGGAGAGGGACCGCGGAAGCGCTGCCTATCTGGGAGCCCTCTTCCTAACCCTCTCGCTCGGCCTGGTCCTCTACCTCAACTTCCGGTACGGCTACTCCATCGCGTGGGAGCGCTTCCCCGCTGGGGCCATGCACGAGGTGCGGGAGCGCGACTACTTCTTCCTGATCGGCTTCAGCGTGTGGGGGCTATGGGCTGGGATGGGTCTCACCGCGCTCTGGCAGTGGGCGGCGGATGCACTCCGTGCCCGCGTCTCGTGGCCGCGGCTGATCGCCGCGCCCCTCCTCGGCCTGGCTCTCCTCCCGCTCGGCTTGAACTGGAGCTGGGCCTCACGGGCGCAGGACTACACCGCCCGGGACTGGGCGTACAACGTCCTCATGAGCGTCGAGCCCTACGGCGTGCTGGTGACGAACGGTGACAACGATTCCTTCCCGCTCTGGTACCTCCAGATGGTCGAGGGCGTCCGGAAGGACGTGACCATCGTCCTGTCGCCCTACCTCAGCGCGCCCTGGTACGTGAAGCAGATTCGTGAGCTGACGAAGCCCTGCCCGCCGGGCGTGGATCCGGCCGAGGACCCGACGCGCATCCTCTGCCAGCGGCCGTTCGAACCCGCGGAGCTCCCTGGGCCGCTCGTCGAGGCCGGGTGGACCCGATCGGTCCAGCCACCGCGGGACTCGATCCTCCCGCTTTCGGATGAGGAGATCGACCGCATCGCGGCGACCTACGTCGTCGCGCAGGAGCCGATGGCGCTCCGCGCGGGCGAGGTCGAGACGAGGATCGAGGCGGGCACGGCGCTGCTCGCCGCCGACACCTTTGCCGCCGTGATGCTCAGAGCGAGCCTGGGCGAGCGACCGATCCACTTCATGCCGGGCTCGCCGATCGTGCGAACGCTGGGCCTCTTCGGCCACACCGTCCGGCAGGGCATCACCTGGAAGATCCACAACGGGGCCCCCCGTACGGTGGCCCGAGACGGTGTGATGCCACTTCCCGAGAGCGCGCTCTCGTCTGTGGCCGGGGCCGCGATCGACCTCCCGCTAACGGACACGCTCGTCTGGGAGGTCTATCTCCGGCGCGGCCGGATTCTGGACCCGGAGGCGCCGTGGGTGGATGCGGCGACGACGAACATCGTGATGCAGTACGTCTACACCCATTATGCGGCGGCGCAGGGCCATGCACTCCGGGACGAGGAGGAGGCAGTGGAGCCGCACATGCGCCGTGCCCGGTGGTGGAGGTCGGTCGCAGGCGACTGATCGACCGACGTCCATAGGTGCTCGTCGGCGGGATGAGGGTAGGGGCGGTACGTGGTTGACAGCGGGTCGCGCCATGGTTTCGCTCTCGAGCTGGGGCCACTGTCGATGGCCCTGGTCCCAGCTCCAGCGGCTACCATGAGCGTTGCAATCCCTTGACTGCTCGCATCACGCACAGCACCGCTCGAACGTTACTGGCTGCGTCGGGCGTAGTTCAGGAGCGGAAGCAGACGTGAGCGAGGCGGCTTGTTGGCGGCGTAGTTCAGCACCCCGACCTGCAGGCCGTCGAGTTCGCGGGCATAGTTGAAGATGCCAATGGCCAGCCCCTGCTGCGTGCCCCGCACGTCGGTGTAGGCGCTGACGTTCACGCCCCGCACGAGGCCCTCCTCGATCCGGAAGTACGTAGCAGAGCACATGAAACCATGCATTGCTCCGCGTCCACTTCAGCGCCGGGTTCGGCCTGTTCGCTGCATCCTTCCCAGCAGATCGGGAAGTTCGCCCAAGCTCTCGATGTAGTGCGTCGCATTGGTCCCGCGGGGAACGCCCGGCCGCAGGATCTGCACCGTCGGGAGGCCCAGTCGGTTTCCCGCCTCAATCTCCGCATGCGAACTGTCGCCCACCACCAGCACCTCGTCGGCGCTCAAGCCGTGGGTGCGCACAATCTCCTCGAAGAGAGCTTGCTTGCCCTTCCTCCCCGGCTCATCGAGGGCATCAATGTAGATCCTTGTGAAGAGGTCCTCGACCCCGAGTGCTTGGATCTTGCTCTCCTGCAAACGCCGGAAGCCGGAGGTCACCAGAAAGCGCAGCACCGGGAGCGAGGCGAGCACAGGGAGATCGGCATAGCCGTGCATCGGAGCGGCTGCTTCCATCTCGACAAACGCTGCCCACCCGGCCGAGAGCATAGCCGGCGAGAAGCCATAGCTCTCAGCGACCCAGTCCAGCGGGTGGCGCCACATGGCGGAGAGTGCCCGTTGGAGCACGTCGTCTGGGACCGCACCGTGATTCGCTCCTCGGATGGCCTCGAAAGCCGGCTCGTAGAGCTCTCGATCCACCGCCTCAGCGGGGCTGAGGCAGTTGTCCAGATCGAAGATCACCGCTCTCACCATAGCTACCGCCAAACCTGGGAAAAAGCCTAACGCTGAGCTCACCGGCGCAGGGCCGGCGCATGAGCCGGTAAACGGCGCAGATCCATACACTTGCACCACACCCGGTCGAAAACATGGATGGCCCTGCGTCCGCGTTCAGCACGTGGTTAGGTGCGGGCGGGCCACGCCTCCACCTCAAGGCCCGGCACGCGCCTGAACTCCCGCTCATTGGCCGTGACCATCACCAGCCCATGTGCAACACAGGAGGCGGCGAGCCACAGGTCATTCGGGCCGATGATCTGCCCGCGAGAGGCGAGATCCGCCCATAGCTGCGCATGGGCACGGGCAATCTGTACGTCGATCGGCAGCAGCGGGAAGCGCTCTAGAATGGCTTCCACCCATGCAGAGCGGCGCGCACGTACCGCCGAATCGGTGGCGCGATGCACGCCGTGCAGCAACTCGCTCGCGGTGACGACCGAGAGGAAGAACTCCTCATCCACGCGCTGCTCCAGGTGATGTTCCAGATCCAGCCGCTTGCGTTCGTGCTCGATCAGCACGCTGGCATCGATCAGGACGCCCATGGATCGCGCAGAGGCCGCTCGGCCATCTGCCGACGTGCCGTGTCGAGATCGTCCGCGAGCGCGGCGGCATCCTCAGGCGAGAGGCGCGGAAGCGAAGCGAGCAGCTCGGGGAGCTCACCGAGACGGCGGCCAGCAGGTACCGGCCGAAGCTCCGCGACCGGTTTGTTGCCGCGCATGAGGGTGAAGCGCTCACCTCGAAAGGCGACTCGGTTGATGTAGTCGGCAAAGTGGCGCGCCACCTCTGTGACGCTGGGGTTGAACCGCATCGTGGCACCTCCAGTACAGGTTGAGATCAGATTATCTGATCCGCACCCGGTTGTCCAGAGGTGGAGCACCTAGCGCCCAAACTCACCGGGGCAGGGCCGACGCGGAAGTTCGTAAACGGCGCAACACCATGCGCTTACACCACAGCCGGTCGAAATCATGAATGGCCCTGCGTCCGCGTGCAGCGCTCTGGACAAACAGGAGGAGTCCATATACACGTTGTTAGGGCGGCGCAAAGGCTTGCAAGGCAGCAAGATATAGCACCTACGACAAGATGAGGTAGTCCGCAGCGGATTCCTCGACAAAGCGACGGATCGGAATGTACCGCTCTCGCAGTGCCGTCGCGCTCTCGGCTACGCTGCAGTTGCCAATGCGGAGCCACACGACCTTTGGCGGAGATCCCAGGAGCAGGCTCCGCTGGTGAAAGTCCGCGTCCTGGGTGACGATGGTGATCCCGTGCTCCGCCGCATGCTGCCAGACCTCGGTGTCCTGCGCCCGCTCCATGGCGAGCTCGCGCACATGCGTACACTCCGGGTACACATCGGCGAGCAGGCGAACCAGCGTGGGCGAGACGTTGTGATCCATGAGCAGCTTCACAGGCTCGGCACCGCCATGAGACGCCGCTCGAAGTCCGCGGCGAACGCCAACGATGCACGGATGTCCTCCGGCTCAACGTCGGGGAAGTCTTCGAGGATCTCGGCTGCACTCATGCCTGAGGCGAGATAGCCGAGGAGTTACTACCCAGGGGCTAGCTGGGGCAGATGGGGATGACCGGTGAAGAGACTTTCCAGGGCGGTGAGCACGTGAGTGCTCTGCTTGCGCAGCGTGGAGATGTAGCCCCGGATGCGACAGAAGATCGCTGCACCTTCGGCCGTGCGGAAGCCGCCGGAGATCTTCTGCTTGAGCTTGCTCATGCGCAGGTCCCGTTCGGCGAGGTTGTTGTCAAAGGGCACGCCGAAGTCGTAGACGAAGGCCAACACCTTCTCCGGATGCTTGCGCAGCCGATCCAGCAGATTGCGGGCGCGGCTCTGCTTCGGCCGACCCTTGCCTCTTCGGCGCGGGGGCGGCGGATGCAGCCGACAGCCGTACTCTACCCTGCGATCGTAGCGGGCGCGAAGGGCAGCCCGCGTCTCCTCCGGCAGCGCCCCGGCGCCCTCGGCTCGGGCGCGC
>JBPCIT010000217.1:0-6614 GCA_051006015.1 Longimicrobiaceae bacterium
GCCGGTCCAGCATCCCCGGCGAGGGCCGGGGCGCCGTACCGCTGCCGTGCGGCGCGGCGAGGTCGATCTCACCGGCTACCCGCTGCAGCTCCGCGGCTGAGATCGAGCCGGGGCGCAGCAGCCGCGGTCGCTCGCCCGTGAGGTCGAGCACCGTCGATTCGATCCCCACCTGCGTCGGGCCGCCATCGAGGATCAGATCCACCCGGTCGCCAAGCGCCTTCTCTACATGCTGCGCGGTGGTCGGCGAGATCCGGGTGAAGCGGTTGGCGCTCGGGGCCGCCACCGGCAGCTCCGCGGCGCGCAGGAGCGCCTGCGCCACCGGATGCGCCGGCACGCGCACCGCCACGCTCGCCAGGCCGGCGGTGACCTCGTCCGGCACCTCCGGCCGCTTGGGGAGCACCAGGGTGAGGGGACCGGGCCAGAAGACGGCGGCAAGGCGTGCCGCGCTCTCGGGCCAGGCGAGCACCAGCCTCCGAGCTGTCTCGGCGTCGGCGACGTGGGCGATCAGCGGATTGTAGCTGGGTCGTCCCTTCGCCGTGAAGATCCGCCGCACCGCCTCCGCATCGAGCGCATTACCCCCCAACCCGTAGACGGTCTCGGTAGGAAAGGCGACCAGGCCGCCGCGCCTCAGCAGATCCGCGGCGCGCGCCAGCAGCTGTGGATCGGGCGCCCGCGGATCAACGGACCAGGTGGGCATCAGACGCGCCGGGATGATGGAAAGCGCGCAGGTGAAGGAACTCTGGCGCAGATCGCCGCCGGTGCGGTTCTTGCTCTTCGCGAAAAGTGCGCTGACCGGAAGAGCATCGTCGGTTGCACGTCCCTCGCGCAACGGTTATCCGTCCGACGCCTCGCCATCCGCTGAGCGAATGAAAGCATAATTCCGCTGGTTCTTCGGACTACAGGAGGTGGTGATGTTCTGGCTGTTCGTGGTTGCGCTCTGGGTCGCGATGCTGATGTCCCCGATCCTGCTCCTCTTCTTCTTCCTGCCGGCGGGACGCGATTGCCCGCGCTGCGGTGGCGACACGCTGCTGATACACTCGCGGTTCCTCCACTACTTCAGCCGCATCGCCGGCGTGCGCTGGTGCCTCTCGTGCGGCTGGGAAGGGATCGCGCGGCAGAGCGCCTGGCCACGCCCGCTGCCGACGCTGGAAGTCGTGCCCGATGATGCCGAGGACAACGACGGGAACGCTCCCTGGCGCAGCAGCCCATAGCCGCTATTCCCGCTCACCCGCGGCGGAGCGGCGGCCACGACCAATGATCCGCATGGATCATCTGGCGGCGTGCGCCTCCGGCACATCTCCAGCCGCACGCTCCTGTATCTGCCGCAGCGTGCGAATCCCCCCTCGGAACGCGTACGCTTCGTATCCCTCTCGCTGCAGCTGCTCCGCCAGATGCGCCGCCTGCGGCCCCTGCGCGCAGTAGAGCACATAGCTTCGCCTGCGGTCGAGCGGTAGCGGGCGCGCGAGCAGCTCGGCCATCGGCAGGTTCAGCGCGCCGGGATAGTGCCAATCCTCCCACTCGTGCGGCGCGCGGATGTCCACCACCACCGCCTCCTCCGGAATCTCCTCTGCGAAGATGTAGGGCTGCACCAGGTCGGCGGTGCCCAGGTTGCGCAGATCGAGCACGCGCCGCTCCGCCACGGCCTGCCGGATGATGGCGGGATCGATCATCTCCTCCTCGCGGGCGGTCGCGGCGCGGGTGGCGCGCGTCGCGGGATTGCCCGGCGCGATGGCGCAGTACTCACGCACCCTCGAGGAGAGCTCGTAGCTGCCGATCCGCCGCGTAAAGGCGATGATCTCGTCCTTGTCGAAGCCGATAAGCGGGCGGAGGACCGGCAGGTCAACCGCGCCGTCGATCGCGCGCAGGTTGGCGAGCGTCTGCGAGGAGACCTGCCCGACCGCCTCGCCGGTGACCAGCGCACTCGCGTGCTGCTCCGCCGCCACCTGCGCGGCCGAGCGGTACATCAGCCGCTTGAGGACGAGCTGCCAGTACTTCGGGCGGGTGTGGGCGCGCAGCGCGTCGAGTGCCGCGGCGAAGTCCACCACGTGCAGCCGCGGCCGCGTGCCGTAGCTCCAGCCATCCGCGAGCACCTTCGCCACCCGCACCACCGAGCGCTCGTAGGCGTCGCCCGCCAGGTTGCAGAAGACGTAGTCCAGCTCGACACCGCGCTTCAGCATCAGCCACGCCGCGACCGCCGAGTCGAACCCGCCGGAGAGCAGGCAGACCGCGCGCCCATCGACGCCCAGCGGCAGCCCCCCCATCGCATCGATCCACTCGGAGAAGAGATAGGCGCGCCGGTCGCGCACCTCGACGTGAACCGTCACCTCGGGCTGCTGCAGGTCCACGCGCGCGCCGGGGTTGAGCGCCGCGCCCAGCTCCCGCTGCACGACCTCCGAGGTGAAGGGATGGTTCCCGCTGCGCTTGGCGCGAACCGCGAAGCTGCGGCCACGTACCCGCTCGCCAAAGGTCTCGCGGCCAACCCGCACGATCTCCTCCAGCTCGGCGCGGCACTGCGCCTCGATGGGGGAGAGGGAGGAGATGCCGGGGACGCGCCGCAGCACCTCAACCGCCTCCGGCGCCTGCGTGTGGACGAAGATCCGGTTCCACTGCGCGTCGATGCGGAAGGGGGCGCCGGTGGTGCGCAGCGCGTCCTGCAGATTGAGGCCCAGGCGTTTGAAGAAGCGCTTCCGCGTGCCGCGCGCCTTGGTGCTCAGCTCGGAGGCGTGGCGCAGCAGCACCAGGCGGTCGCCGTTGCGCGTCATTGCTCTTGGAGCGTGCGGTCCGACTCCGGCTCCGGTCCGCCGGAGCCGACCACGACCCGTACGAGACGCGCAGGATCGAAGTAGCCTCGCGCGATGCGCTGCACCTCTTCGGCCGTCACAGCCTCGACCCGCTCCGGGAATCGCACCCAGTAGTCCTCCGGCAGAGCGAACGCTTCGGCGACGAAGAAGCGGCTCACCACGCGAGCCGGGGTCTCGAAGGCGCGGGGAAGCGAGAGGATGAGGGCGTCCTTGGCGCGCCGCAGCTCCTCCGCTTCGACCGGCTGCTCGACCATGCGCCGCAGCTCGCCGAGGATCTCCTCGACCGCCGCCCCGGAGACCTCGTCGTCCACGGCCGTCTCCGCCAACCAAGGGCCGGGGTGCAGGTGAGCACCGAAGGCGGAGCGTACCCCATAGGTCCAGCCTTTCTCCTCGCGCAGGTTGGCTCCCAGCCGGCTGGTGATGGTGCTTCCGCCCAGGATGTAGTTCGCCACCGCGGCGGGGATCCACTCCGGCGAGCGGCGCGGCAGCCCCAGGCCGCCGATGCGGATCTCCGCCTGCGCCGCCTCCTCCCAGGGAAGCTGCAGCCGCTCGCCGCCGTGCACGGGCGCGGTGGGAACCGGGGGATAGCTCACCGCAGGAGCGTTCCCCTCCCAGCCGGCGAACGCCTCCTCGAGCCGCGCTGCCAGCTCGGGGACGTCGAACTCGCCGGCGGCGACGAGAAAGCTGCCGGCCGGCCGGTAGCGGGCACGGTGGAAGGCGTGCAGTGCCTCACGCGGAACCGTCGCCACTCCTGCTTCGGTGCCGGCGCAGAGCCGGCCATAGGGGTGCTCCTCTCCGTAGATCGCGCGCGCGAGCGCGTCCTCGGCCACGTTCGCCGGCTCGTCGAGGCGCGCGATCAGCGCGTCAAGCGTCTCGGCGCGCACCCGCTCCGTCTCCTCCACCGGGAAGCTGGGACGCGCGACCAGGTCGGCGAAGAGCGGGAGCGCCTCGGCAAGCGTCTCGCTGAGCAGCGTGGCCTCGAACTCGACCAGATCGTGGCCGGTCTGCACGGATACGGCGGCGCCGAGGGCGTCCAGCCGCTCGTTCAGGGCCTCCGCGCTGTAGCGCTCCGTCCCCTCGGTGAGCAGCTCGCCCACCAGCGCCGCGGTCCCGAAGTAGGGTGCGGGATCGGCGGCGGCGCCGGCGGGGATGCCGAGCCGCAGCACCACCTGCGGCACCCCGACGCGCGGCACCGCGACGACCCGCAGCCCGTTCGCCAGTGTCCAGCGCTCCGGCCGCGGCACCCGCGGAGCGGGCGGTGGCCCGAGCGGCGGCGGGGAGGTAAGCGAGCGATCGGATGCCCTAACGCTCATCGGTCTCCTCGTGGCCGGGCACCACCACCACCGTCGCGGCCTCCTCCGGAGCGAGGTAGCGGCGCGCCACACGCTGTACGTCGTCCGGCGTGACGTGGAGGTATCCCGCCATCACGCGCTCCAGCGCCTCCGCCTCGCCGAGCACGGTGGCGGCGTAGGCGAGCGCCTCCGCGCGGTCCTCGACGTTGGCAAGTCCCTCGACCTGATCGCGACGCACCCGCCGCACCGCGCCCGCGACCTCCGCCTCCGTCACCCCCTCCTCGACCACCTTCGCGAGGGTGCGGTCGATCACCTCCTCGAGCGCGGCGGCCTCGACGCCGGAGCGCGCGGTGGCGACGACTCCGAAGATACCGTTCAGCTCGGTGGGAAAGAGGTAGCTGTCGACCTCCTGCGCAAGCTGCCCCTCGCGCACCAGCGCCCGCTGCAGCCGCGAGCTCTCTCCGTCGGCGAGCAGGTAGGCGAGCACGTCGAGCGCGATCCAGTCGGCGCTGCCGTACGGCGGTACCGCGTGCGCGCGGTAGACGCGCGGGAAGGAGACCCGGTCCTCCAGCAGCTCGCGCTGCGTCGCGCGGGGTGGCTGTCCATTCGGCGCGGGAGCCACGCGCCGCGGCTCAGTCGGCCCCGGCAGGTCGCCGAAGTAGCGCTCCGCGAGCGAGAACGCCTCCTCCGCATGTACGTCACCGGCGAGTACCAGCACCGCGTTGGCGGGGGTGTAGTAGCCTTCGTGGAAGCTCCGCACATCGTCGAGGGCGATGCTCTCCAGGTCTTCCAGGTAGCCGATGGTCGGCCAGCGGTAGGGGTGCGCCTCCGGGAAGAGCACCTCGTGCAGCTTCTCGTCGGCCCGTCCGTAGGGGCGATTCTCGATCACCTGCAGCCGCTCGTTGATCACCACACCGCGCTGCAGCTCGAGCATCTCCTCGCCGAGCACCGGGCGGAAGTGCGCCATCCGCTCGCGCTCCAGCCAGAGCGCCAGCTCGACCGCGTGCGAAGGAACGGTCTCGTAGTAGTTGGTGCGGTCCAGCCAGGTGGAGCCGTTGTTGGTGCCGCCCACCCGCTCGAGCAGCAGGTCGAACTCTCCCTTGGGGCAGTGCTCGGAGCCCTCGAAGAGCAGGTGCTCGAGCAGGTGAGCCAGCCCGGTGCGCCCCGGTGACTCGTCCTTGGAGCCGACGTGGTACATCAGGTGAACGTTGACGACGGGCGAGGAGTGATCCTCGTGGGCGATGATCCGCATCCCGTTGCCAAGCACCTGAGTGCGGGCGGGGATGCGCAGCGGTCGAAACGATTTCTCTGGCACTGTATCCAGTACTCTGATCGATGAGTGAGGGTGCTTTCCGGAATGTAACACTCTGCGCAGGACTGCGTAACACATTCTGAGCCAACGCAGATGCTCCAGCGGTGCGATCCCTGCATGCGCACGCGAGGCATGGTCACACGCACCGAATCCCCCGAAATCGTTCCGGACGTCTCCCCGGAAATCCCCTCCGGCAGCTGGCGAGCGATGCTGGCGCTGCTGGGCCGGCTGCCGCAGGGGGCGCTCAGCCGCTCCTTCGGCCGCATCGCGGATCTGCGGCTGCCGCCGCCGCTGCGGAGGCCGGTGCTGGGCTCCTTCGCGCGCGCGGTGGGAATCGACGTCTCGGAGGCGGGGCAGCCACTGGAGGCGTACGGCTCGCTGAACGAGTTCTTCGTGCGCCGTCTGCGATCCGGGTTGCGCGAGTGGCCGGACGATCCGGCGGTGGCCGGCTCGCCGGTAGACGGCGTGATGGGGCAGCTGGGAAGAGTGGAGGCGGGGCGGCTGCTGCAGGCGAAGGGGCGCTGGTACTCTGCTGCCGAGCTGCTGGAGGATGCTGAGGAGGCGCGGCGCTTCGAGGGCGGCTCCTTCGCAACCATCTATCTGAGCCCCCGCCACTACCACCGCATCCACACTCCCTGCAGCGGGCTGATCCGGCTCGCGCGGCATGTGCCCGGCGCGCTGCTGCCGGTGAACGCACCCTCCGTCGCGCACGTCGCCGACCTCTTCGCGCGCAACGAGCGGCTGCTCTGCTACCTCGATGGCCCTCTGGGGCGCGTGGCGGTGGTGGCGGTCGGCGCCTACAACGTGGGACGCATCTCCGCGGCCTTCGATCCACTCTGGAACGCCGCGCCCGGGGATCGCCGCGGCGTGACCAACCGCCCGCGCATCGAGGGGGACGTGCGGGAATACGATCCGCCGGTGCGGGTGCGGCAAGGGGATGAGATCATGGCCTTCCACCTGGGCTCGACCGTGGTGCTGCTCTTCGAGCCGGGGCGGGTGGAGTTCGCGTCAGGTTTGCGGCCCGGGCGGGAGCTGCGGTTGGGTGAGGCGATCGCGGAGGTCCCGGCTCGCAGGAAGGGAGAAAAGCGACGTTCCGGGGGGGCACAGAGGTGCGGCGCCCCGGCACGAGCAAGCATCAGACCCAGGTGCGTGCCTGCTCGATGCAGTGGTCGATGGTCGCCACAGCGTCAGGGTCGTGCGCGTGCTTGT
>JBPCIT010000218.1:0-14041 GCA_051006015.1 Longimicrobiaceae bacterium
CTTCGGGGTCTCCAGCAGCGGGCGCAGACGCTCCCACTGCGCATCGCTCAGGTCGGTGCTAGAGCGTTGTCGTTTCATGACCAACGCATACACACCACCCTCCGTTAGGTTTCTCGACAGCCTCTTATATACACGGTCCGTTCCTGGCAACGCAGCAGCTGAGGAGGGGAGAGGCACATGCCTCTCCCCTCCTCGATGCAGCTACGTGCTACGACAGGGCCGAGGGCCCTATCGTAGCTCGCTCTTTCATAGCATGCCTAGGGATCGCGATCCAGGCACTGGGTGAAGTGCGGGTTGTTCTCCTCGTCCA
Source organism: Longimicrobiaceae bacterium (assembly GCA_051006015.1). Taxonomy (GTDB): domain Bacteria; phylum Gemmatimonadota; class Gemmatimonadetes; order Longimicrobiales; family Longimicrobiaceae; genus JBPCIT01. The sequence goes on from JBPCIT010000218.1 coordinate 311, forward strand.
ATGGGATGGGGAAATTCACGTCCGACCCGTACTCACCCGACTTGGCCGCAATCCAGACCCCCCACTCCCCGGTCGGGAAGGCCTGCGCCTGCGTGCGCCCGTACTGCCGCATCAGGCGCCGCGCATCGCCCAGCCGGTGAGCCGTCAGGTACATCCAGTACGCGCGCTCCTTGAAGAGCAGATCCACCCGCGCTGCCTGGGTACCCGGATCAGCGAGCGGTGCTAGACCGCCGATGCCCGGATACTGTGCGGCGGGGAACGACTCCGCCGGGGGATTCGCGCGCAGATCGTTCAGGATCGTCAGCCAGTTCGCCTGACCCGCCTCGAGAGCGGCTTCCGCCTGGATCAAGCGCGCCTCGAGACCGCTGGCGAGTACCACGCTTGCCGAGCAGTTCGGATACTTGAGCTGCAGATACAGCGGGCTCTCGTCGAAGCCCACCGCCTGTGCGCCCGTCCCCCGAGCCCATGGCACCCGTGGATCGTTGTCCGAGCGGAAGGGGAGCCCGCCGCCCTCGCGATCCGCGACCGACCACCTCCGCTCCAGATACATGAAGCTGAAGGCGGCATTGTGCTGGCGCGCGGAGTTCTCCGAGTGGAAGATGCGGTACACGAAGCTGGTCGGCACATCCTGAGCGGCCGCGGCTGCATCCGCGAAGCGGCCGAGGTTCAGCAGTGCACGCGCACGTCCCACCTTGGCCAGGCTCTGCTGCTGCACCGCGGCCGCTGCGCTCCCCGCCTGCGTGGCGACCGCCAGAGCCTGATCGAAGTTCGTTAGAGCCGCCTGAAACATCTGCTCGGTGGTGAGCGGCTGACCGAACTCGGTCGCGCCCGTTGCCGTCAGGGTGCTGAACGGCACGCCGGAGCAGTAGCTCTCGCCGAGCAAGATCACCGAGAACCCGTGCAGGTTCAGCGCCTCCGCGTGGCCGAGGGCGTTCGGGCCATGCTGGGTGTACGCGCGTGCCGCCCGATCGGCCGAGGCTCGCGCACGCTGCAGGTTGCGATGGATCGTCTCCATCGTGCCGTTGTCAGGCGTGATCTCACGCCTATCCACCTGGATCCGGGTCGGGAAGGTCGAGGTGTAGTGAAGTTCATCCGTGAAGAGCCCGGTCATGTTCACGATACCTTCCGAGCCACTGCTCCCGCTGAAGGCGAGCTGGAAGTCGGTCTGCGCCCCGGCAAGCAGGATCGGCAGGGACTGGGGCCCCTCCAGCGCCCCAGGCGTTGCGACCGCCGGATCCGGCACGTCGAGCAGCTTGTTCAGGTCGCACCCGGCAAGTGGAACCGCCAGAGCGACCAGGAGAGCCGAGACCCCGGGGAGGGCCGAAGCGGCCCTCCCACGTGTCTTTGTAGTAGGCATTGCCATCATTCTCCTCGATATGGTGCCCAAGGGCACTAGAAGTTGTAATTCACACGGGCCGTCCAGTAACGCACGGGTGGCATCGTCAGGAAGTCCTGCATGTAGAAATCGCCTCCGGCGTTCCCCGGGCCCGTATATCCGAGCGAGTTGACTTCCGGATCGAACCCTGTGTAATTCGTCCAGGTGGCCAGATTGCGGCCCGCGACCGTCAGGCTCAGGCCCGATCCGCCGAGACGGCGCGACCAGTCCTGCGGCGCGGTCAGCGTGAAGGCGACCTCACGCAGCTTCACGAAGCTGGCATCCTCGATGTAGCCGGCCGGGGTACCCATCAGCGCCGCGATGTAGCGCGCCTGCTCATCGAGCGGTGCGTTCGCGTTGTGGGTCGCCTCGCAGTTCCCCCAGTTGGCGCAGCGGAACCACTCCGTGTAGTTGTACTGGGTCTGCCCGCCCTTGTAGTCCAGCTGGCCGGAGACACGGAGCCAGTTGAGGAGCGTGATACGGGTGTTGAAGCCGATCTCGCGGGTCGGCAGCGGCGTGCCGAGGAACTCCTCGCTCTGGCTGAGCACGACCTCGCACTCCGGGCCGCCCGCGATCTGCGGGTTCTCGGTGGTGCCATAGGTCGGGCAGTTGACGCGGCTGATGATGCCGTCGCCGTTGCGGTCCTCGTAGCTGAGGATGCGGCGCTGGTAGAAGGCACCCAGCGGGAGTCCATCCTGGTGCCGCTGCGCAGCTACGGAGTTGAAGATGATCGGCTCGATCCCTTCCCCGAGCTCCAGCAGGCGGTTGCGGTTGGTGGAGGCGGTCAGCGTCACATCCCAGTGGACCGGACCGCGCTCCACGAGGCTTGCGTTCAGCAGTGCCTCGAAGCCGCGGTTGTTCACCCGGCCGATGTTGTCGAAGCGCGTGGTGGTCGCACCCAGCGAAGGCGCCAGACGGCGCGCGATCAGCGCGTCCTGCGTCGTCTTGTTGTAGTAGGTGACCTCCAGGCCCACGCGGTTCGCCAGCAGGCCGAGCTCGAAGCCGGCCTCCACCTCGCTGGAGCGCTCGGGGCTGAGCAGCGCGTTGCCGGAGCCGCCCAGCGTCACCGCGGTGACCTCCCGGTCGGCCAGCGCCACGGAGACGGGGTTGAAGTAGGTCTCCGCCTGCCGGAAGCCTGGCCGCTGCCCCGACTGCCCGTAGGCGCCGCGAAGACGCAGCTGGCTGAGGAAGCCGACCTGCGGGAAGAACGGCTCCTCCGAGACTACCCATGAGGCGCTGAAAGCCGGATAAAGGACCAGGCCGAAATCGGTACCGAATGCACTGTTGTCATCGCCACGGAGCGCCGCGGTCACGAAGACCCGGTCCCGCCAGGCGAGTTGCTGCCGAGCGTACGCCCCGACCGTAACGATGTCCTGCACGTCTTCGCTCACCGCGAAGCCCGCCGCGGCCCCGCCCAGCGTACCCGTGCCGATCAGCAGCTGACGGCCGAAGCCGTAGGTGGCATGCTGACCCTCCTGGGTGTACGCTGCACCGATCGTGGTCTGGGACTGCAGGTCGGGGCGCAGCTGGAAGGTGCTCGTGCCGGAGAGGTTGGCCGTATAGTTGTTGAGCGTGAACCGGTTAGAGTAGCGGGAGCCCTCGAGGACGCCCGTAGAGTAGTTCGAGATCCCCGGCGCCGTGAGCTGGAAGTCGTGCCGGTTGGCCTGATCGATGCCCGCCTGCCCGACCACGTTCATCCACTGCACCGGCTGCCAGGTAAGGTTCAGACCACCGGTGAAGCGGTAGACGTCCTGTCCGGAGTCGATGAAGAAGAAGTGGCTCGGATGTCTGGAGAAGTATCCCTGACGCACCGTATCATCCACCGCCTGCCCGAGCAGTCCCGCCCCCATCGCTCCAAAGGAGGAGTTGTCGTTCCAGGCAAGCATGGTCCGGTTCGCGATGTAGCCGGTGGTTACGGCAGCCGTCAGGTTCTCTGCGATCCGACTCTGAAGATTCGCGCGCAGGTTGACCTTGCGCAGGCTGTTGGGATCGAGCACGCCCTGCTCACGCTCGAAGTCACCACCGATGTAGTACGTTACCTGCTCCGTGCCACCTGCCACGTTGAGCCCCTGCTGCTGGCGGTAGCCATCACGGAAGGGGCTGTACGTCATCAGCGGGTTGAACGAGAGCAGCGAATCTGCGACCGGAGTGCACTGCCCGCGCGCGCGGGCGTCGAGCGTGCAGCTCGCCACGCGGGTATCCGTCGGCGAGCGACCGACCTGCCGGTAGTTCGCCGGGAACTGCTGATCGAGGTTGAGCGTTCCGTATTCGGTGTAGGCACTCCACTGGGGGCGACCCGCGCGTCCCCGGCGGGTGGTGATCTGGATCACACCGTTGGCCGCGGCCGTGCCGTACAGCGCGGCAGCCGCCGGACCCTTGATGATCTCGATGTTCTCGATCTCGTCAGGGCTGAAGTCGTTCCAGCGCGAGGTCTCCTGTCCGCCTACCCACACGTTGTTGGCGCCAACCGAGCCGAGGCCCGCGGGCGAGTTGTTGACGCGGACACCGTCGACGATGAGCAGCGGCTGGTTCGACAGCGAGATGCTGTTCGAACCCCGGATGCGGATGCGCTGGCTGCCGCCCGTGGTACCGCCATGCTGCTGAATCACGACACCGGGCGCACGGGCGGTCAGCATCTGCGACACATTGGCTACCGCCGCGGTCTCGATCTGGTCGGCCCGAATCGTGTTCACCACGTTGCCGCTCTCTCGCCGGCGCTCTGACTGCCCCGTAACCGCGTTGACGATCACCTCATCGAGCGCGATTGCGACCTGGCCCATCCGTAGCTCCACCGTCGCCGTTTGCCCGCCTGCCACGTTTACCGGCTGCGTGACCTGCCCGTAGCCGATGAGCATGGCCCGAACCTCGCGCGGACCCGTCGGCACGTTGGGGATGAGGAATCTCCCCTGCTGGTTGGTGAGGGTACCGATGTTCAGTCCTGCGATCGAAATCTGCACCCCCTGCAGGGGCTGACCGGTTGCCTGATCGACTACCTGACCCGTGATCGTGCCCCGCTCCTGAGCAAGCGCCCCGGCAGGGAGCATCGCTACCGCGAGGGCAATCGCCAGTAGCAGACGAATAGTGCTCATTGTCTTGCCTCCTTCGATGTTGCCGGCGACGTCGCTCCGCCGCCGAGAATGAAGCGAAATACCGCGAGCTGGTGGCGATGCCGTAGGGCACTCCACCAGAATTGATTGGGTTACTCAGCAGAATGAAGCGATACAACGGGCTGATGGAGAACCTGGATGGTTTCCATCAGAATTGATTGGGTTTCTCAGCAGGATTGTTCGGGTTCCTCACCAGGAATGTTCGGTTCTCACCTCCTTTTCTGGAACAGGCCGCTGCACAGGGCCGCGGCCGGGGTGACGGTCATCCGGGACGATGAGCCGATGCGACACGATAACTAATACAAGCTCGACTGTCGTTTCGCTAGCCGGCACGAAACGTACCCGGGCGCAGCAGCATTTCCCCAGCTACAGCAACATTCCGCGACAGTCGGCCCGCGCACCTCCTGTATTCAACGGAACGTTTTCGGCTGTCAGTCTCTTACACCTGCCTCGGAGCCGGCCGTGGCGAGCTCCTCGGCTTCCCGCGGCTCGCCGCCCACCACCCGACCCCAGGCGGAGAAGATGCTGCGCATCCAGTCGAAGATGCTCTGCAGCGAAGCCCGCTGCTCACGCATGATCCGCTGGCGCTCCTCGGCAGGGAGCATCAGCGCGTCCCGGATACGCAGCGCGAAGTCCTCGGGATCGTAGGGGTTGATCAGCAGGGCGTTCTCGATCTCCTCCGCGGCGCCGGTGAAAGCTGAGAGCAGCAGCACCCCCCGCTCGTCCACCTGGCTCGCGACGAACTCCTTGGCCACCAGGTTCATCCCGTCCTGGAGCGAGCTGACGATGCAGAGGTCGGCGATGCGGTAGAGCACCGCGAGCCGCTCGGGTGGCAGCGACTGCTTGACCAGGTGGATTGGCTTCCAGCGCCCGGTGCCGAAACGCTCGTTGATCGCCGCCACCTGCCGGTCCACCTTCTGCGTCAGTGTGTCGTACGCCTGGATGTCGGTGCGGCTGGGCACCGCTACCTGGATGAAGGTGAAGCGCTCCCTCAACTCGGAGTAGCGCTCCCAGAGGAACTCCAGCGCCTTGAACTTCTCGGGCAGCCCCTTGGAGTAGTCCAGGCGGTCCACCCCGATGCCGATCTTCTCGCCGTCGGCGGCGTAGCGCTTCCGCAGCCGCTCCATCTGCTCCTCCGCCCCGGGCGCCGAGGCGGCGCTGCGAAACGCCTCGATGTCGATCGAGATGGGAAAGGCGCCTACGTGGCAGCTGTGGCCGTCGACGGTGGCCGTGCAGCGGTCGTAGTCCACCTCCGCGCCCGCGAGCCGCTCCGCGCAGCGCAGAAAGTTCTCCACGTAGGAGGGGAGGTGCAGCCCCATCAGGTCGTTGGCCAGCAGCCCCCGCAGCAGCTGGTCCGCGCGTGGCGCCAGTCGGAAGATCTCGAGCGGCGGCAAGGGAATGTGCCAGAAGTGGGCAAGTGTCAGGTCGGGCCGGCGCTGCCGTACGAACTCCGGCGCCAGCGCCAGGTGGTAGTCCTGGAACCAGACCGCGGCCTGCTGGCCGCGCACCTCGTCGAGCACCGCGTCGGCGAAGCGGCGGTTCACCCGCCGGTAGCGATCCCAATGGCGCCCGCGGATGCGGGTCAGATCCGGCCGCAGGTGGCAGAGCGGCCAGAGGAACTGGTTCGAGTAGCCGAGATAGTAGCGGTGGATGTCGTCCTGCGTGAGCCAGACCCGGCGGATAGAGTAGCTCGGATCCTCCGGCGGCACCCGCACCGAGTCCCGGTCGTCGACCACACTGGCGTCGGCCTCGCCACTCCCCCACGCCACCCAGGTGCCGCCCAGCGCCTGCATCAGCGGATCGAGGGCGGAGGTCAGCCCGCCGGCCGGCCGCTTCACCTGGATCTCCCCCACCTCCTCCGCCCACTGGTGCTCGTAGGGCTCGCGGTTGGAGACCACGAGGAAGCGCCGCCCCGGGAAGAGGCTGCGGAAGAGCGACTCCATCCCGCGCGAAGCATCGGCCTGGTCGCTCATCACACTACAGGTGCAGGCGCTCTCGAGCCGAGTTGACCACCTGTGCGATCGCGCCATCGCGCTTCCCGCTCCAGGCGGCGGCCACTCCTTGTCGCCACCCGCGCGAGCGCCGGCTGCGGCCGCCACTCCAGCGTCGTTTGCCGGTGACCGCGAGCAGTGTAAAGCCGGAGCCCAGCAGCGTGCCGAGCAGCATCCCGCTCAGGAGGTTGTAGCGCCGTGTTTCGTCTTCGTAATGCATCGCGGCTGGCCGAGGAGATTGAGTGAAAGTGGATCACCCGCGACGGTCGCAATGCGTATGCCAGGGGCAGGGTGAGCGCGGTCTCTCCGCTCCGAGAGCAAGGCGCCGTTACAACTTGCGGCACCTCTGCAGCCGAGTGTACATTTCTCGTTTCGATCACCACGCGCCGAACCCCCCGCGGCTGGGGGCGACCCGCGAAGCAAGAGGAGGCATTCCCGCATGGCGGACTCTCCCAAGACCATCCTGCTGGTTGAGGATAACGAGGACAATCGGACGGTCTACCGGACCATCCTGGAGCATTTCGGCTACGGAGTCATCGAGGCGCGCAACGGCGAGGACGGTATTCGCATGGCGCGTGAGGAGCTTCCGGACCTCATCCTGATGGACATCTCCATTCCCGTCATCGACGGCTGGGAGGCGACCCGCATCCTGAAGGCGGAGGAGAAGACCTCGAACATTCCCATCATCGCGCTCACCGCGCATGCGCTGGCCACCGACCGTGCCAAGGCGGAGGAGATCGGCTGCGACGGCTATCTGGCTAAGCCCTGTGAGCCCCGCCGCGTGGTCGCGGAGGTCGAGAAGTTCATCGGCGCAGGACGGGAGGTCGGCGCTTGAGCGAAGCAGGAAGACAATCCGCCGCGCCGCAGAGGCGCGAGCGCATCCTGGTGGTGGACGATCACCCGGACAACGTAGAGATCATCAATGCCCGCCTCTCCAGCCGCGGTTTCGAGGTCGAGACCGCGAGCAACGGCGAGGAGGCGCTCGAGCAGGTCCAGGCCAATCCGCCGCATCTGATCCTGCTCGACGTCATGATGCCGCTGATGGACGGCTACGAGGTCTCCCGGCGCATCAAGAACGACGACGCGCTCCCCTACATCCCCATCATCCTGGTCACCGCACGCGCGGAGACGCAGGACAAGGTCGAGGGGCTGGACGCAGGTGCGGACGACTACCTCACCAAGCCGATCAACTTTCCCGAGCTGGAGGCGCGCGTCCGCTCGATGCTGCGCATCAAGCGCCTGCAGGACGAGCTTGACGAGAAGAACCGCGAGCTGGAGGTCGCCAACAAGCAGCTCCGCAAGCTCTCGATCACCGACGGCCTGACGGGGCTCTTCAATCACCGGCACGTCTACGAGCTGCTGCACGAAGAGTTCGAGCGCTCGAAGCGCACGGAGGAGCCGATCGCCATCGCCATGCTGGACCTGGACCGCTTCAAGCAGGTCAACGACACCTATGGCCATCCCACGGGCGACGTGGTCCTCTACGAAACGGCGAAGATCCTCCGCGACACCGCGCGCGAGATCGACATGGTGGGGCGCTACGGTGGCGAGGAGTTCATCGTGATCCTCCCCGGCACCACCGAGGAGGCGGCGGCCACGTTCGCCGAGCGCATCCGCAGCCGCGTGGAGAGCCACGTCTTCCGCGACGAGGCGACCGAGGTGAGGATGACCGTCTCCTCCGGCGTCGCCTCCTTCCCGATGCTCGACGTGGATGAGCCCGGCGCCCTGATCAAACGTGCCGACGAGGCTCTCTACGCCGCAAAGGAGGGAGGACGCAACCGGGTGGTGCGCGCGTCGGAGATGGCCGCGGCGCGATGAGCGCCGCGGTGCAGGATGCGCTTGCCGCGCGCGCGGCGGAGCTGCGGCGGATCCTCGAGCGCGCGAATCACGAATACTACGTCCTCGACCAGCCCACCCTCCCCGACGCCGAGTACGACTGCCTCTTCCACGAGCTGAGGAAGCTGGAGGAGGCGCACCCCGACCTTCGCACCCCCGACTCCCCCACACAGCGCGTCGGCGCCGAGCCTGCCAGTCGCCTCGAGAAGACGGAGCACCTGGCGCCCATGCTCTCGCTGGGGAACGCTTTCAGCGCCGAGGAGCTGGTCGCCTGGGAGACGCGCAACGCGCGCAGCGCAGCGGAGGTGCGAGGCGCGGGCTACGTCGCGGAGCCCAAGATCGACGGCCTGGCGATCGCCCTCACCTATCACGAGGGTGTGCTCGTCAAGGGCGCCACCCGCGGCAACGGCGTCATCGGTGAGGATGTGACGCGGAACCTCCGCACCCTCCGCGAGATCCCCCTGCGCCTGCGCGATGGCGATCTGCCCCTCCCGGCGGTGGTGGAGATCCGCGGCGAGGTCTACATGTCCGTCGCCGGCTTCGAGGAGCTGAACGCGCGCCGCGCGGCCGAGGGCCAGCCCCTCTTCGCCAATCCCCGGAACGCCGCCGCGGGCGGCCTGCGGCAGCTCGATCCGGGTATCACGGCGCAGCGTCCGCTGCGCTTCTTCGCCTTCGACCTGCAGCTCGGCCCGCGCGCCGGCGCCGGTCTCCCCATCCGTACCCAGAGCGAGCTGCTCGATCTGCTCTCCGCCTGGGGCCTGCCGGTCAATCCGCTGCGCCGCCGCTGCCCCGACCTCGATACGGTGCTGGAGTTCGTCGCCGACTTCGACCAGCGACGCCACGATCTGGCGTATGAGACCGATGGCATCGTGGTCAAGGTCGAGCCCCTCGCGCTGCATGGCGAGCTGGGCGTGGTGGGCGGACGCGAGCCGCGCTGGGCGATCGCGTACAAGTTCCCCGCGGCGGAGGCCACCACCCGCCTCCTCGCCATCGAGATCAACGTCGGCCGTACCGGCAGCCTCAATCCCTACGCGGTGCTCGAGCCGGTCGAGATCGGCGGCGCCACCGTGCGGCTCGCCACCCTGCACAACGAGGAGGATATCCGCCGCAAGGACATCCGCGTCGGCGAGCGGGTGCTGGTCAAGCGCGCCGGGGAGGTGATCCCACAGGTCGTCGGTCCGGTTCCGGAGGATGGCGTCCAGCGCGCCGATCCCTTCCGCATGCCGGACCACTGCCCCGTCTGCCATACCCCCGTCGAGCGTCCCGAGGGCGAGGTGATGAGTTACTGCCCCAACGGCGCCTGCCCGGCGCGCATCTTCTGGGGGCTGGTACACTTCGCCGGCCGCGGCGCGATGGATATCCGCGGCCTCGGCGAGCGTACCTCGCAGCAGCTCCTCGAGGCGCGGCTGGTCGAGGACGTCGGTGACCTCTACTCCCTGACCATTGAGGACCTCCTGCCCCTCGAGGGTTTCCAGCAGAAGTCCGCGGAGAATTTGATCGCCGGTATCCGCGCCTCCACGGATCGGGGCCTGGCGAAGGTGCTCTTCGGGCTGGGCGTGCGCCATGTGGGCGAGACCGCCGCCGAGCGGCTCGCCCGCGCCTTCGGTTCGATGGAGCGCCTCTTCGCGGCCGGCGCCGCGGAGTTCGCGGCGGTGCACGGCATCGGCGGCACGACCGCGCAGGCGCTCGCCGCCTTCCGGGCGGAGCCGCGCAACCGGCAGACGATCGAGAAGCTGCGCACTGCCGGCGTCCGGCTCACGGAGGAGACCGCCGCCCCCGCCGAGGGACCGCTGAGCGGTCGTTCCTTCGTGATCACCGGCACCCTGCCGACGCTCTCGCGCAAGGAGGCGACTGCGCTCATCGAGCAAGCAGGCGGCCGCGTATCGGGGAGCGTCACGGGGAAGACCGACTTTCTGGTGGTGGGCGAGGATGCCGGCTCGAAGCTCGAGCGGGCGCGCGAGCTCGGCGTCTCGCTGCTGACGGAGGAGGAGCTGCTCACCCACCTCGGTGCTGCGGCACCGCCCGCGTGAGATGATGACGGAGCCGGCCGCACGCTCCCTCCGGCTGCCGCCGGGCTCTCTGCGGGCGCTGCATCAGGCGCTCGCGCGAGGGCACGATCCGGTCGAGTCTGCCACTCTGCTGCGCGAGATCGGCTATGAGATGGGGGATGTTTTCTACGACGCGCTGGAGGAGGCGCTCGCGCAGGCACCGGAGGAATCTCTGCGCTCCCTTCCACCCGAGCGCTTCTGGAGTGGATGCTCCGCATTCTTCGAGCAACATGGGTGGGGCGGACTACGGTGGGCAAAGCTCCATCCGGCGGTCGCCGCCCTCGACAGCCCGGACTGGATCGAATCCGAGGAGAGGCGGGAGCCTCACCCCGCCTGCCATCTGACGACCGGGCTGCTGGCAAAGCTGCTCTCCCGCGCTGCCGGGGGCGACATCGCGGTGCTGGAGGTCGAGTGCCGCGCGCGTGGCAACGAGCGCTGCCGCTTCCTTTTCGGCGGTCCCGAGGCACTCGACCTCCTCTACCGGGAGATCCGCGCGGGGACGTCCTACACCGCAGCACTCGCGCAGCTTGCCTGACCCTGGCCGGTATCTATCTTGCGCGGCCCGCACCGGTGGCGGGCCGCTTTGCACAGGAGGAGAATGGGCAGGATCCTCGCACTGGATTACGGAGAGCGCCGCATCGGCGTGGCACTCTCCGATCCGACGTACACCATCGCCTCACCGGTGACGACGCTGAAGCGGCGTCCCGGCAAGCGTCCGCCGTGGCCGGAGATCACCCGCCTCGTTCAGGAGAATGAGGTGGAGGAGGTCGTGGTCGGCCTGCCGCTGGATCTCAGGGGTGAGGAGGGGGAGTGGGCGGCCGAGGTGCGCGCTTTCGGCGAGCAGCTCGCACGCCGCACCAGCCTGCCCGTTCACTGGATCGATGAGCGCCTGACCTCGGTTCAGGCGGAGCGCGCCGTACGCGGTATGGGACTGAAGCGGAGCCAGCGAGAGGAGAAGGAGCGGGTGGATGCCGCCGCAGCGGCCATCATCCTGCAGACCTTCCTCCACCGCCGCCAGAACGCCTCGGATGCCGAGGTGCCCGACGATGAGTCCTAACCGATTCGGGATGTGATTGGGATGAGCAGCACACGAGCGTGGCGCGCAGCCACAGGCCTGATCCTTCTCCTCCTCACCGCGTGCGGTGGCCCGTCCGAGGGGGAGCCGGTGCGGATCACCGTCCCACGTGGCAGCGGCCTGGGTGCGGTCAGCGACACGCTGGCGAATCGGGACGTCGTCCAGTGGCCCTTCGGCTTTCGGCTTTACGCGCGCTTCCGCGGCGCTGAGCGCTCCATCAAGCCGGGGGTCTACGAAGTCCAGCCTGGCACTTCCTGGGCGACGCTGCTCGACAAGCTGACCAGCGGCGACGTGGTCACGCAGCGCATCGTAGTTCCCGAGGGTTGGACCGCCCGGCAGATCGCCAGCCGCCTCAGCCCCCTCACCGGCGTCCCGGAGGATTCCATCGCACGTCTGCTCGCCGACAGCACCGTTGCAGAGCAGCACGGCGTCCCCGGACCGACTCTCGAGGGGTATCTCTATCCCGCCAGCTACAACGTGCCGCTGGGCACACCGCTGGAAGAGATCATCCGCGGCATGGTGCGCACCTACCAGCAGGCGTGGACCCCGGAAATGCGCGCACGGGCCGACTCCCTCGGCATGAGCGAGCGGGCAGTGGTGACGCTCGCCTCCATCATCGAGGCCGAGGCGCGGGTGTGGGGAGAGCGGGACACCATCTCGGCTGTCTATCACAACCGGCTCCGGCGCGGAATGCGGCTCCAGGCGGATCCCACGGTGCAGTACGCGCTGGGGCAGCGGCAGGCGCGGCTCCTCTACGCCCACATCGACGACGTCGCCGACCACCCGTACAACACCTACTCGCACGCCGGCCTGCCACCGGGCCCCATCGCCTCGCCGAGCCGCGGCGCAATCGAGGCAGCGCTCGATCCCGCGGACGTAGACTTTCTCTTCTTCGTCGCCCGCCCGGATGGCACGCACATCTTCACCCGCACCTACGCGGAGCACAACGCCGCCCGCCGGCAGCTGCGCCAGCAAGCGCGGCAGGTGGAGTCCGAGGCTCCCTCGCGGTGAACCGCTCCCGGGACCTCACCGATCGCCTCTCGCTCATCGTGCTCACGGATGAGGCGCAGGCGCGCGACGGTGAGCTGCTGGAGGTGGTGCGCGCCGCATTGCGCGGGGGAGCGCCGGCCGTGCAGGTGCGCTCGAAGCACGCCACCGGAAGGCACATGGTCGAGCTCACCAGGGCGCTGCTCACAGAAACGCAAGCCGCCGGGGCTCTGCTCTTCGTCAACGACCGGGTCGATGTGGCGCTTGCCGCCGGAGCCGACGGCGCCCACCTCGGAGACGATGATCTTCCGCTGCCCGCTGCCCGGCGTGTCGTTCCACCCGGCTTCATACTCGGGCGCTCGGTCGAGACACCGGAGCAGGCGAAGGTGGCAGAGCGCGAGGGCGCGGACTACCTCGGTGCTGGACCTGTCTTCGCCACCGAGAGCAAACCGGATGCGGGTGAGCCGATCGGGCTCGTGAGCCTCGGTCGGATCGCCGACGCGGTGCGGATTCCCGTGGTAGCGATCGGAGGGATCGAACTCGGCAACGCTCGTGAAGTGCGCCAGGCAGGGTCTGTCGGGATTGCCGTGATCCGTGCTGTGATGCAGGTAGAGGAACCGGAGGAGGAGGTGCGCCGGCTGCTACGGGAGCTGGCGGCTGGAGCCGCCGGCTAGGGAGCTAGTGGGTCAGTTGGCCGCTCCATGGGCAATGAATCCGGAGCGGGTTATCTTTCGGGCAGAGAGGCATGGTGTCCCTGGAGCTGGAGGTGTGCCCTTGTCCCGACCCGTGAAAGATCCGCTGCGCCCGCTCTCGGAGGAAGAGCGCGCCGTGCTGGAACAGATCTCCCGCTCGCGCAGCGACCCTGCCGAGCACGTCATTCGCGCCAAGCTGCTGCTGGCGGTTGCCTCCGGCATGAGCCACAGCGCGGCGGCTCGCTCGGTGGGGCGCAGGAGCAACGATGCGGTCACACATCTAGTCTCGCGCTTCAACCGCGAAGGCCTGGCCGCACTAGCGCCAAGGAGCAGCGGCGGAAGTGAGCCGATCTACGGTCCGGCCGAGCGCGAGCGAATCCTGCGGGAGTTTCGCCGCACGCCAGAGCGGGAGCAGGATGGCACCGCAAAGTGGAGCCTCACCGCGCTGCAGCGCTCGCTCAGGCGCGCTCCCGATGGGCTGGCGCGCATTAGCACGCACACGATCTGGACGGTGCTGCAGGAGGCGGGCTACCGCTTCGGGCGCGATCGCACCTGGTGTCATACCGGCGTGGTGCAGCGCCGCCGCAAGAGCGGGGTGGTGGAGATGGTGGATCCGGATG
>JBPCIT010000219.1:0-3703 GCA_051006015.1 Longimicrobiaceae bacterium
CCGCTGTCACCCGTGCACTGCTCGAGGGGCGTGCGCAGGATGGGGTGGGGTGCGATCTCGAGAAAGTCGGTGCCGCCCGCCTCCGTCGCTGCCGCGATCGCGGGCAGGAAGAGCACGGGATCACGGAGGTTGCGTCCCCAGTACCCGGCGTCGAAATCCGGCAGTCGTGCGCGCCTGCCGGTAACGGTCGAGTAGAGAGGAATCGCTGGCGCCTGAGGCGAGAGGCTCGCCAGCGACCGCACCAGCTCGATACTGAGCGGCTCCATCTGCACGCTGTGGGAGGCGAGCGAGACGGGGAGCACCCGCGCGAAGACGCCGCGCTCGGTGAGTTCGGCAACTGCCGCCTCCACCGCCTCCACCTCCCCCGAGAGCACCGCCGAGCTGGGGCCGTTCACCGCCGCCAGCGAGACGCCGGCACGGTCTGCCAGAAAGGCCTCCGCGCCAGAGCGGGAGAGCCCCACCGCCGCCATCCGCCCCGCCCCGCTCGCCGGCTGCATGACGCGGCCGCGGTGATGGATCACCCGGATCGCCTGCTCGAGGTCCAGCGCCCCGGCGACGTGCGCCGCCGCCACCTCGCCGGCGCTGTGCCCCACCACCGCGTCCGGAACGATCCCCCGGGAGCGCCACAGCTCGGCCAGCGCCACCTGCATCGCGAAGAGCACCGGCTGCGTCACCTCGGTCTCGTCCAGCCGGCTCCGCTCGGCCGGAGCGGCGAGCTCCGCGAGCAGCGACCACCCCGCCAGCGGGCGCAGGAGCGCGTCGCACGCCGCGAGCTTCTCGCGGAATACCAGCTCCTGCTCGAGCAGCGAGCGTCCCATCCCCGGCCACTGCGAGCCCTGCCCGGAGAAGACGAAGACCAGCCGCCGCCGCGCGTCGGGATCGGCGTGGCCACGCGCCGCGGCATCGCACCGGTCGCCTGCCAGGTATGCCGCCAGCGCGCCGGCCATCTCCTCCGGCGTATCTCCCACGGCCGCCAGCCGGTGCGGATGGTGCGAACGGCGCGCAGCCGCCGTATAGCACACGTCGGCAAGGGGCAGCGCCTCCCCCGCCAGCAGCTCCCGGTAGCTCCGCGCGAAGGCGTCCAGCGCCTCGGGGGTGTGGCCGGAGATGACGAGCGGCTGTGGCCGGGTGGTGACGCTGTTCTCCGCCTCTCCCGCGTGCGGGAGAGGGGGCCGGGGGGTGAGGGTGTACTCCCGCAGCACCAGATGCGCGTTCGTCCCGCCGAAGCCGAAGGAGCTCACCCCCACGTGCCGCTCGGTTCCCGCGGGCCAGGGGCGCGGGGCGGTGGGGATCGCGAAGCGGGTGCCCGCCAGCGTGAGATGCGGGTTCGGCTCCCGGAAGTGCAGGTTGGGCGGGATCGTCTCGTGCCGCAGCGCCAGCACCGCCTTGATCAGCCCCGCGATCCCCGCCGCGCCCTCGAGGTGGCCCAGGTTGCTCTTCACCGCGCCCAGCAGGCAGGGTGCGTCGCCGCTGCGTCCCAGCACCTCCGCCAGCGCCTCGACCTCGATGGGATCGCCCAGCGCGGTGCCGGTGCCATGGGTCTCGACGAAGGTGACACGCGCGGGGTCCACCTTGCCGTCCGCCAGAGCCCTCCGCACCACCTCGCGCTGCGCCAGGCCACTCGGCGCGGTGAGGCCGTTGGTGGCGCCGTCCTGATTCGTCGCGGAGCCGGCGATCACCGCGAGGATGGGATCATTGCCTGCCAGCGCGTCGGAGAGGCGCTTCAGGACGATCACGCCACATCCTTCCCCGCGCACGAAGCCGTCCGCCGCCGCGTCGAAGGTCTTGCAGCGGCCGTCCGCCGCCATCATGCGCATGCGCGAGAGCGCGACGGTGACCTCGGGCGTGAGCAGCAGGTTGACGCCGCCGGCAAGTGCCAGGTCGCACTCGCGGGCGCGCAGGCTCTGCACCGCCAGGTGCGCGGCGACGAGGGAGGAGGAGCAAGCTGTATCCACCGCCAGGCTGGGGCCGCGCAGGTCCAGCCAGTAGGAGAGGCGGTTGGCGACGATGCTGTGCGCCGTCCCGGTGCTGGTGTAGGTGCCGACGTCCTCGAGCTCGCGCATCTGCAGCAAGCCGTAGTCGCTGCTGTGGCTGTGAACCCCGACGAAGACGCCGGTGGCGCTCCCCCGCAGACACTGGAGCGATTCGCCCGCGCTCTCGAGCGCCTCCCAGCCGACCTCGAGCAGCAGCCGCTGCTGCGGGTCCATCTGCGCGGCCTCGCGCGGCGCGATGCCGAAGAAGGCAGGATCGAAGCGGTCCACCTCCTCGATGAAGCCGCCCCAGCGGGTCGCCATCTTCCCGGGCGCCTCGACCTCCGGGTCGTAGAGCGCCGCGGCGTCCCAGCGGTCGGCGGGCACCTCGGTGATCCCGTCCCGGGCCTCGACCAGCAGCCGCCAGAACGCCTCCGGGCTGCCGGCGCCGCCGGGGAAGCGGCACGCCATCCCCACGACGGCGATCGGCTCGCTGCGCGCCTGCTGGAGCGCTTCGAGCCGCGCCCGCATCTGCTGCAGCGCCTGCAGCGCGCGCTGGAGCTGGGGAAGGTCGTCGCCGTTCGTCGCCATGACGTTGCTCAATCTCCGGTCAGCAGCTCATCGATCGCCGCCAGCTCGCGATCGAGCAGCGATTCGATCTGTCCCCGCGCCAGCTCTTCGATTATCACGCCGCTGGCCGCGGGTTCAGGCGCCTCCTCCACCCATGCGGAACCCGGGGCAGAGGAGCTCAACTGCTCCACCAGGTGCCGCGCCAGCAGAGAGATGGTCGGATAGTTCCAGATCGCAGTGGCGGAGACCGGGATCTCCAGGTCCGACTCGAGGCGGTTGCGCAGCTCGAGGGTCATCAGCGAGTCCATCCCCTGCTGCTTGAGCGGCGCGCCGAGGACCACCCGCGACGGCGCGAGGCGGAGCACCTGCGCCACCCGCTCCCGCAGGTGGGCTTCCATCAGCTCCTCCCGCTCGCGCGGCGAGGCGTCAAGGATCGCCTGCCGGATGCCGCCGCTCGGCCGCCGCGTCGCCGCGTCGCTCTCGACGGGGGCACGCAGGATGGAGAGGAAGGGTGAAGCCGCGGCGGCGGGATGCAGCTCACACCAGCGGGCCACGTCGAAGCGCATCACGCCGAGCTGCGCCGCCTCCGTGGTGAGGATGCGGCCGAGGGCCGCGATCCCCTGCGCGGGCGAGAGGCTCCGCAGCCCCTGCTCGGCGAGCCGGGCGCCGCGGTTGGATTGCGCCGCCGCCAGCCCGATCCCGCTCCACGTTCCCCAGTTGATGCTGAGCGCCGGCAGCCCGCGGGCGCGGCGATGATGCGCCAGCGCGTCCAGGAAGGCGTTGGCGGCGGCGTAGTTCGCCTGCCCCGGCGTGCCCAGCAGGGCGGCCGCGGAGGAGAAGAGGACGAAGAAGTCCAGCGCTGCCCCGAGCGTGAGCCGGTGGAGGTTCCAGGCACCCTGGACTTTGGGCGCCATCGCCACGGTCAACCGCTGCCGGTCCAGCTGGAGCAGGGTTGCGTCGGCGAGCAGGCCCGCCGCGTGGACTACGCCGCGCAGCGGCGGCAGCTCGCCCTCGATCCGCTCCAGGACACGGGCGACGTCGGCCTCGCGTGAGACGTCTGCTCGCTCGATCACGATCTGCGCGCCCATGCTCTCCAGCTCCGCCACCGCTTGCCGCGCGGCCTCCGAGGGAGCGCTCCGTCCCACCAGCATCAGGTGACGCGC
>JBPCIT010000220.1:0-19799 GCA_051006015.1 Longimicrobiaceae bacterium
CCCTAACCCCCTCTCCCAATTCTGGGAGAGGGGGGACTTTATCCTGCCAAGCCCCGGCTCCTCGGATGTGGCAGGATCTGCAGTGCTCCCCTCCCCCAGAATTGGGGGAGGGGCTGGGGGAGGGGGCGCCGTTCGGCCGGGGGAGGGGGGTCCCAGCCACGACGCCGGTACGCCAAGCGCATGCTCCGCTCCCTCCGGTGCGGGGGCTGCGCCGTCAAGCGCGGCTTCGATGGCCTCCGCCACGCCGTACCGCTCCGCCAACGCAGTCACCTCCTCGCGCCGCCGCCCGGCACCCAGCACCGCAGTGACCTGAGCCGTCGCGCCAGGGGCGATCTCGACGACGCGGCGCAGGCTGAAGACAGGGTCCAGCACGTTGCCGACGGTGCTGGAGAGCCGCGCGGCGGCGTCCAGTGCCCGCGGGTTGGCCGGTGTGCGGCCGCGGCCGAGGAAGCGGGCGCGATCCGTCTCGTACTGAAGCTCGCCTGCAGCCGCGCCGACCAGGCGGTGCACGAGACAGAGCGGCTGATCGTCCGGGCTGCGCAGGCGGCGCCAGGCGACGAGCGCCTGCTGCTCCGGCACCCACGCCGTCTGCACGAAGAGCTTGGAGAAGGCGGGATGCCCGGCATCCGCTGCAGGAGTATTGAGTACGATCTCCATGTAGGAGGTCAGCTCCAGGCGGCGCGGGCGATCGCTGTCGTTGGTGAAGGTGAGGCGGCGCAGCTCCACGTCCTCTTCCGGCGCGACGCAGACCTCCATGCGCATCTGGATCTGATCGTCCTCCCGCACGATCTCCGCGCGGCCGGGTGTCAATTGTACCTCGTACCCCTGCGGTGGAGACTGCAGGGGCTGGTGCCCGGCGGACCAGCAGGCGCCGCTCTCGAGGTCGCGGATGTACAGGAAGAACCCGTCCGCATCGCGCGTGGGATCCGGCATCCAGCGGGTGAGCGCGAAACCATCGAATGCCGAGTAGCCGGCCCCAGCGGCGCTCATCAGCACCGCATAGCGCCCGTTGGAGAGCAGGTGAGTAGCGGACGGGGTGCTGCCGTTCTGCTCGCGTGCTTCGTCCATTCGTGTCTTGTGTGGCAGATGGATCACCCCTTCACGCTTCCCATCGTGATCCCCTCGATGTAGTAGCGCTGCAGGACGATGAAGACCAGCATCACCGGCAGCACGGTGAGCACCGAGCCGGCCATCATCAGCTCGGTGTCCTGCACCCGCTCGCCGGCCAGGTTCGCCAGCGCCACCGGGAGGGTGTACATGGTGTCGTCGCTCAGCACGATGAGCGGCCACATGAAGTCGTTCCAGCTGCTCAGGAAGGTCCAGATGGCGAGGGTGGCGAGGATCGGCCGGATCACGGGCAGCACCACCGACCAGTAGATGCGGAACTCGCTGGCTCCGTCGATGCGGGCGGCGTCGAGCAGCTCGTCCGGGACGGAGAGGGCGTACTGGCGGATCAGGAAGATCCCGAAGATGCTCGCCATCCCGGGGATGATCACGCCCCAGTAGGTGTTGATCAGGCCAATCTCCCGCAGCAGCAGGAAGAGCGGGAGCATGGAGACCTGCACCGGGATCACGAGCCCGGTGGCCAGCAGCCGGAAGAGCCGGTCGCGCCCGCGGAAGCGCAGCTTCGCGAAGGCATAGCCGGCCATGGAGTTGATCAGCAGCGAGATCGCGGTGACGGTGCACGCGATGATCGTGCTGTTCAGCAGGTAGCGGCCCAGATTCAATCGCGTGAAGAGCGTAGCGTAGTGCTCGAACGTCACGTTGTCGGGGAAGAGCCGCGGCGGGTAGCTGTTGGCCGCACCCGCGGGCATCAGCGAGGCCGACACCATCCAGACCATCGGCAGCATCGCGAGGATCGCTCCGAGGATCAGCAGGGCGTAAGTGAGCAGCTGCTGAGGACGGTGGTTCATGGCGCAGGCTCCTGGCCCTCACTCCCCCGACCCTCCTCTCCCAGAATGGCGCTGCGCTGCGCGCACCGGACTGCTGGGAGAGGGGGGAGATAACCGGGTGAGCATGAGGAAACGCCGTAGTTGCTCTTTCCTCTTTCCTCTTCCCTCTTCCCTGTCATCATGCCGCCTCCCGCTGCAGGCGGAACTGCAGCAGCGTCCAGGCAAGGATGATCAGGAAGAGGATGAAGGCCACCGCCGCCGCCACTCCCATCCGCCACCAGCGGAAGCCCTCCTCGTACATCAGCAGCACCAGGCTGGTGGTGGCCTTGAGCGGACCGCCGCCGGTCATCACGTACGGCTCGGCGAAGAGCTGGAAGTAGCCGATCATGGTGATCACGCCCACGAAGAGGAAGGTCGGCGCGAGCATCGGCAGCGTCACGTGCCAGAAGCGGCGAACCGCACCCGCTCCGTCCAGCTCCGCCGCTTCGTACAGCTCGGACGGAACGTTCTGCAGCCCGGCGATGAAGATCAGCATGTTGTAGCCGAAGTTCTTCCACACCCCGAGCAGGATGATGGCCGGCATCGCCCAGCGCGGATCCCCAAGCCAGTCGATGGGGCTGATGCCGACCCATCCCAGCACGTAGTTCAGCAGCCCGTACTGCGGGTGGTAGAGATAGCGCCAGACGATCGCCACCGCGACCAGCGTGGTAACGAAGGGGACGAAGTAGAGGGTCCGGAAGAGGCCCTTGAAGCGTACGAGCCGGCTGCTGATGAGCAGCGCGGCCCCGAGAGAGGTGGCTACGGTCAGCGGCCCGCCGACCAGGGCGAAGTAGAAGGTGTTCCTGACCGCCGTCCAGAAGAGCGGGTTCTGCAGCAGCTCGGCATAGTTGCGCAGGCCGACGAAGCGAGCGTTGGCCAGGCTGGCGATGGCGTAGATGTCGAAGTCGGTGACGCTGAGCAGCAGCGATGCGGCCACGGGGAGGAAGAAGAACACCCCGATCAGCAGCAGCGCGGGAGCGAGAAACAGCCAGGCGGTGCGGTTGTCCTCTCCGAGGGTCGGGCGCACCTGCGGCGCGGCGCCAGCTACCGAACGGGAGGGCGCCGGCGGAGCCGGCGGAGCGGTGAGCCGCTCCGTGCGCGAGCCGGGGAGGCTCATCGCTCCCTCCTCTGCCCCCCGCCCGCGTTCAGCGCGCTCTCCTGCGCGCGCTCCTCCTGCCGCGCCAGCATCCAGCGCCGCTTCTCCAGGATGCGGTTGGTGTCGCGGTCCAGCGCCGCCAGCGACCGCTCGGCCGGCACGCCGCCCCGGATCGAGGACTCGGCGTGATCGATGATCCGGCTCATGATGGACTCGATCTCCGGCACCGCGGGCAGCGGCTCCACGCGCTGCAGCTGCTCCCAGAACGCCCGTGCGTGCCGATCACTCGCCAGACCCGAGGTGTGCCACGCCTCCGTCCGCGCGGGCAGGCTCCCCGTCAGCTCGTAGAAGCGGAGCTGCTGCTCGGGGCGGGAGAGGAACTCGACAAGCTTCCACGCCGCTTCCTTGTGCCGCGAGCCGCGGTACATCACCAGGCTGGCGCCGCCCGCGTTCGAGACCCCCGTCTCCGGCCCGGTCGGACCCGGCATCGGTGCCGTCGCCCAGTGCTCCTGCATGTCAGCGGAGAGGCGGCGGCGGAACTCGCCCAGGTTCCAGGGCCCGGTGATCCACATGCTGAAGAAGCCGCGCTCGAACTCCTGGTAGGCGTTTGCCACGTCGTGGTGGCCCATCGCCGGCGCGAGGCCGCTGCGGTACAGATCGAGGTAGAAGTCGAAACCCTCCCGGAAAGCCGGATCGCTGAAGGCGCCGAACTGCCCATCGTCCTTCAGAATCGGCGATCCCATCTGCTGCCCGAAGATCACCGGCTGCATCCACTCGTTGGTGGGCAGGAAGATCGCGTACCGGTTCGGGCCGACCTGCCGCTTCACCGCCTGCATCGCCTCCACCCATCCCTGCCAGCTCTGCGGGATCGAGTCGTAGCCGGCAGCGGCCAGGATGTCGCTACGGTAGAAGATCACCCGCGTGTCCACATACCACGGCACGCCCCAGAGGGTATCGTCCACGACGTTGGTGTTCCAGATGCCGGTGAAGTAGGCCTCCGGGGAGATCGCCGCGGAACGGGCGATCCAGGGCTCCAGCGGCTCGAGGGCATCGATGGCAGCGAACTCCGACACCCAGGTATTGCCGAGCTGGGAGACATCCGGCGTGGCGCCGCCGACCTGCGCGGTGAGCAGCTTCTCGTGCGCCGCCGTCCAGGGGATCTGCTGCACCCGCACCCGGATGCCGGGATTCTCGCGCTCGAACTCCGGCATCAGCTCCGCCACCACCTCGCCCTCGCGCCCCATCCCCCAGAAGCGCAGGGTGATCGTGCCCGACTCGGCAGAGGCGCCGCGGCAGGCGCTCAGGACGAGGAGAAGGGGGAGGAGGGGTTTCATGTGCATCATGGCTGGCTCTCCATTCTGTGGCCGATGAGGCCCTCACCCCCTAACCCCCTCTCCCACTTCTGGGAGAGGGGGGACTGGTTCAGCGCGGCAGTGCGGATGCGGTCGAGCACGGCAGGCAGTGCATTCAACACTTCCTCGTTGCGGAAGCGCAGTATCCGACATCCATAAGCGATCAACTCAGCGCTACGCGCTGCGTCGCATTCCGGCTGCTGCTCGTGGATATCACAGTCCACCTCGACGACGAGCTTGAACTCCGGACAGTAGAAGTCCAGCACAAAACGGCCTACCGTATGTTGGCGCCGGAACTTCAGGCCGTCGAGCCGGCCCGCGCGCAACGCTTCCCACATCACTGCCTCTGCCGTAGTCGCTGAGCGACGCAGCTCCCGCGCCGTTCTGCGCAAATCAGACGATACTCCACGAACCTGCTTCCGCTCGTTCATCTTGTCCCCCTCTCGGTAATAGTTCCGCCTCTCCCAGAATTGGGAGAGGGGGTTAGGGGGTGAGGGCCCGTCGGTGCTGCAGGAACCAGTCGTACAGCTCCGGATTCTCGTAGGTGCGCGTCCAGGCGTCGTGCCCGGCATCCGGGTAGAGGGTGAAGCGCACGTTCCCCTCGCAGCGGCGCAGCCGCTCGACCAGCTCCTCCGAGCGGGAGGGCGGCACGATCTCGTCCTGCGCGCCGTGGAAGACCCAGATCGGCAGGTGCCGCAGCGTGCAGGCGCCGGTGATGGTCGCGCCACCGCTGATCGGCGCGATGGCCGCGAAGCGGTGCGGGTACTCCATCGCCAGATGCCAGGTCCCGTAGCCGCCCATGCTCAGGCCCGTCACGTAGATGCGCTCCGGGTCCACCCGGTAGCGCTCCGTCACCTCGTCGAGCAGCGCGTCGAGGAACTGGATCGACCAGATCCGCTCCTCCGGCACCTGCGGCGAAAGCACGATGAAGGGAAAGTCCGGTCGCTCCACGACCAGCTTCGGCGGGCCGTGGATCGCCACCTTCTCCAGATCGTCGCCGCGCTCCCCCGCGCCGTGCAGGAAGAGGATCAGCGGCCAGCTCTCGCTCCCCGAGCCGGCATACCCCGCGGGGAGGAAGAGCAGGTAACGGCCCTGGACCTCGCGCACCACCCGGCGCCGCAGCTCCTGCGGCGACTGCCCGGTGCTCGGCGTCTCCCGCGAGGCCGCCATCGCGCAGGCGCCCGCCGCGAGCAGCAGGAGGAAAGTCCCGGCGGCGGGGAGGAGTCTCATCATCCCGAGAAGTACCACCACAACATCCCCACACCCGCCAGCACCAGGAGGGTGAGCACGGAGTCCGTGCGCCGCCACCCGGTTCCGTGGACGCTCACCGTGGGCTGCGCGGGAGTGTCGTAGGTGAGCCCGGCCACCTGCTCCGCCGGAGGGGGCGGCGCGGTGAAGCTCACCAGCACCAGGATGATCGTGCAGATCACGAAGAGCACGATGGCGAAGTGCAGGAAGTTGAGGTCGGCGTAGGCGAAGAGCCAGCCGTCGAGCCGCCCCTTGTTCAGCTCGGCCACCAGCCGGCCCATCCCGAGCACGAACCCGGTGAGCAGCGCGGCCATGGCGCCACGCGCATTCACCCGCTGCCAGAAGACCCCGACCAGGAAGACCGAAGCGATGGGCGGCGAGATGTAGGCCTGGACGCTCTGGAGGTACTGGTAGAGCTGCCCGGAGATCAGCTGCATCAGGGGGATCCAGGCCAACCCGAACACCACCAGCACCCCGGTGGAGATCCGCCCCACCCACACCAGCCGCTGCTCCGACGCGGTGGGATGGAGCTTCTTGTAGATGTCCCAGGTGATCAGCGTCGAGGTCGAGTTGAAGACCGAGGAGAGCGAGCTCATCAGCGCCGCCAGCAGCCCCGCCACCACCACGCCGCGCAGGCCGACCGGCAGGAGCGTCCCGATCAGCGTCGGCAGTGCCTGGTCCGGCGCGGCGAGCTGCAGCCGCCCCTGCTGCGAGAGGGCGTGGGCGATCACGCCCGGAATCACGAAGATGAAGACCGGCAGGAGCTTCAGGAAGCCGGCGAAGATGGTGCCGCGCCGGGCGTTGTCCTCGTCCTTCGCCGCCAGCACGCGCTGCACGATGAACTGGTCGGTGCACCAGTACCACACCCCCAGGATCGGCGCGCCGAAGAGGATCCCCGTCCAGGGGAAGTCGGGGTCGGTGGTGGGCCTCCACATCGAGAGGAAGTCGGGCCCGACGGTATCCACCATCGCATCCCACCCGCCGAGCGCGGAGAGCCCCAGCAGCGTCACCGTGACCGCGCCGCCGATGAGCACGAACATCTGCAGCAGGTCGGTATAGAGCACCGCGCGCAGGCCGCCGAAGATGGTGTAGATGCCCGTCACGATCACCACCACCAGCGCACCGGTCCAGAAGTCGATCCCCATCAGCGACTCGAAGACGATCCCCCCCGCCGCGATGGTGACCGAGATCTTGGTGAGGACGTAGCCGACGATCGAGATGATGGCGAGATACCAGCGCGCCCCCGCCGAGTAGCGCCGCTCGAGGAACTCGGGCATCGTATAGACGCCGCTCGCCAGATAGAAGGGGACGAACACCCACCCCAGGATGAGCAGGATGAGGGAGGCGAGCACCTCGAACTGCCCCACCGCCACTCCGCTCGCCGCGCCGGTGCCCGCCAGCCCGACCAGGTGCTCCGAGCCGATGTTCGAGGCGAAGAGCGACGCCCCGACCACGAACCAGCCGACGTTGCGCCCGGCCAGGAAGTAATCGGCCGAGGTTTCCTGACCCGATCTCTCCCGCCGCGTCGCCCAGATGGCGACGCCGAAGACCAGCACGAAGTACAGCCCGATGATCAGCCAGTCGAGAGTGGCGAGCAATCCCAAGGTGTGCCTCCGCGGCTAAGGTGGCCTGCTCTCCTGCCGATGCGTATCACTTCGACCTGCACCCCGTGCGAATCACACTCCCCTCAGCCGCAGCGTCCCTGCAGCCAGCCGCCGGTGAAGCCGGCGCGGCAGAGGCCCCGCACGATATACGGGCTGCGCTGCATGTAGCGCCAGACCAGCTCGCTGCGGTGGTTCTCGGCCATCAGCAGGATGGGGCCCTGGTCGATGCCCAGGTAGTCGGTGTCGAACCAGCCCACGCCGGGCACGATGTGCCCGTGCTGAAGTCGCACACCCGACGGAAGCTCGAAATCGAGCGTCGGATTGAAGGCGTCGAGAAATCCATACTCCCCCCACAGATGCTCACCGTAGCGCTCGCGCATCCCCTTCAGCGCCGGGATGGTGATCTCCGGCGCGAAGGGGATCGAGCCCCCCGCAGCGGTCGGTACCAGCGTGCCGTCGTCCTCGATCTGCGTGGCTGCGGCGCCGCGCGCCCGATATGACCAAAACTGCCGCGGCTGACGGTCGATGACCAGCACGGTGTCCTTGGGGCCGTCGCTCGCGGTGAGTCCCCAGATGTCGCCGCCGTACCCCCGCCACCTCATCGGGTTGTCCTGCGCATAGGCTCGCTGAGAGATCGTCGCGCGGCGCGAGTTCTCGAAGTAGTCGATGCCGCGGCCGCGCATGTACTCATCCCGGATCCCCCGGAAGTCGATCCAGACGTGCGAGTACTGGTGCCCGAAGAGCGGCGCGAAGTTCACATGCTCCTGCCCGTAGAAGTCACGCCAGGGGTGGCTGCTGGTGAACGCCTGCCAGGACTCCGGCCCCACCGGGTGCGTCGGCGAGCCGAGGGCGAGCACGTACAGCAGCATCGCCTCGTCGTAGCCGCGGTAGGAGTGCGGAATGAAGCCCGTCTCCGGATGCCACCCCATGCCGATCAGCGGCGCCTGCGGATTGACCCAGCTCCACTGGACGCGCCGGTAGAGCGAGTCGGCCAGGGTGCGGATCTCCGCCTCCTCCGCGTGTGCGCCGTCGAAGTACTGCTGGCAGAAGAGCACCCCGCCCATCAGCAGCGCGGTGTCGATGGTGGAGAGCTCGACCCGCTCGAAGCGGTGCCCGCTCTCCATGTCCAGGAAGTGGTAGAAGAACCCGCGGTATCCGGTGATCCCGGCCGGCTGCTCCCCCTGCGGCGCCCGCCAGAGGAAGCGCAGGGTGGTCAGCACCCGCTCGCGCGCCTGCTCGCGGGTGACGTAGCCCCGCTCGGCTCCCACCGGATAGGCGGTGAGCGCGAAGCCCACCGCCGCCACACTCGCGAAGGAGCGCGTGGGGTAGCGGTCCGGCGCCAGCCCGTTGCGCGGGTTGGTGGTCTCCCAGAAGAAGTTGAAGGTGCGCTGCTGCAGGGTGTCGAGGAAGGCGTCGTCGGTCGGTGGCTGGGGGGCGGTGCTCGGCGCGGGCTGCGGAGTGCACGCCGCGACGAGCAGGCCCAGGACCAGGATACGTGCGACGGTGGCTGTCATACCATCCAGGGCTTGAGTGAAGAGATGGCCGCACATTCTACTTCGGCTCCCGTACGATGCGGAAGCCCACGTCGAAGCCGTTGCCGGGTCCCGCGCCGCGCTCGAAGTAGGTGGTGTTCTTGACGTCGCCCAGGAAGCTGCCGCCGCGTAGGACACGGACGGTACCCGTACGCGGTGGCGTCGGATCGGCGAACAGCTCGTGGTTGTAGTAATCCTGCACCCACTCCCAGACGTTTCCCAGCATGTCGTGGAGGCCCCACGCGTTGGGCTTCTTGGTGCCTACGGGTCGCGTGGTGCCCTTGTCGACCAGCGCCAGCCAGGCGTGATCCGGCACCTCCGCCCAGGAAAGATCCTCGTCGGCACCAGCCCGCGCCGCGTACTCCCACTCCCACTCCGTCGGCAGCCGGTAGACGGCGCTCGCGTCCAGCTCGTTCAGCCGTGCGAGAAAGTCCTGTGCGTCCTCCCAGGTGACGTTGTCGACAGGGTGGCGATCGGAATCCCCTGCGACTCGGCTCCCCTGGAAGACCGACGGGTTGGTGCCCATGACCCGCTTCCACTCGGCCTGGGTGACCTCGTACCTGCCGATCTGGTACGGCCGCTCGATGGTTACCGTGAAGCCGGGCCGCGCCTCGCGCTGCACCATCTCCGCGCAACGGCGGTAGTCCTCCGGCGTCCAGAGCGCACGCGGATCCTGTCGCGGTCCCCGGCTGACTGGCTGCTCGGCGGCCGCGCCTGGCGGCGCGCCGGTCGGCGGCGCGGGGCAGGTGGGCTGGAACCGGCCCACCACCATGCTGCCCGGCTGGATCTGCACGAACTCCATTCCAACCGGGTTCGTGACGGTCCGCTGTTTGGTGACCCTCGCCCCCCGCTGGCCCTCACCCCCTTTCCCCCTCTCCCGCAGGCGGGAGGGGGGGTGCCGAGCCTGCGAGGCGGGGGTGAGGGCCTCCAGCTCCCGGATTCCAATGTTGCGAAAGCGATGCGCGGCGCCCGGCTTCCAGGAGCCGCTCATGTCGAAGGAGCCCGCCGTGGGGGTGAGCGTGGTGCTCCAGTGCACCTGCAGACCGATCATTCCCTCGGTGGCGTCAGCGATCAGATCGTTTCGCTCCGCCTGCACCTCCCACATCAGCACGTCGTTCACCCAGAGCGTCACCTGCGGCACCTCGCCGACGACGCGCAAGCGGAAGGAGTTCCACTCCTCCTCCCTCCACACCTCCTCGATCCGCGTCGCCCGGGCGCTGGTGGTGACGCGCAGCATCTCGCCGATCAGATCACCCGTGCCCCCAGTTCCCCCCGCCAGCTCGATCTGATAGGCGGAGGCGCTCTCCGCGGAGCGGAAGAAGATGCCGCCATTGGTGCCCCAGTCGGGTCTGGCTTCCAGATACAGCTCGAAGTCCCCGTACTTCCTGTCCGTCAGCAGGACGCCGCCCTGTCCGTAGGGGTTCTGACGGAGCACCAGCACTCCGTCCTCCACGGAGAAGTCGGCGTTGGTGCCTTGATGAGTGGTGAGGCTGGGGTGCCAGCCGGTGAGATCCCTGCCGTTGAAGATGGGTGTGAAGCCCTCGGGGATCCTGCCGAGCTGCGCGGCAAGGTCCGCGGCAGCAAGCAGGAGCGGCGGCAGGATCGCTGCCAGGTACCTTCCAGTGGAGGCGAGGCGAGCTCTCATCCGGCTCGCCTACCGCGGCCTCGCGGCTGGCGCCGGGCCCTGCCGGAAGCCGATCCCGGTCAGGATCATCAGCGCGTCGTCGGCACGAGCCTGCGCGTTGCGGAAGACGAAGTACACGTCGTGCATGCCACTCACTGCGGAGACGTCCACCACCACCGGCTTCTCGAGGTTCTCGCCCAGCACCACCTGATCCGGCAGCGTCGCGGGGGGCGTGATGGTGACGGGTGTCCCCACCAGCTGCCCCGTCGGCGAGCCCAGGCGAACCTCCGCCGTGCCGCCCAGGAAGTGCGACCAGGTCCAGAACCTGGTGAGCGCGCCGATCTCGACGTGATCGACTCCGGTCAGATCGATGCCTCTGAAGCTGATGTGCGCCCCGTCGCGCGAGACGATGAACATCGGGTCTCCGCGCGAGGGCGCATCCGAGATGCCCTCCGAGATGACATCCGCCGTCTCGGGGGCGAGCTGGGGGTAGCGCAGCAGCACGACCTGGCTCGCCATGATGGGCGCTACCCCGCTGGCTCCGCGGTCCGTATACGTCGCGCGCAGCAGATAGGCCCCGGGCTGCGGTTCCAGCTGCTGGTCCGGCTCGCCCCGCGGCACCGTGCGGACCGTCGGCGCGTAACGTCCCTGCAGCGGCAGGCGCTGCGGCGCAGCGTCCGCCCGCGCGAGGCTCAGCACGTACTGCGCCAGGGTGGCTCCCTGGGCGGGTGTGATGCTCGGGTGCGGAGGCATCGGGGTTTGCCCCCACACGCCGCTTCCCCCGGTGATGATCTTCTGCGAGAGGAAATCCACCGCGCCCTGCCGGTCCTGATAGCGTTGCGCCACCTCATGGAACGAGGGTCCCAGGATCCGCGTGTCGACCGCGTGGCAGGCGGCGCAGTTGTACTGCGCGAGCAGGCCGAACGCACGCACGTGCTGTGCGGATGCTCCCGGGGTGAGGCTGTTCACCTCCGCCAGGTCTACAGGGGAGAGGCCCGCTGGCACATACTCGACGGTGACCTGCACATCCTCCGCCGCGATGTCGCCATCGGCGAGGCGTCCGTCCTCGTGGTCGCTCACGTTCACCCGATACGCGATCGCCCCGTCGGGGAAGTAGAATGAACGGTTGCCTCCGGTGATCTCCAGCGTCAGCACCGGCGGCTCGTTGCCGGCCACGATTTCCAGCTCCGTGCTACCCGACTCGCCCGCAGGATCGGTGGCGGTGAGCACCACATGGTAGACACCGGGCTCGGTGAGCGTCACCGTTGGATTCGGGTCGGTGAAGCGCTGCGATGCGCCACCCTCCCTGCGCGTCACCACCCACTCATAACGGAGACGGTCGCCGTCATGGTCCAGCGTGCCCTCCGAGGAGAGGGCGATCCGCAGCGGCGTGGCACCGGCCGTCCGATCGACGGCGGCCTGCACCCGTGGGGCCCGATTGCCGGCGTTGTACTCGATCTTCGAGAGACGTCCGTCCGGGCTGCGGCCATACTCGATGACGTACAGATCGCCGCTCGACCCGAACTTCATGTCGAGCGGGCTGTTGTAACGCTCAGCGGGGAGGAAGCGCTCCAGCGACACCACCTCGGTACCCTGCTCGTTGGTGGCCACCACCATGATCCAGTTGCGGATGAAATCCACCACCAGCCACTTGCCGTCATAGTACTCGGGGAACGGCCGCGCGGCAGCCGCGAAGTTCGCCGTGCGGAAGAGCGGGCCGCCGACCGCGGCGCGGCCTCCGCTGCTCAGGATCGGATACTCCTCGGAGACGCCATAGGGATAGGCGATCAGCGCCGGCCGCGCCGGAGGCAGCTCCCGCAGCCCCGTGTTGTTGGGGGAGGAGTTGACCGGCCGCTCCGGGTCGAAGGTGGCACCGAATGTCTCGGTTTCGGGGTCGTAGCTGTGGTACGGCCGATTGTACCCGATGAAGAAGGGCCAGCCGTAGTTGCCCGCGCTCGGCGCCACATTCAACTCGTCGTAGCCCCGGGGGCCGATCCCGGTCGAGTCCTGGCCGGCATCCGGGCCCACGTCGCCCCAGTAGAGGTAGCCGGTCCGTGAGTCGATCGAGAGCCGCCAGGGATTCCGCGTGCCCATCACGTAGATCTCCGGACGGGTGTTCGGCGTGCCTGGCGGGAAGAGGTTGCCCTCCGGAATGGTGTAGCTGCCGTCCGGCTGCGGCCGGATCCGCAGGATCTTTCCTCTCAGATCGTTGGTGTTGCCCGCGGTGCGCTGCGCATCCTGACCGGCCCCGCCGGGATTCGTCCAGAGCAGGGGAGAATACTGCGTCGGGGTAGAGTTCTCGCCGGTCGCCAGGTAGAGGTCGCCCGTGCCGCGCGGATCCCAGATCATTCCACCGCCCATGTGAGAGGCCACCTCGTGTGGCCAGCTCAGCAGCACGATCTCCGAGCCCAGGTCGAGCTGGTCGTCGGTGCTGAGCGTGAAGCGGGAAAGGCGCGACTCGCGCACCTCTCCCGGCACCTGGTAGTACAGGTAGATGTGCCGCGTCGTCTCGAACTCCCTGTCCAGCAGGAGCCCGATCAGTCCGCACTCGCTCTCGGTGAAGACGGGGATCGTGCCAAGGAGCGTGACCTGCCCCGTGGCCTCGTCGAACCGCTTCAGCGCTCCCGGCCGCTCGATGATGTAGACTTGTCCCTGGCGGTCGAAGTCCAGCGCGATCGGCTCATCCAGACCCTCCAACAGCACCGTCCGCGTAAAGCGGTTCTCCTCGGGCGGCCCGGCAGCCTCCGCGGATCGGGCCGCAGTGCGGCGCTCACAAGCCGCGATGCCGACCAGGGCACAGAGCAGCAGTTTCCACGCAAGCGATTGCCGCAGGCGTTGCAACGTTGGCATGGAGGTGTAGGGAGGGCGCTGCGTGATGCCCCAGCGTGAAACAGAGTGTGCCACTGGCAGGTCCGGTGTGGACCTGCCAGGGAAGAACAACAACTGCTTCACCCATCTCATCAGAAGTCGTACCGCAAGCCGAGTTGCAGCCGGCGGCCATCCACGGCGGCAGTCGGACGGCCGAAGTTCGGGTTGCCTTCCGGCGTCCGGGTCACTTCGAAGCCGGTGTAGGTGGCCGTGT
The DNA here is from genome assembly GCA_051006015.1 of Longimicrobiaceae bacterium. GTDB lineage: Bacteria > Gemmatimonadota > Gemmatimonadetes > Longimicrobiales > Longimicrobiaceae > JBPCIT01. Next base: position 13,470 of record JBPCIT010000220.1, read on the forward strand.
TGAAGGCATTGAAGAGGTCCACCTGCAGGCTGACGCGCTGATCACCCGTCAGCCTCAGCTCCTTGGCGAGCCGTACGTCCACCGTGCGTGTGGCGAACGCATTGCCCACCCCGAAGATCCCATAGGTTGGCGGGCGGAAGACGAGCGTCCGCCGCTCACCCGGGCCCCAGCCGCGCGTGGCGTCGGTGCCGATGATCGGGTAGCCGGAGCCGAGCTGCACGAGCGTGCTGAAGAGCACGTCGAAGGGCAGCCGCACGATGGCGTTCGCGGTCACGCTGTGACGCTGGTCGGCGGTGGATTCCCGCCGCGGATACTCCTCCACCGTCGCGTAGCGGTCGTCCAGGGCGAAGAAGTAGTCGCCCTGCTGCTCGGCACGCGCGAGCGTGTAGTGGAAGGTGCCACCCCAGCGCATGCCCTGGCGCAGAGGACGTTCGGCCTTGAGCACCATGGCGTCGTACCAGGTGCGCACGTCGTTGGTCGAAGCGAACGCCTGGCTGTAGTTCGGCGCCAGGCCGTTCCAGGGCGTCACCCGCACGAAGGCGAAGCCGTTGTCGCTGCGGGTCCCGGTATAGGTCGCCGACAGCAGCACGTCCCCTACCGTCTGCCGAAGCCCGCCGCTGAACTGGTTCGAGCGCGGCGGCCGCGTCTCGTTGTTGATGAGGAAGACCTCGGGCAGACCGGACTGGCCGCTCTCCGCCAGACGCCGCAGCTCGTCACGATCGAAGTAGCGCTCATCCCAGGCGACGCAGCGGGGGCAAGCCTCGGTGGGTCCCACATCGTTGAACTCGAGCCGCAGCACCCGGAACTGCCGGCGGAACTGCTCGTCCAGCATGTAGTTCCAGACGTCGCGGTCGAAGTACACGCCAAATCCGCCGAAGAGCACCGTCTGCCCGTTGCCGAACAGGTCGAAGGAGGCGCCGATGCGCGGCTGGATCGCGCCGTAGAAGGGTTGCCGATCCGAGCGGCCACTGGTGAAGTACTGATCGAAGCCGCCGAGCTGATCCAGGACGCGCACCGTGTCCATCATGGTCGGCTGCCCCGGACGGGGCCGCGTCACGAAGAAGCGGTCCCGCATCGGTCCCGAGAGCGAATCGCGTAGCGCCTGCGGGGTGACGTAGTCGTTGTTGAACGCGTTGGTCTCCACATCCCAGCGCACGCCCAGATTCAGCTCGAGCCGCGGGAGGACTGTCCAGTCATCCTGCAGATAGACGCCGAACTGCGTGTTGTTCGCCGAGATCCGAGGATCGCCGAAGCCGAAGAGCGCCTCGAACGGACGGCGGTACTGCTCGTCATTCCGGAAGTTGAAGACGGGGTTGGCGTTGAAGAACTTCTCCGACTCGTAGCGGAGGAAGTCCAGGTTCACACCACCCTTCAATACGTGGTTGCCCGCCGCCTCGAAGCCGGAGAGCGTCACGTCGTTGCGCAGCGCGAGACGATCCTGCGTCCACTCCTGCCGCGTGTCGCGCCCGCCGATACGGATGATGCCGAAGTAATTGCGACCCGGTGTGTTCATGTCGAGCGGCACCGGGTTCCACTGGTAGCGCTGCAGCGTGACCTGCGCCTCGTTGAGCAGGTTGCCGCTCGCAAAGCGGTAGTTCGCCACCCCGGTGTAGACATCATTCTGGACGTTCTCCGCGGCTTCGCGCGTGGTCTCGCCACCGAAGCCGCGAACATCACTCTCGCTGCGGATGTTGACACTCACATCCAGCGTGTGCTCCGGGGCGGGCAGGAACGTCAGCTTGCCGAAGCCGGAATGCTGGCGGAACTCGGTGGTGAACTGCCCCGTGTACTGCTGAGGATTCAAGCCTGGAGGCGCGTTCCCCACCGCGCCGCCCGGAGCCACGTTTACCGGCTGATCCCGGTGGTTCAGCTCATAGGTGCCGAAGACGAACAACCGATCCTGCTGGAGCGGACCTCCCAGACTGCCGCCGATCTGCAGGTTGCGATAGTCCGGGCGAGCCAACCCACGCTCGCGCGCGATGGCATCACGGGCGACGAAGTTGTCATTCACCCCGTACGCGAAGAGGCCGCCCGACCAGGTGTTGGTTCCCGAGCGGGTGGTGGCGGTGATGATCGCGCTCGACGCCTTCTGGTACTCCGCCTTGAAGTTCTGCGTCAGCACGCGGAACTCCTGCACCGCCGCCTGAGGGAAGGGGTTGCCGCGGCTGGCATCCTGTCCGGCCACACCGCCCGTGAGGATGTCGCTCTTGTAGCTGGCCCCGTCGATGAAGACGTTGATCTGCTCCGAGGGTAGCGACCCGAAGGCGATGGACCGGCCGGTCTCGCCACCCGTGCTGCGCACACCCGGTGCGAGCGTCGCCAGCTCGAGGAAATTGCGATCGCGCTGCGGGAGGCTCTCGATCTGCTCCTGCGTCACGTTGGTGGCCACCTCGGAGGTGCGCGTCTCGACCGCCCGTGTGCCGGTCACGGTGATCCCCTCGAGCTGCACCGCCTGCGCGGTGAGCTGCAGGTCGATGGTCAGCGATTGCCCGATCAGCACCCGCACCGTCTGCGACTGCGGCGCGTAGCCGATCGAGGAGACCCGCACCTCGTAGCTCCCAGGCTGCAGACCGACCAGATTGTAGGCCCCGTTCGGCCCCGAGAGCGTGCCGCGCTGCGCGTTCGTCGCGGTGTTCGTCGCCACCACCTGCGCCGAGGCCACCGGGGCGGCCTGCTCGTCCAGCACCCTGCCGCGGATCGTCCCGGTCGTCGTCTGCGCCCAGAGGTCGCCCCAGGCGAAGAGGGCGAGTAAGCAGGTGAGCACTGCCGCCCTCCCGATCCCGCTACTCACTTGAGGTTTTGACATGATCCTGCTCCTTCTGTTGAAGAGAACGTGAGACCCCGGCCAACCGGCCCGGTGTCCTGGTGCTCGTGGAGCGAGGCCCCACGAGCGGTGCGTGGCGGGCTCCTCCGGGAGCACGCCCCACAAGCTCTACTGCCCGTCGCCAGCGCAGCGTCCATGCGTCAGTCTCCTGCGGGATCCGCGGCCGGCGTGCAGCCGCAGGAGCGTCGCACCACGAGTGTGGTCGGGAGTATCTGCTGCTGCCGAGGATGCTGGTTCTTTGCTGCCGAAGCCCGCATCAAATGTTCCACCGCGAGCGTGCCGAGCTCGCTGATCGCCACCTGTATGGAGGTGAGCGGCGGGCTCACGTAGCGGGTGATGGGGATGTCGTCGAAGCCGACGATCGCCAGATCCTCCGGCACGCGCATCCCGGCCTCGCGCAGCGCGCTCAGCGCTCCGATCGCCATCGCATCGTTCGCGGCGAAGATCGCGGTCGGGCGGGGCTTCAGCTCGAGGATCCCCGCGACCGCGGCGTAGCCCGCGGATTCGGTGAAGTCGCCCGCGATCTCCCAGCTCTGCGAGCACTCGGCCCCCGACTCCTCCAGCGCGGCGCGATAGCCCCGCAGGCGCTCCTGGGCGTCATAGTTCCTCTCCGCGCCCTTGATCAACGCCACACATCGGTGGCCATGCACGGCGACGAGATGCCGGGTCACGGCGTACGCTCCCGCGAAGTTGTCGATGTTCAGCGTGTCGAAGGAGCTGCCGTGGGGGCGGCAGTTGAGCAGGACGACCGGAAGATTCTCGGGGAGATTGGCGGCGAGCGCCGGTGCGTCGATCCCGGGCGACATGACGATGAGCCCATCCACGCGGCCGCGCATCGCCTGCAGCGCCGCCTCGATCTCGGCGGTGTCGTTGTGCGAGCCGGAGACCAGCAGATGGTGGTCGTGCGTTCGCACCGCCTGATCGATCCCCCGAATCACCTCCGAGAAGAAGTCCCCGTAGATGTCGGGGAGGAGGACGCCAAGGGTGCGCGTCTTCCGGGTGATCAGGCTGCGAGCGGCTCCGTGCGGCGTGTAGCGCAGCTCGGCGGCCGCGGCGTGGATGCGGTGGCGCGCAGCCTCGCTCGCGGGCCCGCTGTTGTTGAGCACCCGCGAGACGGTCGCGACGGATACGCCCGCGCGGCGCGCCACCTCTCTGATCGTTACCCCATCCGGATACGCCTCCGCGGTGGTGGAGAACGTCGGTCCTGCCACGCCGGAGGAGCGAGGCGCGGGCCTCCAGCGCTGACTGTAAACGTTTCCAGTATGATGGACGGCCGGTGCCGGATTTGTCAAGAGATGTTCCGAAATCCCGCTCCGGGCCGGACGCCGCTGCGAATCCGAGGGGCCGCCTTGATCGAAGGCACGCGGTAGCATAGTTTGCGCCGCGCACCGCCGCTGCCCGGCCGGCGGTCCGCCTCGGGCCGGGTCCGCGGCCCTCTTCCCCACACCCTTCTCCTCGGGTGCGTATGCCGATGCAGCGGAAGCTTCGTTATGGGATGGTAGGCGGCGGTCCCGGCGCCTTCATCGGCGCCGTCCACCGCCGCGCCGCCACGCTCGATGGCCTGGCCGAGCTGGTGGCCGGGGCGTTCTCCTCCAACGCCGAGAAGTCGGCCGCGCACGGGCGGGAGCTGCATCTCGCTCCCGAGCGGGTGTACGCGAGCTACGAGGAGATGGCCGAGCGCGAGGCGGCCCTGCCGGAGGACGAGCGCATCGACTTCGTATCCATCGTCACCCCCAACCACCTGCACTTCCCGGTGGCGAGGACCTTCGTCGAGCGCGGCTTCCACGTGATCTGCGACAAGCCGCTGACGACCACCCTCGAGGATGCCGAAGCGCTCTGCCGACTGGTGGAGGAGCGGGGGGTGATCTTCGCGCTCACCCACAACTACACCGGCTACCCGATGGTCAAGCAGGCGCGGGCGCTGGTGCAGGAAGGCGCTCTGGGCGAGCTGCGCAAGGTGGTGGTGGAGTACTCCCAGGGCTGGCTCTCGACGCTCGTCGAGGCCACGGGGAGCAAGCAGGCGGATTGGCGCACCGACCCCGCGCGGGCGGGCGCCGGCGCGATCGGCGACATCGGCACCCACGCCGAGAATCTGGCACACTACATCACCGGGCTGGAGATGGAGCAGCTGTTCGCCGAGGTGAGCACCTTTGTGGAGGGGCGGCGCATCGACGACGACGCCAACATGCTGATCCGCTACCGCGGCGGTGCCAAGGGGATCCTCTTCTGCTCGCAGATCTCGGTGGGGGAGGAGAACCGGCTCGCCATCCGCGTCTACGGCACCGAGGCCTCGCTGGAGTGGAAGCAGGAGGAGCCGAACTTCCTCTCCGTGCGGCGCAACGACGGCCCGACTGACGTCTTCAAGCCGGGGCACGACTATCTGGCGCCGGCCGCGCGGCATGCCACCCGCCTTCCCTCGGGACACCCCGAGGCCTTCTTCGAGGCCTTCGCCAACATCTACGCCAACGCCATCCGCACCATCGCCGCGCGTATGGCGGGAGAGGAGCCGGACCCGCTCGACCTCGACTTCCCGACTGTGCGGGACGGGGCGCTCGGAGTAAACTTCATCCACGCGGCGCTGCGCAGCGGCGAGCGGCGGGAGTGGGTGGACGCCGCGTATACCGCGCCCGGCGGCTGAGGCCAGCGGATCGCCGAGGCAGCACTTCTTCGCTCACCCTCTTGCACGAGAACGATGTCCAGACCCGTAACGCTTTTCACCGGCCAGTGGGCGGATCTGCCGCTGGAGACCCTTGCCGAGAAGGCCAGCGAGTGGGGCTTCGACGGCCTGGAGCTCGCCTGCTGGGGCGACCACTTCGAGGTCGATCGGGCGCTGTCGGAGGATGACTACTGCCAGGGGCGGCACGACCTGCTGGCCCGCTACGACCTCCAGGTCTTCGCCGTCAGCAACCATCTGGTCGGCCAGGCGGTGTGCGACCGGATCGACGAGCGGCACCAGAGCATCCTGCCCCCGCGCGTTTGGGGAGATGGCGACCCGGAGGGGGTGCGGCAGCGCGCCGCCGAGGAGATGCGGAACACCGCCCGAGCCGCCGCACGCCTCGGTGTCAAGGCGGTGAACGGCTTCACCGGCTCCTCGATCTGGCACCTGCTCTACAGCTTCCCCTCCGTTCCCGACGAGATGATCGCCGCCGGCTACGAGGACTTCGCCGCGCGCTGGAACCCCATCCTCGACGTCTTCGACGAGGTGGGCGTGCGCTTCGGCCTGGAGGTGCACCCGACGGAGATCGCCTTCGACATCTCCTCCGCCGAGCGCGCCCTGCAGGCGCTCGGCCGGCGCGAGGCGTTCGGCTTCAACTACGACCCTAGCCACTTCGGCTACCAGGGCGTGGACTACCTCGCCTTCATCGAGCGCTTCGCCGACCGCATCTACCATACGCACATGAAGGACGTCTGGTGGTCGAGCACGCCGCGGCCGTCTGGCGTCTTCGGGGGCCACCTGCCCTTCGGCCACCCGGACCGGTACTGGGAGTTCCGCTCCATTGGACGGG
>JBPCIT010000221.1:0-7885 GCA_051006015.1 Longimicrobiaceae bacterium
GTGCACCGCGGCGGAACGGATATCCTTCATCTTCTGCTTCACCTCCTCGATGGTGAGCACCCGCGCGAGCACATCCGTGTTCATCCTTCCTCCTTCCATAGGTTCCGTATGGAACGTACGAAACCAGGGGACTGCTGTCAATCGCGCTATTCCAGCCGCGCGTAGCCCGGCAGCGTAAGGAACTCGGTGAACTCCTCGCCGAGCACCAGCTCGTCCAGCAGCTCGGCGGCCTCTCGGAAGCGGCTCCCGGTGCCGCCTCTCCCGGCCGTCAGGGTGGCGACCTCCTCGTCGCGGATGCGGCGGTACAGCTCGGCGGTGACCCGCTCGCCGCCCGCGAGCTGCGCGTGGTGGTGGATCCACTGCCAGAGCTGCGCGCGAGAGATCTCGGCCGTCGCCGCATCCTCCATCAGGTTGTAGATCGCCACCGCGCCGAGGCCGCCGAGCCATGCCTCCAGATACTGAAGCCCGACGCTGATGTTGTTGCGCACCCCTGCCTCCGTCACCTCACCGCCAGGGATGCGCACGTCGAGCAGCTCGCTCGCCGAGGCCTGCACATCCTCGCGCTGGCGCTCCTTCTGGTGCGGCCGCTCGCCCAGCACACGGTCGAAGATCTCGCCGGCAACCGGTACCAGATCGGGGTGGGCGACCCAGGTGCCATCGAAGCCGTCGCTGGACTCGCGCTCCTTGTCCTCCCGCACCTTCGCCAGCGCGCGCTCGCTGACCTCGGCGTCGCGGCGGCTGGGGATGAAGGCCGCCATCCCGCCGATCGCGTGCGCGCCGCGGCGGTGGCAGCTCTTCACCAGCAGCTGCGCGTAGGCGCGCATGAAGGGAACCGCCATGGTGACCTGCGCGCGGTCGGGGAGCAGGAAATCCGGGCGATGGCGAAACTTCTTGATGATGCTGAAGATGTAGTCCCAGCGACCCGCGTTCAGCCCCGCCGAGTGCTCGCGCAGCTCGTAGAGGATCTCCTCCATCTCGAAGGCGGCCAGGATGGTCTCGATCAGCACCGTCGCGCGAACGCTGCCGCGGGGGATGCCGAGCGCGTCCTGCGCGAAGTTGAAGACGTCGTTCCAGAGCCGCGCCTCGCGGTGGCTCTCGAGCTTCGGGAGATAGAAGTAGGGGCCGGAGCCGCGCTCGAGCAGCTCGCGCGCATTGTGGAAGAAGTAGAGCCCGAAGTCGAAGAGGCTCGCCGAGATCGGCCGCCCATCCACCTCGACGTGCTTCTCGACCAGATGCCAGCCGCGGGGGCGCACCAGCAGCGTCGCCGGATTCTCGCCGAGACGGTACCGCTTTCCCTCAGGGCTGGTGAACTCGAGCCTGCGGCGCACCGCATCCATCAGATTCGCCTGCCCCTCGATGACGTTGCTCCAGGTGGGGGAGAGCGCATCCTCGAAGTCGGCCATGAAAGCCCGCGCGCCGGAGTTCAGCACGTTGATCACCATCTTCGCGTCCACCGGACCGGTGATCTCGACGCGCCGGTCCTGCAGGTCCGCGGGAGTGGGGGCGACACGCCAGTCGCCGCTGCGGACCGACTCCGTTTCCGGGAGGAAATCGGGGAGCGCGCCGGCCTCGAACTCCGCCTGCCGCTCGCGCCGGCGCTGCAGCAGCGCCTCGCGGGCGGGATTGAACTCGCGGTGGAGCCGGGCGATGAAGTTCAGCGCCTCCGCAGTGAGTACCCGGTCGCCCTCCGGCGAGGCGCCGCGGAGGAGGCGAATGCCCTCGAGTGTGCGAAGCTCCATCATCTCCTCCCGTGGTTCTGTGGACGATTCAGACGCGCTCCTGCAACAGCCGCTCGAGGATTCCCGCGGCCTCCGCTAGCGTCCCGCGCTCATCCGGCTCCAGCGAGCGAAGCTGCTCGGCCAGCGACGCAACCCGTCGCTGCCGCCCCTCCTCCAGCACCTCCCTGCCGCGGGAGGTCGCCCGCACCCGAACCACCCGCCGGTCCACCGAGTCACTCTCGCGCACCACCAGCCCCGCACCGTCCAGCGTGCTCACCAGGCGCGTGATGGTCGGCGGGCGCACCTGCTCCGCCTTCGCCAGCTCCCCGAGCGTCAGCGGGCCGCCGAAGACGATCACCGAGAGCGCGGAGAGCTGCGGGGCGCTGATCCCTGTGCTCACGTCCTGCCGTCGCAGGCGGCGCAGCAGCCGGATCGCCGCGGAGTGCAGGCGGTCGGCCAGCGCGAGCTCCTCCGGCACGCCCGCGTGCGCCCTTGCGCGAGAGGGAGCAGCCATGCAGATTATATTTAGCTTTGCTAAGTATCTCGGGCCGCCGGCGTCCGCCGGGTCCGCCGCGCGGACGCGGTGTGCCTGCACAACTTAGGCGGGTGCAGGCGTGACGACCAGTTCCTCACCCTTCCACGCAGGAGCAGGTATGGACGACAATTCGCCGCAGCTCCAGATCTCCGGGATCGGCCAGATCTCGGTCACCGTGCACGACCTGCAGAGGGCGATCGCCTTCTACCGCGACGTGCTGGAAATCCGCTTCCACTTCGAGATTCCCAACGCTGCGTTCTTCGACTGCGGCGGCATTCGGCTGATGCTCGCCGTTCCGGAGGCGCCGGAGTTCGACCATCCCAGCTCGATCCTGTACTACCGAGTTGGGGAGATCCAGCAGGCGTACGAGCTGCTCCGCAGCCGGGAGGTCCCCTTCGAGCACGAGCCGCAGCTGATCGCCCGCCTCGAGGGATTCGATCTGTGGCTGGCCTTCTTCCGCGACTCCGAGAGCAACCTGCTGGCGCTGATGAGCGAAGTGCCGCGGATGTAGCGGCACCGGCGGTCTCGGCAGGCTACAGCCGAGCGCCGGCGCGCACGCGGATCGGCGAGCCGTCCGCCACGAATGCCGAGCAGGGTGGAGCAGACAGCGGCTCGACGAAGGCGGTACCGAAGAGTGAACGGACGTCGGCCTGAAGGCTGGCGTCGCGCACCGGCCACACGCGCCAGGGCGGATGCTCGACGGCATATTCGAAGGTGCCGCCGTCGCGCTGGCGCGTGTACCCCCAGTAGTGCTCGGCGATGAACTCAGCCTCGGAGCCGGGTGTCAGTGGCTGCGGCGCACCTACGGGTTCGGCGCGCAGCGAGCTCCAGAGGTCGCCGTCCTGCCAGCCATACTCCACCTTGCCGCCCTCCCGGAGCATGTCGCAGCCGACCTCGATGTGGTGGCGCATCGGCAGCGTGCGAGAGGGTCGGTTGTAGAGCGCGCGTGCGACGAGCGCGACCGCCGACCGCGGCACGATCTCGTCGATGTAAACCACGCCGCGCCGCCAGCGCTCACCCACACGCCGCCGAACGTAGAAGCGGAGGCTGACCCGCTCGAAGGTGCGGTGCAGCGGCACCGGAACTCCGAGAACCTTCGTCTGCAGGAAGAGAAAGCCGACGACGCTCAGGTAGGTACGTCCCCTCCAGCTGTCCAGCTGCGTTCCCTCCGGCACATAGGCAGCGAGCAGCGCGGGATCTGCCGCGAAGTTGAGCATCGCCAGGTAGCGCCACTCGGCGGTGAGCAGGGGACGCTGAGTCTTCACCAATGAGAGGGGGTTCGCCGCGGCGGAGGCGAGTCCGATGCGGGCACCGATGGCTCGAGCCGGCACTAGAGCTGGATGTCGCCGCCGGGATCGCGGCGGCGCAGGCGCGAGAGCAGTGCCTCCGCCTCCTGCCGCGCTGCCTGCGTCGCGGCGCGGTCCACCGAGAGCACCAGGCGGCGCTCCCCACTCTCCCCGGTGTCGGCCTGCGCCGTCACCACATCACCCTCGCGCAGCCTGGAGGGAAGCAGCCAGCGGGGCAGATCGAGGAATCGGTCCCCATCCGCCTCGACGACGACCAGGTCGCCCTCGAAGCGGTCAACCACCAGGCGGTGCGGCTCGGCGTCGCTCATCCCGCTCCCACCTCGGCGCCGGCGAGGAAGCGCTCCGCCAGCTCGACGTACTCCGCGGAGCCGATGTAGAGCGGCGAGCGCTCGTGCAGCTCGGTGGGCATGATCTCCTGGATCGGCCGCTCGCCGTCCGAGGCGCGCCCGCCCGCCTGCTCGGCGATCATCGCCAGCGGCGCGACCTCGTAGAGCAGGCGGAGCTTGCCCCGCGGGCTCTTCGCGTCCGCCGGGTACATGAAGATGCCTCCCTTCAGCAGCGTGCGGTGGAAGTCCGCCACCAGCGAGCCGACGTAGCGCCCGCTGAACGGCTTCGTGTTCTCGCCATCGACTCCCTTGAGGTGATCGACGAAGCGGCGCTGCTCCTCCGACCACCGTCCGTAGTTCCCGTCGTTCACGCTGAAGGTGCGCTGACCCGGAGTGGGGATGCGGATGTTCGAGTGAGAGAGGAGGAACTCGCCGATCGAGGGGTCGAGGGTAAATCCATAGACCCCGTTCCCCGTCGTATACACCAGCATCGTCGAGGAGCCGTACACCACGTAGCCCGCCGCGACCTGGCGCGAGCCGGGCTGCAGGAGATCCTCCAGGCTCCCCCGCTCACCCTTGGAGATCTTCCGGTGAATCGAGAAGATGGTGCCCACGGAGACGTTCACGTCGATGTTGGAGGAGCCGTCCAGCGGGTCGTAGAGGAACGCGTATCTGCCGGTCGGAAACTGCTCCGGAATGGGAAGGGGCTCCTCGTTCTCCTCCGATCCCATAACGCAGAGGTGGCCGCAGTGGTCGAGGGCACGGAAGATGACGTCGTCGGCGTACTCGTCAAGCTTCTGCACGTCCTCGCCGTGGATGTTGGTCGCGCCGGCCTGCCCCAGGATGTCCACCAGACCCGCCCGGCGGACCTCCCGGCTGATCAGCTTGGCGGCCAGAGCGATGTCGTAGAGGATGTTGCTGAAGGCGCCGGTGGCTTCCGGGAACTGGCGCTGCTGCTCGATGATGTGCCGCTCGATGGTGACGACGGATCTGCTCACGGCAGCCTCTCAGGCAAGGGGATGAAGATCGGGCGCGGACTCGGCAGCGCGAGCCGCGCGCTCGTAGCGGTTGTTCACATAGCCGCGGCGCAGGGTCTCTAGCGTGTAGCGAAGGGGGAAGAGCAGATCCTCCTCCCACTGCCGCACGTGCGCGAGCTCGTGCGCGAGCAGGGTGCGGGTGATCGGCACGCCCGGATGCACCACGATCGTGCGGCGCAGCGCCACCGCCGCCGCGGGGCCGCCCAGCCGCGAGAGCCATCCCCCGAGCGCGGGAACCAGGCGCCCGCGACGGATCTCCACCCCCGCGGGAAGCAGCTCCTCCGGTAGCCCGACAGGGAGTGCGGCAGGCGGTCCCAGGATCATGTCGAGAGAGCGTGCGATCGGGTTCACGGGAGCCGGGATCCGGTAGAGGAGCCTGCTAGCGGCGGTCGAGCCGTCGCCACCGCCTGTTCTCCGCTGGCGAGAGGCGGATCGAGATCGTGCCTTCCAGGTCGGTACGAGCAACTTCGATGCCCCGCTCCGCCAGCCGTGCGAGCACCTCCGGCGCGGGATGGCCGTAGCGGTTCCTGCGTCCCGCGGAGATCACCACCAGCTCCGGGCGCACCGCGTCGAGCAGCCTCTCCGAGGTAGAGGTGCGGCTCCCGTGGTGTCCGGCCTTCAGGATCTGCGCGCGCAGCCGCTCGCCATGTCGCGCGACGAGCTCGTGCTCCGTCTCCGCATAGGCGTCGCCGGTGAGCAGCACGGAGAGCTCTCCGTAGCGGAGCAGCGTCACGGCGCTAATCTCGTTCGCATCCGTCACCCGGTCAAGCAGCTCCGCGTCAGGCCAGAGCAGCTCGAGCGTCACACCGTCGATCTGCAGGGTGCGCCCGGGCCGCGCCGCGGACCAGGCAACCTCGCGCTCCTCGACCAGCCGCAGCGTCTCGAGGTAGAGGGGATTGCCTACCACGTAGCCCGGCTCGATCACCCGCCCCACCTCGACGCTCCGCAGCAGTGCCGGCATCCCGCCGATGTGGTCGGCGTGCGGGTGGGTGAGGATCACCGCGTCGATCCGCCGAACCCCGTGCGAGCGCAGGAAGGGGAGGATACGCCGCTCGCCCGCGTCGTAGCTGTCGCTGCGCGGTCCGGCGTCCACGAGGATCCAGCGGTTCTGTGGCGTGCGGACCGCGGTTGCGTCGCCCTGCCCCACATCGAGGAAGTAGATCTCGAGCGCGCCGCCACGGTCGGCGGCCACCGCCGGCCAGGCGAGTAGCACCGCCGCGGCCGAGCCGGTGGCGACCGTCCAGCGGACCGCCGCGCGCATGCGCGCCGCCAGGTGGAAGCCGAGCAGCAGCGCCACCGCTCCCGCCGCCCACATCCAGCCGCGCGGGAGGTGAACCTCCGCATGGCCGAAGGGCACGCGCGCGGCGAGCGTGGCGACGCCGTCCAGCAGGTCGAGCATCAGCCCCGCTCCATCCGCCAACAGCCGCCCGAGCGGTGCGGACACGAGGCCCGCCACTGCCGCCGCACCCACGCCGATCAGCGCCAGGCTCATCAGCGGAATCGCGGGGAGGTTGGCGAGGATGGCGATCGGCGCCACCAGACCGAAGTGATAAGCGGCGACGGGTGCTGTTGCCAGGAAGGCGGCCGCGCTCACCGTCAGCATCTCGATCGGAGCGCGTTTCCAGCCGGCGTGCAGCCAGTCGCGTGGGAGCAGCCGCAGCACGGGACGCCGCACCAGCAGGATGCCTATCACGCCAGCGAATGAAAGCTGGAAGCCGGGCTCGAGCACCGCCAGCGGCCGGTGCGCAAGGATCGCGAGCGCTGCCGCCGCGATGAGCGGCAGGGAGGCGGAGGGCCGCTGCAGCAGCACCCCCGCCAGCACGAGCGAGATCATCAGCCCCGCCCGGGCCGCGGAGGTCGGCGCGCCGATCACCGCGAGATAGAGCGCCACGCACCCGATCGTGATCCAGGCGCGACGCCGGCGCGGCACGCGGAAGATGCTGCCGAGCAGCATCAGCGACCCCGCAATCAGCCCCACGTGCATACCGCTGATCGCCAGCAGGTGCGCGAGCCCCGCGCGGGCGAAGCGCTCGCGCAACGCGGGGTCCATCAGCTCCCGCCGCCCCAGCAGCAGCGCCTCGGCGAGCGGCGCGTGCCGGGGAAAGAGCCAGTGCAGGTGCGCCTCCGCCCTGCCCCGCAGTGTCAGCAGCGGATGCGCACCGAGCCGTGGCGGCGCGAGCAGTACGACAGAGTCCACCACCAGCAGCCCCGCGAAGCGCGGGTCCCGCGGCCACTGGCTGTGCAGGCCGGGGCGGTTGAAGCGGCCCCACTCGCCACTCAGGCGCAGCTCGGCGCCGGCCGCCGCACCGGGCGCCTCCGCAGGGAGGCGTACGCGAATCGGTCCGCTGCAGCCGGGGACGGCACCGGCGTCGGTGAGCACCTCGCGCGCCAGCAGGGGCAGCAGCGGCGCGCCTCCCCCCGGCAGCTGCGCGCCCTGAAGCGAGTTGGCCGCCAGCGTGCCATGAACGGTGATGCGGGCGCGGTCCGGCAGCAGCGCCCGGCAGTCGTCCGCGGCGACCCGGGCGGCGCCCGCACCCAGTCCGGCACCAGCGGCGCCGATGGCGAGCAGCACCACGCCGCGCAGCAACCGCTCACGATTCGCATAGGTCTCCGAGCGCGTCAGAAAGGCGGCGACCAGCAGAAGCAGGATCGAGAGACCGGCGAACGGAAGCGGTGGCGGGGCGAAGCGGAGAGCGGGAAGGAGGCCGGTCAGGAAGGCGAGGAGCGCGGCGACCAGCGGGAGGAGGAGCAGGTTCAACTGGTGTCCGGCGGCGGATGAAGGTCGGGGGGAGCGTAGGGGTCCTGCGACGAACGGTACTCCGCCGGAGGATAGCTATCCTGCAGGAGCCGGCGCTCACGCAGGACGCGCCGCACCCGCAGGTCGTGCCGGAGACCGACGAGGAACATCATGATCATCCCCAGCACGAAGGCGCCGAAGACGACCGGAACCAGCCGGACCTGG
>JBPCIT010000222.1:0-6330 GCA_051006015.1 Longimicrobiaceae bacterium
TCACCGCGCAGCGCGGCCAGCGCCGTCTCGGCGACCTCCGGTGCGACCACGGCCACCAGCTTTCCCTCGTTGGCCACGTAAAGAGGATCGAGGCCGAGGATCTCGCAGGCGCCGCGCACCTCAGGACGGACAGGAACGGCGGTCTCGTCGAGCACCATGCACGTCTCGGAGCGTAACGCCAGCTCGACGAGAACGGTCGCCACGCCGCCGCGGGTGGCATCGCGGAGCGCGCGTACGCCCTCGGGCACCGCGTCCAGCAGCGCCGCCACCAGGCGGTGCAGCGGTGCGGTGTCGCTCTCCAGATCACTCTCCAGCTCCAGCTCGCCCCGCGCGATCAGCACGGCGGTGCCGTGGTCACCCACGGGGCCGCTCACGAGCACCACATCCCCCGGACGCGCATTCGCGGCGGAGAGCCTCGCCCTGTGCCGCAGCACCCCCACACCCGCGGTGTTGATGTACAGGCCGTCCGCCTTTCCGCGCTCGACGACCTTGGTATCGCCGGTCACGATCGGGACGCCTGCCTCCTCCGCCGCCGCCTGCATCGAGGCGACCACCCGCTCGAGCACCTCGATCTCCAGCCCCTCCTCGAGAATGAAGCCGGCTGAGAGGAAGAGCGGCTCGGCGCCTGAGACCGCCAGATCGTTGATCGTCCCATGCACCGCGAGCTTGCCGATGTCGCCGCCCGGAAAGAAGAGCGGCTTCACCACATACGAGTCCGTGGTGAAGGCGATGCGCGTCCCACCGTCGAACTCGAAGACAGCCTGGTCCTCGCGGGTGGCGAGCAGCGGGTTGTCGAAGGCGCGCAGGAAGACCGCCTCGAGCAGGTCGTGCATCGCCTTGCCGCCGCTGCCGTGCGAGAGGGTGATGTGCTTCTCCCTCAGCCGGGCAGGGGTGTGGCGCCGCGCGCGTTCGATTTTGGCCAGGATGTCGAGCTCGCTCTGCATGGCTAGAGCACCTTGTCGTACACGTCGCGCAGCGCGAGCGTACAGCCGATCGAGCTCAGTCGCAGGGAAGCATCCTCTCCGCTCGCGTCGGCGAAGAGCCAGAGACCGCCCTCCTGGCGGAGGTAGTGCTCGATTCGCGGTTTATCCTGCGCCACCAGCAGGAACTCGGTGAGGGAAGGCAGGCGACGGTAGTGCTCCCACTTACGGCCGCGGTCGTGTCTCTCCGTCGAGGGGGAGAGCACTTCGATGAGCACTGTCGGGTTGAGCAGCGTATCCACGTGCTCATCCTCGAACTCCGGCTCGCCACACACGACCACCACATCCGGGTAGGCGTACGCTCCGGTACGCGTGATCTTCACCCGCATGTCGCTCGGGTAGAGTTCGCAGGGTCGCCCCCGCAACTGAGGGTGAAGACTGGCAACGAGGTTCGATACAAGAAGATTGTGCTCCCGGCTCGCGCCGGTCATGGCGAGGATCTCGCCGCCGAAGTACTCGCTCTTGTACTCGGCCTCGCGCTCGGCCACGAGGTACTCCTCGGGCGAGATCGGTGCGACGGGGGGCGAAGGACGCGTGGACATCGGTTGATGACTCCGTGAGGAAATCCTGTCGACAAGTTAGCGGTGGCCGCGCGCGGGAACAAGGAATCGGTGGCCCGCGCGCTCCCTCAGCGCACCAGCGCCTTCGCCTCGCGGGTCGAGTAGCGGCCGTAGTTGTAGTAGGCGGCGCAGGCCCCCTCGCTCGAGACCATGCAGGTGCCGATCGGGTGCTCCGGGGTGCAGGCGGTGCCGAAGACCTTGCACTCCCAGGGCTTGATCACCCCCTTGAGCACCTCCCCACACTGGCAGGCCTTGGGATCGGCGACGCGCAACCCGGGGATCTGGAAGTGGCGCTCGGCGTCGAAGGCGGCGAACTCCTCGCGCAGCTTCAGCGCGCTGCGGGTGATGAAGCCCAGCCCCCGCCACTCGAAGAAGGGACGCAGCTCGAACACCCGCGCGAGAACCTCGAGCGCCTTGCGGTTTCCCTCGGGGGGAACCACGCGCGTGTACTGGTTCTCGATCTCGCAGCGTCCCTCCGCCAGCTGCTTCACCACGCCGTAGATGGACTGCAGCACGTCCAGCGGCTCGAACCCGCTGGTGACCAGCGGCTTGCCGTAGTCACGGGCGATGAACGTGTAGGGACGGGTGCCGATGATGGTCGAGACGTGGCCCGGGCCGAGGAAGCCGTCCAGCCGCAGTTCGGGCGAATCCAGGATCGCCTTGATGACCGGGATGATGGTGACGTGGTTGCAGAAGATCTGGAAGTTCTCGACGCCCTCGTCGGCCGCGCGAAGAACGGTGAGGGCGGTCGAGGGGGCGGTGGTCTCGAAGCCGATCGCAAAGAAGACCACCCGACGCTCCGGGTTCTGACGCGCGATCTTGAGGGCGTCCAGCGGCGATTATACCATGCGCACGTCGGCGCCCCCCGCCTTTGCATCCAGCAGCGAGCCTTTCGCGCCGGGCACCCGCATCATGTCGCCGAAGGTGGTGAAGATCACTCCTGGCTGGCGGGCGATGTGGATACCGTCGTCCAGCCGCCCCATCGGGATCACGCAGACGGGGCAGCCCGGCCCGTGCACCAGGTCCACCTCCGGCGGGAGCAGCTCCTCGACGCCGTACTTGAAGATGGTGTGCGTGTGGCCGCCGCACACCTCCATGATCTTCAGCGGAGGCTCGTGACCGGCCGCCTCGAGCGCACGCGGAATCAGCTCCTCGATCCGCCGTACCAGCTTCCGTCCGACTACCTCGTCACGGTACTCGTCCACGAACTTCATAGCATCATCTCCACCAGGTCCCGCAGCGCGTGGTAGACCGTCGCTTGCGCCTCCTGGATCCGGGGAACGTAATCGGCACGAATCACGAGAGCGTGATCGAGCATACCGCTCCGCGCCACCTCGCCACCATCGTAGCCCAGCAGCCCCACGGTGAGCATCCCCTGGCGCCGTGCCTGGCGGAATCCCTCGACGAGTGAGGCCGAGTTCCCGCTGGTCGAGATGCCCAGCGCGATGTCGCCCGCGCGTCCATACGAGATCAGCTGCCGCAGGAATACCTTGTCGAAGCCGACATCGTTCGCCACCGCGGTGATCACCGCCACGTCGGCAGCCAGGGAGAGCGCCGGGAGCGCACGCCTGCCGTCCGGCGGGGAGGCGAAGTCGTGCGCCGCATCCAGCGCATCGGTCGCGGAGCCGCCGCAGCCGAAGGTCAGGAGCCGCCCTCCTGCGCGGAAGCGCTCAGCCATCGCGGCGGCGGCGCCGAGCAGGACGTCCTCCTGCTCCTCGAGGAACCGTCGCCGCAGCTCGACCACCTCCCGGCACTTCTGCAGCGAGGAGCGTTGCACCTCCTCGAGCACCGGTGCGCCCTCGTTCGCCTCCTCCTCGTAGAGGAAGGGGTAGAGAAAGGCGTGGGAGGGTGCATCGCCCATGGTCACCTCCCCAGATGGGCGATGGCGACGCCGGCGTGCACGAGCACCAGGTCTCCGATCGCGACCTGATCCAGGAGATCCATAGCCACCTCGCGTACCTGACCCTCCATCTCCACCTCGGCCAGCGAGCCGCCGATGAGCGCAAGCACCCGCCCCTCGATCCCCTCATCCGCGCAGGTGGCGCAGCGGCCGGTCAGAGGGTCAATCTCGCAGTGGCCATCGCTATCCCACTCTCTCGACGTACTCACTTCAGCGTCCCCGGATGCTCGAGGAATACATGGACCTGCTCCCAGAGAACGTGGTAGAGCGTTTCGAGGACCTCCTGCACCACGAACGGATCGTCCGAGGGGACGGCGAAGACGTGGTCGGCAGGCCAGTCAGCGCCGTCCCTCCCCACCAACGCGAGGGTGCACAGTCCCAGCTCGCTCGCGGCGAGGAGCGCCTCGCGCATCCTCTCGGACCTCTCCACCGCCAGCCCGAGCGCCACATCGCCCGCCTCGCCGACCGCGCGAAGCTGGGCAAGAAAATCGCCCGGGAGCGCCAGCGCCGGCAGTGCGCGCTTCCCGACGATGACCGGGTGCACGAACTCGACCGAGACGTGGAGGGCGTCGCTCCACTGCGCGCCCTCACCGAAGACGAGCAGGCGATGGCCCCGGTGGAAGGCGCGCGCCAGGTCACGGCAGGCGTGGGCGATCCGCCCGGCGTTCACCGCAAAGAAGGCGGTCGGGATCTCGGTGCTCGCGCGGAAGCGATCCCTTGCAACCCGGCGGAGCTCATCGGTCCTCGCGGCCGCGACTGCTTCAGGAGATCTCACTCTGCTCGAACTCCGCCATCTCCTGCTCGTAGGCGTCGCCAAGCTCGCGCAGGAACTCGTAGGTGGCGCGCGCTTCGGCCTCATCGATCTTGCTGATGGCGAAGCCGACGTGGATGAGCACCCAGTCGCCAACCTGGATGCCCTCCGGCGCGACGAGGCCCACGTGCACGTTGCGGCGCACGCCCGAGACGTCAACCTTGGCGAGGTGTAGCGCCTCGTCCACGAATTCGACGATCTGGCCCGGAATACCGAGGCACATACCCGTGTTCTCCTTCTATAGTTGTTCGCAGGCGGCGATCGCGACCGCCGCCTGGCCGAGGCTGATGCCGCCGTCGTTGGGCGGAATCCGGCGATGCGTCAGCACCCGAAAGCCGGCGCGCTCGAGCGCGCCGCGGGTGCAGGCGAGGAGGCGCCGGTTCTGAAAGCAGCCGCCGCTCAGAGCCACGATATCGAGCCCCTCTGCCTCACGAACTCTCATGCATCCCTCCACGACCGCCGCTCCGAGCGCGTTGTGGAAGCGTGCGGCGATCGTAGCACAGGGGGTGCTGCGGCGCACATCGTCCACCACGGCGCGGATGAGGGGGTTCAGATTCCAGACACCGCCCTCCGCATGGAGGGGAAGGGCATACGCCGACCGCTCGGCCTGATCCAGACGCGCCTCCAGCTCCATGGCAGCCTGCCCCTCGTACTGATTCACATCCCTCACTCCCGCGAGTGCAGCGACGGCATCAAAGAGGCGACCCACGCTCGAGGTTGGCGGCGCGTTGAAGCCCCGACGTGCCATCGCCAGCACCGGGCGGCGACGCGCGGCGGGAATACGCGCCAGCAGATCGGCAGCGAGGCCCTCCGCCTCCTCCGCGAAAGCGTGTATCAGTGCGGCCAGCGCCATGCGCCAGGGCTCGCGGGCCGCGGCGTCACCGCCAGGCAGCGGAAGGTAGGCAAGGTGTGCGACGCGGCGGAATCCCCGCCAGTCCGCCACCAGCAGCTCTCCGCCCCAGACCGCGCCGTCGGTGCCGTAGCCCGTCCCATCGAAGGCTACGCCGATGACCGGCTCGGTGACGCCGTGCTCGGCCATGCAGCTCACCACGTGCGCATGGTGGTGCTGCACGGCTACAAGGGTGACGCCCTCGAGGGAGTGGGCAAAGCGTGTGGCGGCATAGTTCGGATGGAGATCGTGCGCCACTACCATCGGCTCGATGGCGAAGAGCCGCCGGTATAGCACCAGTGTCTGCTGATAGTTCGCCAGTGTCAGGGCATCATCGAGGTCGCCGATGTGCTGGCCGACGAAGGCGCTGTCTCCGCGGACCAGGCAGAAGGTATTCTTGAGCTGCGCACCCGTCGCCAGGATCGGCGCGGCGGCGGCTCGGGGGAGGCGGATCGGCTCCGGAGCAAAGCCGCGGGCCCGGCGCAGCACGACCGGCTCGCCATCGTCCACCCGGACGACCGAGTCGTCATAACGAGAGGCGATCTCGCGGTCGTGCAGGAGGAGCGCGTCGGTGATGCCGCTCAGCCGCGCCTCCGCCTCCTCGTTCCCGATCACGATCGGCTCCTCACTCCGGTTGCCGCTGGTCATCACCAGTGGGCCGCCGAACTCCCGCAGGAGGAGGTGGTGGAGCGGAGTCCCGGGAAGCATGATCCCGAGCGTGTCGAGCCCGGGCGCGACACCTTCTGCCAGCACTGCCTCCGCGAGCAGCGGGTGACGGCGCCGCAGAAGCACGATCGGTGCGCGGGGCCCGCTGAGCACGGCTGCCTCGGCGGCGCTGATCTCGCACAGGGCGCGGGCCGCTTCGAGGTCCCGAACCATGATTGCAAACGGCCGCGCCTCGCGCGCCTTCCGCTCGCGCAGCCGGCTGACCGCACTCTCGTCCGCTGCGTTGCAGGCGAGCTGAAACCCGCCGAGGCCCTTCACGGCGACGATCTGGCCGGCGCGGAGCGCGGCCACCGCGACGCGAAGCGCGTCTTCTCCGGCATGTTCGCCTTCTGGTAGGCCCTCACCCGGCTCGCTGGGGCTCGCGCCCGGCTGTACCCCCCTCCCCCGGCCCCTCCCCCACAAGGGGGGAGGGGAGAACACCAGACCTGTTCCCCCTCTCCCAGAATTGGGAGAGGGGGTTAGGG
>JBPCIT010000223.1:0-9637 GCA_051006015.1 Longimicrobiaceae bacterium
AGCTCGAGCCCCAGCTTGTAGGGATTGAGCTGCCCCGGTTGCTGCGCCATCGTGCCCGAGTGGTGGTCGGCGTAGTCGAGCAGCTCGTCAGGCTCGAGCACCCGCTGCGTCATGATGGTCGAGTGCCAGTAGGAGTTGTGGTTGATGAACCCACTGGCGGCGTAGCGATGCGTCTCCTCGACCGAGATGTCGTAGACGTCTGCCCGACCGTGCTCGATCTCCACAACCTCGTCCTCCCAGCGCTCCTCCTTGAACCACCTGTGTCCGGCGACGAACGCCTCCAGCGCCGCCTGCTTGCGCGCCAGCCCGAAGCCGATCCTCTCCGCGAAGCGTGCCGCCGAGGCCCCCTCGATGTGAAGATGCCAGCAGCCGTCCCGCTGCCGGCGGCGCCGGCTGAGGATGCCGTAGTTCAGGAGCAGGAGCTGCACCTGCTCGGCGAGCCGGTCGCTTGCAGTGCTGAGGATCACACCCTGGCGCCCCGCATACGCATCACAGTCGAAGTACGCACGCAGGAAGGCGCGTACCACCGGCTCGGGCGAGCGGAGGATCGCGTCGGGAATCCGCTTCTCGCGCGCACTCTGCCCGGTCGTGAGGCCGAGCGCCTCCACCAGGAAGTCCGACAGCGTCTCGGAGTGGATCAGCACGCGCCAGCGGTTGCCGTCCCGCTTCATGCGCGCCTCGAGCCCGAACAGCTCTTCCGTAAGGCCGGCGAACCGCTCCGCCTGCGAGTCGTCGCCCGTAGTCAGTCCGAGCACGCGCTTTACTCGGCTGATGTGGCCGTCACCAACGAGGTAGCCGAGGAATGCAGCCAACCTGATGTCCAGCCGCTGAGGCACCTGGATTGGAGTACGTTTGGCGATCGACAGCGGCAAAGCCAGATTCGCAGGGTCGTCATACGTCTCGAGCGCAGCTGCGATCCCCGCAGCGTGCGTCCCTCGCGTTCCCGCACGATGACGAAGCACCGTCCACACTGAGACGTCTGCAGAATCTGCCACGTCGCTCAGGCTCAACCGCCGCGGAGCTTCCCAGTCAAGCGCCACCTCCTGCTTCGGCCATAGCCCTGCCCCACCCGAGACCGCCACGCTATCACCTGGCAGAAGCTGGTCGAGGCGCCGCCACGTCTGCCGGTCCGCCAGCAGGATGCGGTGATTCGTCGATCCCCCGAGCCTCAGACCTCGCCGCGTGCGGACCGTGATGGTCTCATGATCGCGAATGGTGTGCTGATCGTAGACCTGCCGTGGTTGGTGGCCATCGGACACTGTGCTGGTCGCACCTCCGACCACGGCTTGAATGGGAATGAGCCCCTGGTCGGTAAAGACCAAGGAATCCCTTAGAAGACAGGCCCATCCTTCGTTCATCACCTTGGTGCGACCCTGCGGCGCGAAGTAGTAGGCCTCCTCGCGCACGATCTCGAGCACGTCGCGCTCCCAGTTCTTGAGCGGTGCGTTCTCCAGCAGAAAGAGCATCACGTCCTTTTCAGGGCGCGCGGGGAAGTGCTCCTCGTGGTGCTGGCGCTCCTCCTCCAGGCGGCGACGCTCCTCCTCGAGCGCGGCGGGAGGGTTGACGTAGGAGTCCATGTACCCCTTGGAGCGCAGCTTCTTCGCCTCGATGCGGGTGGGTGCGTCCGTCTCCGGCGGCGGCTCGCGGCGGTGGCGGCGCACGTGGGGCAGGTTGTAGTCGATCAGGTTGTCCAGCGATAGGCAGCAATCCACGAAGCGCTCGACCTCGGCGGCGCCATAGCTCTCCATGTAGCGATGGATGCGAGCGGCGTGGTTCGCCATCTCGTCCATCATCTTCCGGTTGGTGTGGGCGAAGGCGAAATTGTGCTTGAAGAAGTCGGCGTGGCCGCAGACGTGGGCCATCACCAGCTTCTGGTCGACGCGGTGGTTCGCCGCCAGCAGGTAGGCGTAGACCGGGTCGTTGTTGATGACCATCTCGTAGATCTTCGAGAGGCCGTAGGCGTAGGAGCGCGAGAGCTCGAGGTACTCCATCCCGAAGCGCCAGTGGGCGTAGCGCGCGGGGTAGCCGCCGTAGGCCGCCACCTCGTTGATCTCCTCCCAGTCCAGCACCTCGTAGACGATCTCGGAGAAGTCCAGCCCGTAGTCCCGGGCATGAAGCTCGATCTCCTTCTGCAGTGCCCGCAGGTCGGGCGGAAGCATACGGGTCATGGGGCTACCAAGTACGAGAGTACGAGAGTACGAAAGTACGGGAGTACGAGTGAACAGCAGCTACTCTCGTACTCTCGTACCGGGGTGTGGCTGCTGCGGGGCAGGTCCGTACTCTCGTACTCACTTGCCTTTCCCGAGCAGCTCCTTGATCGAGCGCAGGATCGCGTCGCGGTCCTCGATGCGGGAGAGCACCAGGTTCTCGGCCTCCACGTTGTCCTGCAGCGAGTGCAGGAACTGGCCGCTGCCGGAGCGGCGCTCGACCTGGGCGTAGCCGAAGAGGTTGGCGACGGGGAGCATCCGCTCGCGCAGCAGGTCGAAGCAGATCTCGTCGTCGCCGCCGCCCCAGTTGTCGCCGTCGGAGAAGTGGAAGAAGTAGATGTTCCAGGACTCGCTGGGGTACTCGCGCTCGACGATCTGCGTGGCGAGCTGGTAGGCGCTCGAGATCCGGGTGCCGCCGGACTCGCGCGTCGTATAAAAGGTCTCCCGATCCACCTCGCGCGCGGCGGCGTCGTGGATGATGTAGCGCATCTCGACGACCTTGTAGTGCGAGCGGATCCAGCTGTCGATCCAGAAGGACTCGAGGCGCACCGTCTCCTTCTGCTCGTTTCCCATCGAGCCGGAAACGTCCATCATGTGGATGATCACTGCATTGGCGACCGGCTGCGGCTCCGTCTTCCAGGAGCGGAAGCGCATGTCCTCGGGAACCGGCACCACGGCGGGGCGCGCGGGCAGGTAGTTGCCGCTGGCGATCTGCCGCTTGAGCGCCTCCTTGTAGGTGCGCTTGAAGGAGCGCAGGCTCGCCGGACCGGAGCGCTTCATCCCCGAGTAGCGGTCCTTGGCGGTGCTGAGGGTGTGGGTGCCCTTCGGCTCGATGCGCGGCAGCTCGAGCTCCTCACCGATCAGGCCGACCAGCTCCTGGATGGTGAGCTCGACCTCGCGCAGGTGGTGGCCCGGGGTATCGCCGGCTCCCTGCCCCGGAGCCGGGTCGCCGGCCGAGCCGATCGGGGTGCCGGGCTCCCCCGGCCCTGCTCCCACTCCGCCCGTCTCGCGGCGTCCGTAGCGGAAGTGCGGGATCTCGATCTGCGGAACGGGGATCGAGACCAGCTCGTCTCCCCGCCGGCCGATCAGCTCACCGCGGGTGATGTGCCGCTTCAGATCCTGCTTGATCTTGCCGCGGACGATCTCCTCGAAGCGCCGGCGGTCACGTTCGATACGCTGTACCATGATCTCCCCGGTCTCTCAGCGAGCGCCGTGCAGTGGCACCTCCACCGCGCGCCGCGCAGGTGGAGGTGCGAAGGCCATCACCAGCTGCGCGAGCGCCAGCAGCACCACGAACCCGAGCACCACCCCCCGCTGCAGACGCGTGAGCCGCCCGGCCGCCTTCACCGGCACCGGGCTCTGGACCGGCGCGCTCATGCGCAGCCCGCCGGACTCCTGCAGCAGCGTCGTCATGTCCGCCATGCAACGCAGGCAGATGCGGCTCGAGTAGGCGTTGACGTACCAGCAGTGCGGGCAGATCGAGAGCTCCCCGCCACCCGGCGCGCTCGGCAGATTCAGTTTCGGCATCGTCGAAGGTATCTGTTGTCCAAATAGGCTATCTGTTTCCCGCCCCGGTACGGGAGTACCCGGGCGCCGCAGCCGGGCGCTCCGGCACTCCCGTACTCGCGGGTCTCACCCTCGCCCGTCCCTTACGTCCCCGCGGGCGAAGATGCTCGCCACGAAGGTGAGCACGTCGGACGCGCAAACGTCGCAGTAGCCGTGCTGGTTGATCATACGGGCCTTGACCACGTCGATCTTCTCTTGCGCGTCCTGGTCGAGCACGCTGGAGACCAGGCTGGTGAGCTTGATCGAGTCCTTCTGGTCCTCGAAGAGCTTCAGCTCGAGCGCCTTCTGCAGGCGCGAGTTGGTGTCGTAGCGGAACTTCCGTCCCTCCACCGCCAGCGCGCCGATGTAGTTCATGATCTCGCTGCGGAAGTCGTCCCGGCGGCTCACGGGGATGTCGATCTTCTCCTCGATCGAGCGCATCAGCCGCTCATCCGGCTCCTCGTAGTCGCCCGTGTACTTGTTGCGAACCTTCTCGCGCTGGGTGTACGCCTTGATGTTGTCGATGTAGTTGGCGCACAGCCTCTGCAGCGCGTCCTCGTCGCCGCTGATGGCGCGCTGGACCTCGTTCTTGACGATGTCCTCGTACTCCTCGCGAACCACGGCGAGCAGCTCACGGAACTTCTCGCGCTGCTCCTGATTGTTGAGCAGCGAGTGGTGCTTCAGGCCGCTCTCCAGCTCCTTGAGCACCATGAAGGGGTTGACGCACGCCTCCTCCACGTCGCTCACCAGGCAGTTGGAGAGCTTGTCCTGGATGTAGCGCGGGGAGATCCCCTCCATCCCCTCGCGGCTCGCCTCCTTGCGCAGCTCCTTGACGTTGTCCTCGGTGAAGCCGGGGAGCGTCTTGCCATTGTAGAGCTTGAGCTTCTGCAGCCGGGTGAGGTTGACCTTCTTCGGCTCCTCGAGCCGGGTCAGCACCGCCCACATCGCGGCGATCTCGAGGGTGTGCGGGGCGATGTGCTTGCCGCGGATCTTCCGGTTGTTGAAGTCGCGCTCGTAGACCTTGATCTCCTCCTGGAGCCGCGTGATGTAGGGGATGTTGATCTTGACGGTGCGGTCGCGCAGCGCCTCCATGAACTCGTTGTTCTGTAGCCGGCGGAACTCGGGCTCGTTGGTGTGCGCCACGATCACCTCGTCGATGTCCGTCTGCGCGAACTTCTTCGGCTTGATCTTGTGCTCCTGGCTCGCGCCGAGCAGATCGTAGAGGAAGGCCACGTCCAGCTTGAGCACCTCGATGAACTCGATCAGGCCGCGGTTGGCGACGTTGAACTCGCCGTCGAAGTTGAAGGCGCGCGGGTCGCTGTCCGAGCCGTAGAGCGCGATCTTGCGGTAGTTGACGTCACCGGTGAGCTCGGTCGAGTCCTGGTTCTTCTCGTCCTTGGGCTGGAAGGTGCCGATGGCGACACGGTCGGCCTCGCTGACCAGCACGCGGCGGATGCGCACGTGCTCGATCACCCTGGCGTAATCGCCCTCGTAGCGCAGCATGAGCTGGCTGAAGATGTGGCGGCAGGCGGGGCAGAGATCGCCATCCACCGCGATCCTGCGGTCGTCCGCCATACTCTGATTGATCTTCTCGACGAAGGCGCCGCGGAACTCCTGGGGAATCAGGTGCAGCGGCTCCTCATGCATCGGGCAGGGCATGACCTCGTGCTGCGGCTCTCCCTCCATCCCGGTGGGAGCACCCAGCGCGCTGAGCCCCTCGCCCACCCAGGAGAAGGTGTACAGCGCCCCCTCCGGGCTGCGCGAGTAGTGCTCGAGGCCCTTCTTGAGCAGCCGGCAGATGGTGGACTTCGAGGAGCCGACCGGGCCGTGCAGGAGAAGCACCCGCCGTTCGGGTCCATAGCCGAGCGCCGCGGCCTTGAGCACCTGCATGAGCTTCATCAGCGGAAGGTCGAGCCCGAACACCGCGTCCCGGCCGCCACCGATCGGATCGTCGAAGAAGTCGTAGTGCACGATCTCCTTCTTGTACTCCGTGTAGCGGCGGGTACCGAAGGAGACGATCATGTCGTAGAGGCGCTGGAACGCGTTGCGCGCGAGGGCGGGATTCTCCGAGACCATCTCGAGGTACTCCGCGAAGGAGCCCTCCCAGTGGAGATCCTGGTAGAGCGACTGGTCCTGTCGCTCACGGATGTGCTTTATGATGTCTATAGCGGACGTGGCCATGGTGACTGACTCCTCCAGAGGTAACGTTCTCACCGATAGCGGGGTGTGGACCGACTTCTTCCGCGGGTAGCGGGTGGAGACCGACGGAAACCAGCGTGCGGGCCTTGATCGGCCCGGTGAAGGGGAGCTTTGTCAAACGCGCCGCGGGTACGGGACCACTGCAACGACCGAGGGCCGGACGTCCAGCGCGGGCTCAGCAAACCCTGACCAGCAGGGCATCGGGAGAGGGCCTCCCGCCGGCGGTTTTCCATCTCGAATGTTTACCCGTACCCCGGCATTCTCCACATGATCCCTGCGGGCGCCCAGCGCTACGCGGACCGGGCGGGTCTCGCTGCCGGGCTGGATGCAGCGGCCGGTCGTGGCACCTGGTTTGCCCTTGGCCGCGCGCTTAGGGATCTGGCGCCGGTGCCATTATGCGCCGTGCCGGCCGGCACATCGAACCCTATTCCTCATCTGTTCCGGAGGTGTGAGTGAAGCGCTACGTCTCGTTTGGAAGGACCGGTGCCATCCTCCTGCTGGCTGGCGCCATCGCCCTTTCCCCTGGCTGCCGCAGACCGACCGATGCAGAGACACGCAATTTTACCCCGATCCTGAGCACCTTCGACGCAGACGCCGGGGGATGGACGGTGCTTGGGGACGCGGAACCGCCGGTCTGGCACCCCTCTGGAGGGAATCCGAACGGCTACGTCTCCGCTCGCGACCGCGCCGAGGGTGAGGGGTGGTTCTGGGTCGCACCGGCGAAGTTTCGCGGGAACATGGCTGGAGCCTACGGCCGCTGGCTGATGTTCGATCTTCGGCAGGACCGCCTCACCGAGAACTACGCCGCTGACGATGTGGTTCTCGTCGGGGGCGGCCTCAATCTGCGATACAATCTGCCGAACGACCCCTCCACCGCGTGGACGGCGTACCGCGTCGCGCTGGAGGAGAACGGGTGAGTCAACGCCGGCATCGGGAGCGCGGCGACCCGCCAGGAGATGCAGTCCGTGCTGGCTTCGCTCAGCGAGCTGCGCATCCGCGGCGAATTCTTCCGCGGAACGGATGAAGGGGACCTGGACAACGTGACCTTCGGCGCCCCACGCTGATCGAGTCCTGTGCTGCCGGCTCCGCCGGCTCCCGGATCCTGCCGCGCCCACACACGGAAGAGCGGGAGCCGGATTGCGGCGGGGAATCGGACGAGCTACTGTGCTACGCATTTCACAAATGTCTACTACGTGCCGCAGTCGGGCCGTTTCTAACCGGAGAAAGAACGTATGAAGTTGGCTCTGCTCATCGCGAGCGCCGGGCTGGTGCTCGGCACAGGAGTGCTGGCGGCGCAACAGACTCCGGAGGCCGCGGCGCAGCAGCGCGCCGAGGCGATGGTGGTGCAGCGGGCGGACTCGAGCCTGATGATCCTGGCCGCGGGAGACGGTGCGCAGGCCGCGCGCCTCGAGAGCACTGCGCAGTGGCTGTGGGGCGGGTTCGCAGGTGGCGCCGCGCTGGGTCCGATCGGCGCGGGGATGGCCTGGTTCCTCGCCGGCAACAGCCACGCTCGGCTGGAGGTTGCCCGGGCGATGATGCTCTCCGCGGAAGTGGGACCGGCGTATCTTCACGTCTACGAGCAGAGCTACGCCGAGACGTTGCAAGCACGCCGCAAGCGATCCGCGCTGGTGGGAGGGGCGTTCGGAACCGCGACGCTTGGCGCCGTCCTCCTCGCGGTGTGGGCGAACTACTACTACTGAGGCGCCAGCGGCAGCTTCATCTCCCCCCGCTACCCCGCGCAAGCCGCAGGGCGGCGGGGGGAGATGCGTTCAGCGGGTGATCTGGTCGACCATGACGTCGAGGTTGTGGTTGATCCGGAAGCCGAAGAGGCCGTTCGTCTCGAGCTCGCTCCGCGGGCGGCGCGCGACCTCGGTCCCGTTGATCGCGAAGACCACGTCGTTGCCTCTCACCTCCACCGCGAGCAGGTTCGCCGCGCGGCCCTCGGCGTTCGGCCGCTGGATGGCCGGGTGCGCGGTCCAGTTGACGACGACCTTGCGCTCGGCGCCCTGCCGCGTGGCGACGAAGTACTCACCTGTCTGCCGCACGAGGAAGTACGAGTAGGCCTGCTCGTCAGCGTCGAGGTTCCGCCCGCCGATCACGATCCCGTACGCCTCCGGGTGCTGCGGCGCCTTCGTCTGCGCGAGTCGCGCGGCGACACGGTAGTTCCCGCTCTTCCGCCACTCCGGGTTGTAGAAGACCGCCGCCGGGCCGGTGATGGCGTGGAACCCATCTTCGTGCGTCATGAAGTGGACGTTGTCGAGCGGGGCGCTACGGTCGGTGCGGGCACTCCAGCCGGCCGGAAACTCCCCGCCCTGGTGCATCGCGTGCTCAGCGGAGTGCTGGTGCTGATGCTGCTGCGCGAGAGCGGGGGTCGCGATGGCCAGCGTGCTCAGCATCACGAGAAGCGTACGCGTCATCTATCTCTCCAGAGGTTCGAGGGGGACAACCGGTTCAGCCGGGTACGGGTAGGCGGAGCGCCGGCACTGTCCGAGGCGACAAGGATAATGACCGCGTGCTCGGCCCGTCAATCCTCCGTCTCGCTCGTCTAGTAAGCACCCCGGTAAGCGCGGCCGGCTACACTTGCTGCGGAGCCGCGGAAGGCGCGGTTCCGAGCGGAGACCGGTTGGTGTAGCTTTCAGGAGTGAACCGAAAATGACGACGATGACGAGAATCCTCAATTCCACTCCCGCGCGCATCGTCCTGCGTGGCCACGGCAGCGTGCCGGCCGAACTGGAGGTGGTGAAGTATCCCCGCGCGCGCTGGGCACTTCGCACCCTCGGCTACCTGCTCCTCTGGTTGATCTGGACGCTGGGCACGCTGCTCTTCACCTTCGATCCCTTCGTGGCCTCCTTTCCCTTCGTGATCGGCGGAGCGCTCGCCTACCGGAGCTGGACGGGGAGATATCAGATCCGCGCCTTCCGCGGCCACTGCCCGCGCTGCGAGAATGCGCTGACGATCAAGCCCGGCAGCAAGATCAACCTTCCCCATCCCCTGGTCTGCTACAACTGCCACCACGAGCCGGAGCTGGTGGTGTAGGCGCGAGAGAGCAGCGCGGCGTGGGTCATCCGACCCATGCGTCCAGAACCCCGGAAACGCAGCTCTTCCCTGCGCGCGGTGCTGCAGCCGGATTAATCGGCCCTTTAAGCGGACCGCTAAGCGCCAGCGAGCAGACTGGAATCCGGAAGCAGGCCGGACCCGTTCGGCCCCGTGCCTCCCTTCGACGATCCATCACCCGATCAGACCCCAACGATGAGCACACAGCTGCTTCGTGAGATCCAGGAGAATCTCCAACGCATCAAGATCAGCAGGCATACACACGCACCCCGCCCGCGCATCCGCGTGCCGCTGTCGGCAATTGGCAAGATCACGCTGGTCACGATGCTGGGGGTCGTGTTGGCGGCGGCCTGCATCGGCAAGATCATGTTCAGCGTGTCGGGACACATCGATCCCATGGTGGTCGCCTTCATGGCGGTGCCGCTGGTGATGGCGGGCCTGATCGCCACCGGCTGGCGGTGGACGCCGCTGCTCGGCACACTGGCCGGGGGTCTGCTGCTGGCCGCGCTCGCGCCGCACCTGCCGAGCGTAATGGCCATTCCCAGCGACCCGATGTTCGCTCCCTTCGTCGTCCTGCTCGCCCTGGCGGCGGTGGGCGTGCCGGCGGGCATCGGCGCCCAAGTGCAGAACTA
>JBPCIT010000224.1:0-8388 GCA_051006015.1 Longimicrobiaceae bacterium
GCACTGCACACTGGGTCGTTGACCCCGGGTGGGGGGTTGGTGGTCCGCGGCGGACTGCCACCTCGGCTACTCCTCGCCGGTGATCTTCGATTTCGTTCTCATCATCTTCTGCCGGTAAGTACCGACCGCCGTTGAGGTTTACCCCTCGCCGTCTCGCGCAGGCATCGCGCGAGCCGGCCCGCGCCTTGCTTCCATCTGCTCGTGCTGGAGCGCGGTTCCCAACACCGCGGGGGAGTGTACACGTAGCGAAGCGAGGTCGCATGACGCAGGACAGGAGAGAGGGCCCCTTCGAGTAGCTCGCCGAAACTCTTGGCGGAGTGGTAGGCAAAGCCGCCGGGCTGGCCAACGACATGGCGATGAACGCGGTCGGCTCGATCTTCGGCGCCGCAATGCAGACGATGGGATCCTGGTGGTCCAGCCGGGAGGCGGAGCAGGCGTCACGCTCCTTCGGCGAGAGCGAGGAGCGCTCCTCCCGGCAGCACTTCGAGAGCACCGCGCAGAGCGGCACACAGACGATGCGCGATTACGAGAGCGCCCGGCCGCTCTACCAGTTCGGCCACCTCGCGGGGCAGAACCCCGACTATCAGAACCGGTCGTTCGAGGCGGTCGAGCCCGAGCTGTCGCGCGCCTGGGAGAGCGGCGGCCGCGAGCAGTTCGGGGACTGGCACGAGGTGAGGGACCACGTCGGATTCGGCTACACTCCCCGCCCACCGGGCGCGCCGAACCCGAGATGAGAGTGCAGCGGGCTTGAACCGAGGGGGGTATTGACGTAAGGTATTTCCCCGCATATATTTACTCCCAAGAGTGCGGCGGCGGGAAGCTCCACTGTTGAGCCAACACTGCTGAAGCCGGGGACGCGATCGCCGGAGGAAGCCACGCCCTGCGAAGGGAAGGCAGAATCCGGGGGAGCGCCACCCACTGATCACCGAATCAGGCTTCAACATCGCCTTCCCGTCGGTTGCACGGCCGGCCCACCTCGCAACGAGGTGGGCCGGTTTTTTTGCGGCGCGGGCGCGGGGCGCGATATCAGCCGGAGGCTGCCTGCCTGTACGGGCCGCGGTGGGCGGAACGTGTGGGATGGATGAGCGCCCGCTCGAGGCTGTCGATGCAGGAGAGCGTCGCGGCACTGGTCGACCGCCTCGCCCCGCTGCCCTCGAGCGGCTGCGCGTCCGGTGCAGACAAAGGAGAAATCGGCGGCAGTCCTTCCATTTCTGGTGCGTAGGCTCGCATGCTCGTCCTCCACGGTTGCAGATCAGCGGGAGCGGTCGCCCGGCGAGCATCCCACGGTCGTACGGACGTGGGTGCTCTGGCTGGCTTTCCTATAGGATGCCGCGGCGGCCAATTCCGTTGCAGCAGGATTCACAATCGGCAGGTCGGGCGGTGCAGCGCACGCCTGGGGGAGCAGACGGTCCGCGCTCGGAAAGCCCATCAGCAACGGGAGCGTTCCACCTGAAAACCAAAGCCCCGCCTCCTCTGAGAGGAGCCGGGGCGTGAGGCGACGCGGGCGAAGAATGCGGTGTCAACCAGGCGCGCGGCTTCGGCGCGCCTCCCGCTCGCGAGCAAGCCGATCCACCTCCTCGCTCGTCCAGCCCTTCAGGTGCTCGATCTCGGCCCGTATCTCCGGGTGGTCGGAGCGCGCGCACTCCTCGCGCCGCGCCTGCGCCGCGAAC
Source organism: Longimicrobiaceae bacterium (assembly GCA_051006015.1). Lineage (GTDB taxonomy): Bacteria > Gemmatimonadota > Gemmatimonadetes > Longimicrobiales > Longimicrobiaceae > JBPCIT01. Next base: position 1,671 of record JBPCIT010000224.1, read on the forward strand.
GCGACCCCCTTGGCTTCATCGTAGCGGCCGGCGTGCACGTAGGCGAGAACGAGGGTCTCGTAGACGAGCGGGTGAGGGTAGATGCGCAGCAGCTCCCGCAGCTGCGGCACCGCCTCCACCCGAGCTTCCGGATCCGCGATGTCGATCTGCAGCAGCGCCTCTGTCACCTCCTGGCGGTTGCGGAGCAGCTCCGCGAGCTCCGCAGGGTAGCTGCGCGAGTCGTATTCGCCAAGGACGGAGGCGCGTTCCGGCTCCCGCCCGAGCAGGCTGCCTACCAGGGAGGAGCTGGGCGGCACGTCTCCCACCTCCTCGCCCACCATCCGGTGCCTGAGCCAGTGTCGAAGCCCCATAACAAGATCCCGGCTGAAGAACACAAGGGGTGCCGCCCGCCTCGCAGCGAAGCCGCCGCGGCGCGCGGACTCTCCCACTCCCTGCAGTCTTTATTCCATCCCGACCTGCCGCACCTCGAGCATGTCCGGCAGCCCGACGAGCGCGTCGAGGATCTCCGGCGTGACGCGGCTGTCGATGGAGACCGCCGCCAGCGCCTCGCCGCCGGCCTGCAGCCTCGCCTGATGATACTCGGCGATGTTGACGCCTGCGCCGCCGAGTAGTGTGCCGACGTGGCCGATGACGCCAGGCACGTCGCGGTTGCGGAGCACGAGGAGAGTGCCACGCGGCGCGACGTCCACGCGGAACGCCCCGATGCGGGTGATCCGGCCATGGATCTCGCCCAGCAGGGCGCCGCCCACGCGGACTCCGCGGTCGCCGCCCGCGAGGCGGAGCTCGATCTCCTCGCCCAGCTCGCCGCGGCCGGCAACGTGCGTCCAGGCGGTCTCGATCCCGCGTTCCGTGGCGACGTGCTGCGCGTTGACCAGATTGATCGCGCGCCGATCCACGACGTTGCGCAGCGCGCCCTGCAGCGCCGCGAGCAGGAGGGGCCGGGGCGCTTCCTCCCGCGGCCCGGTGTAGCGCAGCTCGATCGCCGTGAGACCCCCCGGCAGGAGCGCGGCGCCCAGGCGTCCCAGCCGATCCGCGAGGTCGAAGAGCGGGCGCATCTCGCCCCAGGCGCCGGCGCCCACCCCGGCGGCGTTCAGCGCCGCGCTCAGGTCGCCGGTGAGCAGGGCGTCGCGCACGGCGGCGCAGGCCTCCACCGCGACGCTGCGCTGCGCCTCCGCGGTCGAAGCGCCCAGGTGCGGGGTGAGCAGCACGTTGGGCAGGGTGCGCAGCGGGTGATCCGCCGCGAGCGGCTCGCGCGCGAAGACGTCGAGGGCGACACCGGCGAGGCGGCCGGAGCGCAGTGCGTCGATCAGCGCGCTCTCGTCTATCAGACCGCCACGCGCGAGGTTGAGCAGGTAGGCGCGCGGGTTGAGGCGCGCCAGCTCGGCCGCCCCGATCATCCCCTGGGTTTCCGCCGTCAGCGGAACGTGCAGCGTCAGGACGTCGGCGCGCTCGACCGCCTCCGTGAGGCTGCGCGCGCGCTCGACGCCCAGCTCCTCGAAGCGCGCCTCGCCGACGTAAGGATCGTATCCGAGCAGCGTCATTCCGAACGCCCGCCCCCGCCGAGCGACCTCAATGCCGATGCGCCCGAGGCCGATCACCGCCAGCGTCCTCCCCCGCAGCTCGGTACCGCCGAGGAAGGAGCGGTCCCACGCGCCCCGCGCCATCGATTCCGCAGCGCGGTGGACGTTGCGCGCCAGCGCCAGCAGCACGCCGAAGGTCAGCTCCGCCACCGACACGGTGTTGCCGCCGGGAGCATTGATGATCGCGATGCCCATCTCCGTGGCACGCTCGATGGCGATGTTGTCCACCCCCACGCCGGCGCGGCCGATCACCCGCAAGCACGTGCCACGCTCGAGCAGCTCCCGCGTGATGCGCGTAGCGCTGCGGCCGATGAGCGCATCGTAGCCGCCGATCTCCTCGAGCAGCTCCGCAGGGGGCAGGGTGGGGCGCTCTTGCACGTCGAGCGCCGGCTCGGCGCGCAGCAGCGCGACCCCCTCCGGATCGACCTCGTCGGTAACCAGCACGCGGAAGCGAGACTCCATCACGCAAGCATCTCCTGTAGTTCGCCGAGGAGCGCGTCCAGCTCCGCGACTGAATGATCGCCCATGTGGCCGATGCGGATCGTGCTCTCCTTGAGCTCCCCGTACCCGGCGCCGATGGTGTAGCCGCGCTCTTTCAGCCCGGCGACCAGCAGACGTGGAGGCAGATCGGCGGGGACCGTCAGCGCAGTGACGGTCGGGGAGCGGCGCCCCTCCGGCGCGAGGACCTGAAGCCCCCGCGCGGCGCCGACCTCATCCGCCCAGCCCCAGCAGCGCTCCGCCATGCGCCAGTGCCGCTGCGCCCGGGCTTCGATTCCTTCCTCCTCGGTGCGGCGGAGCTGCTCCGCCATCGCGAAGAGCAGGTTCACGGCGGGAGTGGTGGGAGTCTGGTGCCGCTGCCAGTAGCGATCGTACTCCAGCAGGTCGAGGTAGTGGCCACGGCCTGGCAGGCCCTCCGCACGCTGTAGCATCCTCGCCGAGGGGGAGCCGAAGGCGAGTCCCGGCGGCAGCGCCATCGCCTTCTGAGAGCCGGTGAGCACGAAGTCGAGCTGCCACTCCTCCGCCTCGACCAGCATCCCGCCGACGCTGGTGACGCCATCCACCAGCACCAGGATCTCCTCGCCGGTGGCGCGCTCGGCCGCGCGGACAGCAGCCGCGATCTCCGCGAGGGGGTTCAGCGCGCCCGTCGAAGTCTCCGAGTGAACGACGGTGATCGCATCGAAGCCGCCCTGGCGCAGCCTGCGTTCGACCTCCTCCGGCTCGTGCGCCTCACCCCACGGAACCTCGTACGTCTCCACCTCTCGGCCGCAGTCGCGCACCAGATCGCGAAAGCGCCCGCTGAAGGCACCGTTGACGAGAGAAAGCGCCCGGCGGCGCACGCCGTTGCGGACGGCCGCCTCCATCAGCGCGGTGGCGGACGCAGTCGCGACGTACACCGGGCGCGAGGTGCGGAAGACCGCCCGGAGGCGCGGATCAGCGTCGCGTAGCAGCGCCTCGATCTGCTTGCCGCGATGGCCGATCACCGGACGGCACATCGCGGCGAGCACCTCCGGGTGGAGTTCGGTGGGACCGGGCAGAAAAAAGCGTCCAAACATGTATGGCAGTCAGCGCTCGTTGCGTTCGAAGTGCAGCCCACGCTCCCCGCGCTGGAGCAGCCCAGCCCGCGGGGAGGAGCGGAGCCGGTCGCGATCGGCGTCATCCGCGGCAAGCGCGAGCACTGGAGCAAGACTGAGTCCCTCCAGCACCACTTCGGCCCCGGCCGCGACCGCCGGCCGGCGAACCACTCCCATGTAGGCGGCGAAGGCGTCCACTGCCGGCCGCGCCTCGAGGTCCGTCGCCCCGTCGCCGACCAGGAGCACCGGGCGCGGCAAGCGCCAGCGGCGGATCACCTCCAATTTCCCCCCGCTGCGGGCGAGCGGCGAGTTCGTGTCGAAGCCGCGATAGCCCCCATCCTCGTGAAAATCGAGGGGCACCGCCGCGACCGCGTCCGGCGCGAGTCCCAGCTCCGCCGCCAGCGCCTGCACTGGCGGCAGAAGGCCTCCCGAGAGGATGCGAACCGTCTTGCCGAGCCAGCACAGCGCCGCCACGGTCTCCCGGGCGTCGGGAACGAGCGCCTCCACGTATTCACGGGCGAGCGCATCCACCGCCGCGCGCGTCGGCCGGATCAGCGCCAGTCGCTGCCCGTACACGGATTCGAGCGGGAGGGCACCGTCCATCGCTGCGTCCGTCAACGCACGGATCTCGGTGAGGCGCTCGCCCGCCAGAACGTCGATGCCCTCGATCGCGCTGAGGGTCGAGTCGCAGTCGAAGACCACCGACTGAAATCCCGGGCCGAAGATCATGCCACTCATGGAAGGGCAGGAGTTTGCACCGTCGCAACCCGCGCCGCAAGTGTCGGCCGCCGGTGCTCCGCGGCTGGCGAGCGGCGAACGGCGCGCACGTCACCTGCGCCGCGGAGCCGCTGGTGCGAGCGCCTCGCCATAGGGGGCGAATCCCGCCCGCCGCACCACCAGCCAGCCGGCAGCGGCGCCGGCGCTCTGCACCAGGATGTCAGTGATGTCGAAGAAGCGCTCGGCGATCAGGATCTGGCCCGTCTCGAGCAGCATGGCGAGGTAGAGCGCCGGCAGCAGCTGCCGGAAGGGACCGCGGCGACGCAGCGGCCACACCGCGAGCAGGGCGCCGAGCGGGAGGTAGAGCAGGAAGAGAGCGCTGATGTCCACCACGCTGAAGAGGTCCACGCGTTCGGCGTGCGCCCGCAGAGGTACCAGACGCGCGGGCGAGAGCTCCGTGCGAATGGCGGAGATCGTCAGCTCGGGCACGAAGGGGCGCCAGCTCCAGAGCGCGAGAACGGCCGCATGCGCCGCGAGGACCGCAAGCGCACGCCGGCTTCCATGCAGCCGCGTGGTGAGCTTCGGCAGCCAGAGCGCCGCAGCCGCGGCACCGGCCGCCGCGCCGAGCGCGTGAGCGACGGCGGCGAGTGGTTCGATCGGCTGACCCACCGTCGCGCCGGCGACCTCCAGGAATACCGAGAGCACTGCGCCCGCGAGTGCCACGGTGATCGCCGCCGCACGGTAGCTCATGCCGCGTTCGACGAGTGCGACGACGGCGAGGGCGCCGGCAGGGAAGAAGAGCGGCAGGTCGAGCAGAGGGAAGGAGAGCGCGGGCTCAGCCTGGAAGTGCGCGAGGGCCGCTCGGAGCCGCGGAAGGGGTCCGCCCCAGGCGAGCGTCTCCTGGCGAAAGAGCGGGATGAGCGCCTCCAGCATCGCGGCGCAGGCGTAGGGCACGGCCAGGAGCGCGGCCGGCACGCCGACCAACGAGCGCCCTCCCCATGCACTTCCCACCCACGCGAGAGCCAGCGCCGCGAGCATCGCGCCGCCAAGAGCACCCGCACTGTTCGTGATCACGTCGAGCACACTGGCCGTGCGGGTCGGCGAGAGGAGCTGCGCCACCTCTACGAGAAGGCTGAGCGCCGCGCCCGTCGCCCCCGCCACGAGCACCACGCGCCAGATCCGCACGGATTCGGCAGTGGCAAACCACACAGCTCCCCATCCCGCGAAAAGGGCGACGTTGCGGACGCCGTCCACGAGATCGCGTGGGCTGAGCGAGGGGGAGAGCGCGCGCCGCAGCTCTTCCAGCACCTGCCCCAGATCGGCCTCGAAACGCCAGGGGGAGAGTGTGGCGATGAGGATCACGGCTCCAAAGGCGAGGCGCGCGCCCAGCCGCGTACCCCTGCCGACATCGTGCGGATTCTCGCCGCCGGTAGCATCCCGCCGCACCCTCAGTCCGTGGCGATGGCGGCTGTTGGCGCGGACCTTCACCGCGGTCCACCCTCGTTCCATCCAGAGCAATGGAGGAATCTCTCCGGGTCCCGTATCTCCATTGCAGCACGACTTTCTCAGGTGAGCAGATCGGCCGCCTACCTGCGGCCGGAGCGCCGGTGCTCACGCATCGGCCGTACCGCTGGCGCGGCAAGGTGGGCGCCGGCTCACCAACGCTGCCACGCTGCGCGCCAACCACGGCCTTGCGCGCGCCAACGACGCCGCTCAGATTCCCGGCCATTCCGTAACCGGCCGGGAGCTGGCGAATAGCAGGCAAGAGCGTGGCGCACATCATCGTCTTCTCGGACTTCGCCTGCCCCTTCTCCTATGTGACCGAAGCCGCGCTCTGGCGCGGCGAGAGGGAGAGTGGGTGGGTGATCGACTACCGCGCCTTTCAGCTCTTTCCGCATCCGGCGCCACTTCCCGCCGCGCCTCCAGCCGCGGTAGGTGATGCGCTGCTGCAACTGGCGGAGGAGGCGGGGGTGCGGCTCGATCTGCCGGGGCCGCCCGCCCGGACGGCCAAGGCGCATGAGGCCGCTCGTCACGCTCGCGAGCGAGGGCTGGAGCGCCCGCTGCGGAGCGCGATCTTCGCCGCGTACTGGGGTGAGGGGCGCGACATCGGCCGCATCGACGTGCTCGTCGAGCTCGGCCGCGACGTTGGACTGGATGTCACGGAGCTGAAGGTCACGCTCGACATCGACCAGCACACCGAGCCCGTGCTCGCGGAGGAGGCGGCGGCGCGGCAGATCGGGATCGCCGCGGTGCCGACGCTGATCGTCCGTTCCGGCTCGGAGCCGCAGCTCCTCCTCGGAGCCCACTCGTACGCGCAGCTCCGCGACGCCGTTGGAAGAGGCTGAGGAGTGGGCGCACAGGTCGGCTCACGCCTTTTTTCGTTCACCTGACCGCCCGTTACCATGGCAGATTACGAGCGCTCCACCGTCTTTCCCGTCCGTGAGGTCTTTCGCATCGCGGACGAGGTCTTCCGCGAGCGTGCCGAGCTGACGCGCACCCGTGAATCCCGCCACAGCGTCACCTACAGCGGTGGTGAAGGGACGGTGACGCTGGATGCACACCGCCACGGCGCCTCCACCGTCGTGACCGCTCGCACCGACCAGCTCCGCACCTCCAAGCTCGACATCGTGGCGCGATACCTGATGAACCAGCTCCCCTACCAGCCCGGCGATCCTCCCCGCGACTGATCCCGCCGGTTCATCGCTCCTGAAAGTTCGAGGGGGCCGGCTCCGCTGCGGAGCCGGCCCCCTCGAACTGTCAGGAGCGATGAACCGGCGGGATCAGTCGCGGGGAGGATCGCCGGGCTGGTAGGGGAGCTGGTTCATCAGGTATCGCGCCACGATGTCGAGC
>JBPCIT010000225.1:0-4583 GCA_051006015.1 Longimicrobiaceae bacterium
CCATCCTTGCAGAAACCCGGGACGAAGCATGGCCGAGATCCTGTACGCGGACGACGACGATATCTCCCGTGACGTAATTCGGGCCGTACTGGCGGGCCGTGGCCACACCGTGCGGCTCGCCAGCGACGGGGCTCAGGCTCTGGCGGAGGTCCGTCGCTCCGCTCCCGATCTCATCCTGCTGGACTACCGGATGGGCGATCCCGACGGCTTCGCCGTCTGTCGCGAGATCAAGCGGGACCCCAAATACGGGCACATCCCGATCCTGATCCTCACGGCGGAGGGGGCGATCGACCAGCGGCTGGAGGGGTTCGAGGCGGGGGCCGACGACTACCTGTCGAAACCCACGGATCCCCGCGAGCTGACGGCGCGGGTCCGGGCGCTGCTGGAGCTCTCCCGCCGCGGCCTGTACCGGAACCCCTCCAGCGGATTGCCGGGAGGGGAGGCGATCCGGCAGGAGTTCGACCGTCGCCAGCGCGAGCGCCTGACCTTCGCCGTGTGCTACCTCGACCTGGATGGCTTCAAGCCGTTCGGCGAGCGCTTCGGGTTCGCCGTCTCCGACGCGGTGATCGGCGACGTCGGCGACCTGCTGCACCAGGCCACCCAGGGCTCGGACGCCTTCGCCGGTCACGTGGGCGGCGACGACTTCGTCCTGCTCTGCAGCCCGGACGAGGCGCGGCCGCATGTGGAGTGGATCCAGAACCATCTGCACGAGCGGCTCCGCGCACACCTTCCCCCGGAGATCGTGGCCGCGGGCCGGTACCTCGGTAAGGACCGGAGCGGCGAGACGCGCGAGTTCCCTCTCACCGGCATCTCCGCGGCGATCCTTCGCCTCTCCTCAGACTACCAGCCTTCCCTCGAGGCGCTGGGCGAGATCGTCTCCGAGGTGAAGGACCGCGCGAAGCAGGGGGGCGTCGACGGCATCGTCGAGGTCGATCTGCCCCTCGGACTCTCCGACTGACCGCGCGTCCGCGCGGATCTCGCCTCCCCTCCAATCGCGCGACGCTTCCCCGGGTCCGGTCGCTTCTCCCCCGGCCCCTCTCCCGAAGTTGGGAGAGGGACCGGGCGAGGGGGCATGCTCCTCGCGCCTGAGCATGCAAACGACTACCGCTCTAGCTAACGGCGGAAGCGGAACTTGCAGTTCAGTTTCCTGTAGTGTAGAGGGCAACCGGGGAACCGGTTAGGTGCGCTTTCCAGAACCAGATGCACGGAGTCCAGGAATGATGTCTCGCCGCCTTCTCATGTACCTGCTGGCGATCGGGATAGGAGCGCCGTTGGCGATGGCTCACCCGGTGCAGGCACAGCGGTCGGGTGAGGGGTTCCTCTTCAGAGAACCGGTCGCGAGTCTCCAGCTGCGTGGCGGCTATCACCACGCCAACGCGGGAAGTGACCTCTTCTCGTTCGCCACCAAGCAGCTCACGCTCCGGCAACGCGACTTCGGCGGACCCATGCTGGGGGGGGATCTCGCGCTGCGCATCCACCCGCGCATGGATCTCGCGTTTGGCGCTACCTATTCCAGCGCGAGCGCGGTGTCGGAGTTCCGCGACTGGGTCGACCGGGATGATCTGCCGATCGAGCAGACCACCCGCTTCGAGCGGGTACCGCTCACCGCGAGCGCCAAGGCGTATCTGACGCCGCGCGGCCGCTCCATCGGAAGCTTCGCCTGGCTGCCCGCCCGATACGCGCCTTACGTCGGCGCCGGCGGGGGGGCGATGTGGTACCGCTTCCACCAGGAGGGGGATTTCGTCGATTTCGAGACGCTGGAGATCTTCAGCGATGAGCTCACCTCATCCGGCTGGGCGCCCATCGCACAGGCACTGGCGGGCCTCGACATCTCCCTGACCCCGCGCTTCGGGCTGACGGGTGAGGCGAGATATTCGTGGGCGAGAGCGGAGCTGGGCGACTCCTTCGAGCAGTTCGATCCGATCGATCTCTCCGGCCTCTCCGCGACCTTTGGCATCCACCTCCGCTTCTGAAAGGCGAGCGATGACTACTCGAACGAGATTCCCCTGGCGGGCCGCGGCGCACGGCTCATGGTTGCTGGCCCTGCTGCTCTTCGCCGGTACAGGAGCAGTAGCTGCACAGGAGATGGATGCCGACCCGCGCTGGCAGGCCTGGCTCGGGTGCTGGGAGCCGACGGGCACGCCGTCGCCGGAGGAGGGGGAGGCGGAGACCAGCGGAACGCCCCTGGTATGCGTGATCCCGGCGCCGGGTGCTTCGGCGGCGGAGATGGTCACGGTCGTGGATGGTGAGATCGTGGGGCGGGAACGGCTTGCCACGGGCGAGCAGCGTCCCAGCAGCAGCGAGGGATGCACCGGCTGGGAGAGCGCGACGTGGTCGGCCGATGGGCGGCGCGTGTATCATCGCGCCGAGCACCGCTGCACCGGTGAGCTCGAGCGTCATTCCAACGGGCTGATGGCGATGTTGCCGATGGGCGAGTGGCTGGACGTACGTGGCGTTTCCGCGGGCGGAAGTAGTGCCGTGCACGTCGTGCGCTACCGCGAAGTGGGCGCTCCCGGAATCCTCTCCGCCGAGGTCGGCGCGGCCCGTCAGGACCGGGCGCGGGCCGTGGATGCCGCTCGGCTGGCCGCGGCGGCGCCGCTCACCACCGCGGAGGTGATCGAAGCCTCGCGCCACCTCGATCCCGAGGTCGTCGAGGCGTGGCTCGTCGAGCGGGAGCAGGGCTTCGCCATCGATGCCCGCCGCCTCGTCGAGCTGGCCGATGCCGGCGTCCCGGAGCGGGTCATCGATGTGATGGTGGCGTTGTCGTACCCGAGTGTGTTCGCCATCAATCGCCCGGAGCGCGAGGCCGACTTCCGTTCCGACGATAGAGCCGGCCGCCCGGAGCAGCGACGTCCCGGACCGGTCGTCGGCCTGGGGTCCTGGCGCTATCCCGGCTACGGTTACTCCTACTACCCCCGCGGCTATGGCTACGGCCGCGGGTACGGCTATACGGGCTACCCGGTCGTCATCGTGGTGAGGGGCCCCGGCGACGACGACGCGTCGCAGCCGCGTGCGCGCGCCGTCAAGGGACGCGGCTACACGCGGAGCACGGATTCGAGCGGCAGCGCCGGCACGGCGCCTGCCCCGCGGCCCAGCACGAGCGCCGGCTCGACATCATCGGGATCGGAGAAGTCCAGCCCGCCGCGCACAGCCAAGCCGCGTCCTAACGACAGCTGAGATAGAAGCGTTTAGGGGCGGAGGGGAGACAGAAAAGCGGAGCCGGAGTTTTCCGGCTCCGCTCTTTTCATCGGATCAGATCGCGCTTCGAGGGAAGGGATCGACCTCCACATCCATCGACTGCAGCAGGTGGATGCTGAACTCCGACAGCCCTTCGTGCACGACCTCCTGGATCTCGAAGATCTCCTCCGGCTGGAGGTGGTCCCAGAAGTTGCCCTCCTGTCCTGTCCGGATCGTGCGAACCCTCCGCAGAGCATTGGCGCTCTCGACCGCCGCCTCCACGAGCGCGGGATCCGGAGTGTGGCTGAGGAACTCGAGCACGCGGCTCAGCGCCCGCGCGGGATCCGTCGCCAACTCCCCATAGGAGACGTGCACTGCGTCCCGGTGGGTGAGCAGCTCCGGCGCCCAGCTGTTGATGTAGTGGATCCACGCCGGCAGTCCCAGCTTGGGATGGTGAAGGAAGTCCCGCATCGCTCCCTGGTACGCCGCCTTCTCCCGGCTGAGGTGGAAGTAGGCGGAGACCACCACATCATAGGCGTTGCGGGCGAGGAAGACGATCGGATACCCGCGCTGCAACTCCCAGGAGAACGGCTGGTGGCAGACGGAGACCAGAGGCAGGTCCGGCCGGTGCTGATACTTGAACGCCGGATAGCCGCGCTTGGGCTCGTCGTGATGATCCGGTACGAGCGTGAAGACCGTCTGCGGCGTCACCGTGCACTCCAGCCGATGGTGTGCGGCGAGATAGTGGGCGATCAGGTAGCGCAGCCATCGGCCTCCGCTGCGAGGGTGCGAGCAAAGCAGGGTGTCCGCGTGCATTACACAGGAGTCCGGGAGAGAGCCACAAGCATCAGCTTCAGGGTAGCAGGAAGAGAGACGGAGATCAACCCTCCGCGGATCGGAGATCGGCGGCGCCGGGAGAGCCGAACTCAGCTTCGCGCGAGCCGGCGTTCGCGGCATCCGAGCACCCGCTGCCCCACCCGTCTTGATGAAACCGCCAGCGCAGAATAGCTTCTCCCGAAGTGCGGAAAAATCCGCACTCGTCCTTCTCAGACCCTTCCCTGCGCCTCTCTCGTGGATCCATTTCTCGGCCTGAGCCGCCGTGAGCGGCAGATCATGACGAGCCTGCACCTCCGCGGTCGTGCGACCGCGGCGGAGGTGCGGGACGACCTCCCGGATCCGCCGGGGTACTCGGCGGTCCGCTCGGCGCTCGCTCTGCTGGTGGAGCGCGGCGTCGTCCGCTAGGAGCGGGACGGGAACCGATTCGTGTACTTCCCCGGCGCACCGGAGGAGGGGGTGCGCCGCTCCGCCGTTCGCCACCTGCTGCGCACCTTCTTCAGCGGGTCACGGAAACAGGCGATCTCGACGCTGCTGGAGGACGGTGACGCACAGCTCTCCGAGGAGGAGTA
>JBPCIT010000226.1:0-6934 GCA_051006015.1 Longimicrobiaceae bacterium
GCCCGCGATCCACGCCGGGGGTAAGGGGCCCCGTCCGGTAAACCTGCACCTGGCGCGAGGACGGTGGAAGCAGATGATGAGATGGAGACGAATTCCGAAGATCCATCAGCTACGTGAATAACCGAGGATAACTGTTCTGGCGGATCCCGTATAAGTGCATCCAGGCGCGAACTCCAGGACGCTCACCCTCCAAAGCGAACTCGGCGCGTATCCTCCTCCTGGCCGGTGCGCTGGATCAGGGGCGCGTACAATTCCGGCCGGCGCGCCCGCAGCCAGCGCCGCCCGGAAGACGAGGGGAGCAGGGAGGCGTCCAGATCCGCCACCACCATGGCGTCGCCGGGCTCGCGGGATTCCGCCACCACCTCGCCGTACGGATCCAGCACCATGGCGTTGCCGGTGCGGATCTCGTCGTCGTCGGGGCCGATGCCGTTGCTGAAGAGCAGGAACATCCCGTTGTCGTGCGCCCGGCTCGGCAGCCAGCGCATCAGCCAGCCGCGCCCCTTGGGTCCGCAGAGCTCCGCCTGGATCGCGGCCGGATCCTCCTGCCGGCGCTCCCAGAGGGCACGGTCCACCGGCTTCATCCCGCGCGGGCTCACCGAGTTGCACCCCCCGGTCTGGTGCGGAGCGAGCAGGATCTCGGCGCCGAGCAGCGCCGTGGCGCGGGCATTCTCGACGAGGTTGTTGTCGTAGCAGATCAGGACCCCGACGCGAGAGCCGTGCGGAGTGTCGAAGACGGTGTAGTGGTCCCCGGAGGCGAGGAAGGGGCTCACGAAGACGTGCAGCTTGCGGTGCAGCGCCCACTCACCATTCGGCATCGCCACCACGTAGGCGTTGTACAGGGTTCCATCCTCCGCCCGCTCGATCAGGCCGGCCCCGATGCTCATGCCGTACTCCCGGGAAAGACTCAGGAGCAGCTCGCCGGAGGGTCCGTCAGGGATCGGCTCGGCGAGTGCCTCGACCCCCTCGCGGTCGAGCTTGCGGAGGTGCCAGTACCCGGTGATGCACATCTCCGGGAAGACGATCATCTCCACGCCCGAGCGAGCGGCCTCGACCACGAAGTGGCGGATGCGTCCCAGGTTGTAGGCCTTGTCGCCGGGAGCATGCTGGAACTGGACGGTTGCCACGCAGAGGTCACGCATACGGCGTTTCACCTTGACCTTGATGTTGCGAAGTCAGCTGGGGGACCGCTGTGGATTCGGTGCATCCGGCCGAGCGCCCCCTTCCCCGGCCCCTCCCCCAATGCTGGGAGAGGGGAGCACTACACGGATCTGCGGGAGAATCACAAGAGCTATTCAACCTCTCCCCCAGAATTGGGGGAGAGGGGGCGAGCCTAAGCGAGCCGGAGAGGGGGCGTACAAGGCGCGCCTCACCACTTCCCAGCAGCATCGACCAGGCTACAGGTTCCGGCGGTTCAGCTCCTGGACGGCGTAGTCGGCCGCCCGCGCGGTCAGCGCCATGTAGGTGATGGAGGGGTTCTGGCACGCAGTGCTGGCCATGCAGGCGCCGTCGGTGACAAACAGGTTGGGCACGTCGTGCGCCTGATTGTAGGCGTTCAGTACCGAGCTCTTCGGATCGCGTCCCATGCGCGCGGTGCCCATCTCGTGGATGCAGAAGCCGGGCGGAGCGATGTCGTTGTAGGGCCGGATGTTCCGGGCGCCCGCGGCCTCGAGCATCTCGGCGGCCTGGTTCGCCGCGTCATCGAGCATCTTCCGCTCGTTGTCGGTCCAGGAGCAGTGGATCCGGAGCAGCGGAATGCCCCACGCGTCCGTCTGCGAGGAATCGAGAGCCACGTAGTTCTCGTAGCGGGGAAGCTGCTCGCCGTAGCCTCCCATCCACATGTTCCACGATCCGGGCTCACGCATCGCCTGCTTGAGCTCGGCGCCGAGGCCGGGGGACCACGCGCCGCGTCCCCAGCCGTTGCGGCTCGCCCCGCCCTGGTAAGCGTAGCCGCGCAGAAAGCCGAGGCGGTCCGAGTCAGGTCCCCGCAGGTTGCGGAAGCGCGGGATGTAGACGCCGTTGGGGCGCCGACCGTACTCGTAGCGGTCCCCGAAGCCGGGGATCTCGGCGTTGGCGCCGGCGCTGAAGGGGTGGTCCATCAGGTAGTGCCCGAGCACGCCGCTGCTGTTGGCGATTCCGTTGGGGAAGCGCTGGCTCTTCGAGTTCAGCATGATCTGCGTGCTCCCCAGCGTGGAGGCGCAGAGGAAGACCAGCCGTCCGAAGTACTCGCGGTCCTCCCGGGTGTTGCGGTCGATCACCCGTACCCCGCTGGCCCGGTCCCGCTGCTCGTCGTAGATGACGGAGTGCACGATGGCGTCGGTGACTACGGTGAGGTTGCCGGTCCGCTGCGCCGCGGGGAGGGTCGCGCTCAGGGAGCTGAAGTAGCCGCCGAAGGAGCAGCCCCGCTGGCACTGGTTGCGGTACTGGCAGGGGCCCCGCCCCTCGTGGGCCCGGCTCAGGTTCGCCACCCGCCCGATGATCATCCTGCGGCCGGGAAAGGCACGCTCGATCCCCTCCCTGAGGAACTGCTCCGCGCAGTTCATCTCCATCGGCGGCAGGAACTCCCCGTCCGGGAGCTGCGGCAGATTCTCCTGGCTGCCGCTGATGCCGACGAAGCGCTCGACATAGGAGTACCATGGAGCGATGTCACGGTAGCGGATCGGCCAATCGACGCCGTGCCCATCCTTCGCGTTCGCCTCGAAGTCGAGATCGCTCCAGCGGTAGCACTGGCGTGCCCACATCAGCGAGCGGCCGCCCAGATGGTAGCCGCGAATCCAGCGGAACGGCTGGTCTTCCGGGTTGAGGTACGGGTGCTGCGCGTCGTTGACGAAGAGGTGCTGGGTGGCCTCCCCGAAGGCATAGCACTGGCTCTGGATCGGGTACTCGGACTCGTACAGCGGCCGGTCCCCACGCCCGCGGTGCTCGAACTCCCAGGGCTGCTTGAACTCGGTAGGGTACTTGCCATGCTCGATGGCGTAGCCGCGCTCCAGCACCAGCACCTTGAGCCCCTTCTCGCACAGCTCCTTGGCCGCCCAGCCGCCGCTCATGCCGGAGCCGACCACGATGGCGTCGTACTCGTCGCGGCGCGGCGTCGCCACATTCACATTGTTCTGGATCATTTCATTCAGAGGAGAGGGTGCTACGAACTAGTTGCCGGCACTGCAGGCCCCCTCCCCCGTCCCCTCCCCCGAACTCGGGGGGGGGGTGGCGCGTAGCGCCGGGGTGGGGGCCCAGAAGGCGGGCGCTACAACCTCTAGACTGCCCCCGCCCGGCCGATCTCGTTGAAGGGGACACACCCCTCGTAGCGGCCGGGCGTGGGCTCGTGCCGCAACTCCTGCGTGGCGCCCACCTCGGAGGTGTAGTAGCCGACGATCGTCAGCTCCTTCATGGTGCGGAAGAAGGGGAGCTCCGCGCGTCTCTGCCGTCTTACGTCTCCGTGAATCCAGCGGATCGAGTCCCGATCGGCGCCCGGCGGGAGCGGAGATCCGCCCTCATCGAGCCGCAGGCGGGGGTCTACCTGGGGGGGCTCGGCCGGAGTCGGCGTCGGCGCGGATCGCGGGGCGAACGCCTCCTGATCGAGCTGCGTCAGGATTGCGAGCTGCTGCTCCGGCGCGCACTCCACGAAGCGCTGGCCATGAGCTTGCCGCGCCCGATCATCCACCCCGTTCAGGCCGGCGAGGAAGAGGTTGCGCTCCTCCTCCGGGTAGTACGCGGCCAGCATCTCGTCGATGAACTCGTTGACCCGGACGGCCCGCGCCCCCGGCGTGTCCGTCTCCGGGATGATGTGATCGGAGATCACCACCACCATCTCGTTCTGCTCCGGGGTGAACGCCCGTGGGGTCCAGGCCGCGTCCGGCGCGCGGTCGCGTCCGCAGCCGGCCAGCACCCCCACCAGCGTCGGCGCGGAGATCGCCCCTCCCAGCAGCCAGGCGGTGCGCCGCAGCGCCTCACGCCGGCTGATCACATCGGTCGACATTTGCATACGATTCCAGGATGAAGCTCAAGGAGCGGGTGCCGTGCGCGCCGGCTGCCGCGAGAGGTCGGCCTCCACCCGGCCGGCCGCGATGCGCAATCCCTGCAGCAGGTGCTCCACGTAGGCGGGAGTGTGCCACACCTCGGGGAAGTGCCCGAGCACGGTGACGAAGACACGTCCTCCCTCGTGGCTGCGGATCCAGGAGAGCGGATAGTCGTGGGCGGTCGTGCCCGCCGGGGCCTCCTCCAGATCCACGCTGTCCACGTCCAGCGAGAGCAGCACCCGGCTGGTCTCCCGCGGGTTCCGGTCGAGCAGGTAGATCTCGTCGCGCAGCTCGAAGCTCTCCCCGAAGTGCTGGGCCGCCGGGTTGTTCGGCTCCTCGACGGTGATTCGCACCGTCTGCACCCAGGGGTGCGCCCGGTAGAGGCCTCCTCCGACCATCTCCCGGTACTCGCTCCAGCCGAAGAGGGCATCGAGCCCGGCGTGCGCCACCGCGACCCCCTTGCCGGAGCGCACGAAATCCAGGATTGCCTGCTGCTGCGCCGGAGTCAGCGGCGGTGCGGGATTCTCGTGGTTGAGCGGATAGACGGGTCCTTCATCCCGCGGGTTGTCCGGCTCAGCCACATGCAGGGTGGAGTTGGCGAAGAAGAGCACGTCGTACTGGGCAAGGTTCGCGGACATCAGCGCGCCCAAATCCTCCGTGAGGTCGAACTCGAACTCGGTGGTCCTCCCGGCCTCCTGCAGCACCTCCCTGGCAGCTTCGATGGCATCCCCGTGGCGCCAGCGGCTGGTGGCGGTGATCACCAGCACGCGGATGGGAGCGCGCTCTTCCTCGACCGCGAGCGACTCCCCCCGAGCCTCCGCCGCGCCGCCGCTGGAGCTGCCCGCGCAGGCTGACGCCAGCAGCAGCGTGACGGCGAGAGTGGCGCGGAGCTTCGTCATGCGTACCGTCACGATTCCCGTCCCTGCATGGTTGTGCGGTTCAGCGATAGCCTGGGGCGAGCTCCTCGCGCACCCGCTCGAGCAGCCGCCTGGTGGCGAGGATGCCCTCCTCCTCGCCCAACTGTTCGCCCTCGTACTCGATGCCCACGTAGCCTCGGTAGCCGGCATCCAGCACGATGCTCATCATGCGGCGGTAGTCGGTGTGGACCTCCTCGCCCTGCTCGTTGAAGTCGTGGCTCTTGGCGCTGACTCCTTTGGCGTAGGGCATCAATTCGGCGACCCCCTGGTAGCGGTCGTACTCCTCCAGGCAGCGGCCCTCCTCTCGTCGGATGCAGAAGTTGCCGAAGTCGGGGAGCGTGCCGGCGCGCGGGTGGTCCACCTGCCGCATCACCGCGGCTAGCCAGGCGCCGTTGCTGGAGAGCCCGCCGTGGTTCTCGACGATCACGTTGATGTCGTGCGTCTCGCCAAACTCGCTGAGGCGGCGCAGGCCGTCGGCCGCCAGGCGGATCTGCTCCTCGTAGCTGCCCGCGCTGCCGGCGTTGACGCGGATGGAATGGCAGCCGAGGAACTGCGCCGCCTCCACCCACTTGTAGTGGTTCTCCACCGCCTGCGTGCGCCGGGCAGGATCGGGATCGCCCAGGTTCCCCTCACGATCGCACATGATCAGCAGGCTGCGCACGCCGGCATCCTCGGCGCGCGACCGCATCTGGTTCAGGTAGTCGCGGTCGCGAGCCCTTTCCATGAAGAAAACGTTGACGTACTCGACCGCATCCACCCCGAACTGCTGCCGCGCGGTGGACGCGAAGTCGAGGTGGTCCAACCGCCCACCCTGGAGCGTGCGGTGCAGCGACCACTGGGCGAGAGAGATGTCGAAGAGCGGATGCGATCCGGCAACCCGGGCCGGGGAGCCCGCGGTGGCACGCGCCGGCGCCGTCGCACACCCGACCGCGCCGAGGAGTCCCGCGCCGGTTGCCAGGGCGGCGGAGTGCTTGAGGAAATCACGCCGGTGGACGGGGTTGGGCTTCACGGATGCCTCTCTCCTGTTGTGGTTGTCGTGTGCTTCCACCCGCGCTCACACGTTGCAGATCCGCACCGCCTCGGCGAGGGAGGTGAGCGGATCGCGCGTGGGGATGAACTCCTGCCCGATGTAGCCCTGGAATCCCGTCTCCTTGATCGCCCGCATGATGGCCGGGTAGAAGAGCTCCTGCGACTCGTCGAGCTCGTGGCGGCCGGGGACTCCCGCGGTGTGGTAGTGAGCGATGTAGCGGTGGTTGTCGCGGATGGTGCGGATCACGTCCCCCTCCATGATCTGCATGTGGTAGATGTCGTAGAGCAGCTTGAAGCGCTCCGAGCCGACCCGCTGCGCCAGCGCGACTCCCCAGGGGGTACGGTCGCACTGGTAGTCTGGATGGTCCACCTTGGAGTTGAGCAGCTCCATGCAGATGGTGACGCCCTGCCGCTCGGCGTCGGGCATGATCTGCCGCAGCCCGGCGGCGCAGTTCTCCAGCCCCTGCTCGTCGCCGAGGCCGGCGCGGTTGCCCGAGAAGCAGATAAGGCTGGGGATGCCCGCCTGTCCGGCCATCGGGATCGCCCGCTGGAAGGCCGGTATCAGCCAGCTGTGATTCTCCGTTCGATTCCACCCTTGCGTGAGCCGCGTGCTCGGATCCGGCACGGGGGCGTAGCCCATCGCGCAGGTGAGCCCGTGCCGCTGCACCACCGGCCACTCCTCAGGCTCCAGCAGCTCGACCGAAAGCAACCCGATCTCTTTCGCCCCCCGTGCCAGCTCATCGACGCTCATCCCGCCAAAGGGCCACCGGGTCACGGACTGCTTGAGGGCACCCTCCGCCGCACTTCCCGCCGCCGCCTGCGCGGCGTTCGATGCCTGCGGACGGGCACAGGCGCCGGCCGCCAGTGCTGCCCCGGCGGCGAGCCCGGTCTGGAGAAATTCCCTTCGCTTCATGATGTCCTCCGATCGCGCGTCGAACATTTCTCGCCTGCCGGCAGGCCCTCACCCCCTAGCCC
>JBPCIT010000227.1:0-23950 GCA_051006015.1 Longimicrobiaceae bacterium
TGCTCTGCGACGGGCGGCTGCATCCGGAGACGGCAAGCACCAGCGCCAGGACCAGACGAGGAATGCCAGTCCGCAGCAAGACGCCGAATCGATGAATGTGTTCCATTCCGGATCGCCAGATGCCGAAAGGTAGTAGCCCCCGCTGTGGGAGACTGCGCACGGGGCGACAATCTGGCGCAGCGGCGGCGCTCACGCTACCGGCCACCGGCCCTTCTGGGCGAGCCACCTCCGCTCGAAGGCGAAACCACCGCACGGGAGCTGGGCTTTGATGCGGCGGTTCCGCTCCATGGCTCCGGATCGGATCACTCCCGGCTGATTTGCATTGCACGGTTGATGTAGCCGAAGATCTCCGGGTCGAGACCCATCCGCTCACGTGCCGCCGGCTCCTGCTGGTAGAGGCGGCTCACCGACTGCTCGATCTGTGGATTGCCGCCGGTGAACTCCTGGACGAGACCCATCCAGCGGCGGGCGAGTTCCTGCACCCGCTCGCTCGCGGGGTCGGTGCCCTTCTCCATCTCCGCGCGCATCTCGGCGATCAGCACCGGCCACTCAGCCTCGACCTCGCGGATCCGCTCGTCACCGATCACGCGGCGGCGCTCCTCCAGCTCCTGGAGCTGCTCGGGGGTGTAGTATTTTTCGAACATGGTCATCATCTCGATCGTTCGGGTGAACTCCTCGGCGGAGAGCGTCTCCGCCGACCGGACATGAGCTGCGAGCGCCTCGAGTCGTGCACAGAGCCGCTGCTGCAGCTCGATCTGCTTCCGGAGGCGGGAGAGGTGCAGCTCGAGCACCTCCAGCGGCGAGCTGCCGGGACGCGCCAGATACCGCCCGACCTCCTCCAGCGAGAGGCCGAGCTGCCGCAGCGAGACGATCTGCTGCAGCCGCACCACGTCCTCCTCGGAGTAGAGGCGATAGCCGGATTCGCTACGCCGCGCGGGCGCCAGCAGCCCGATCTCCTCGTAGTGGTGCAGCGTACGAACTGTCAGCCCCGTCTGCCGGGCCAGCTCGCCGACCTTCCAGAACCGCATCACGTGCTCTCCTATCGACCCGCGGGTTGTGGCCACGGGAGAAGTGTACAGCCTCACGTAGCGTGCGGGTCAAGCACCCCCCTCCCCCGCAGTAGTCCGGTGCGAAGCAGCGCCAGGGGGGAGGGGGGCACTGCAGATCCTGCCGTCCGAGAGGAGCCGAGGTCCGGCAGGATACAGTTCCCCCTCTCCCAGAATTGGGAGAGGGGGCTAGGGGGTGAGGGCCTGCCGCAGCCGGCACGGGCACGGGTTTCCCGGATCCGGTATTACTCCTCCGGCAGAGAGACGTCGGAGCGCGGAGGGAGAGTCCAGAGCGGATAGGGAATCCCCGCCAGGCGATTGATGAGGAATGCCTGCCCGATCAGCAGCAACACCGCCGCCATCAGCACGGGGATCTGCCAGAGATGCGGCATCAACCCCAGTGAGACGATGAGCGTGGTCGCACCCGCCGGCGGATGCGCGGCGCGCAGCAGCACCATCAACCCGCTCGTTCCGCCCAGCGAGAGTGCCGCGGCACCCGCACGCGCCCAGCTTACGCCTTCGGTGAGCGCCGGCGGCTCGGTCAGCAGACCGAAGAGTGCCAGGCTCACCCATCCCATCGCCGCGCCGATGAAGTGGCCGATCACGGTGTTGCGCGGTGAGGATGCCGCTGCCGTCGGTTGGTAGTAGAGGAGAAACGCCGTGGGACCGAGCGAGGGGAAGAGGAAGGGGGAGCGGGTCTCGTGGGCCAGCACCGCCAGCAGGCCAATGCTGAGGCTGCCGTTGATCAGGCTGAAGAGCGCCAGCACATACCGGGGATTGTGATGCCGCACCAGCTCGACCACCCGCAGACGCCGCAGGAGCCCGAACACCACCTCGGAAAGGCGTCCAGCCATGATCGTGTCCTCTCCCGAGCCTCGGCAGCGGCTTCGCTACCCGACGACGCCGGGGCGATCGCGCAACGTCATCATTGTCGCCAGCATGGTAGCGACGTGGCGCTCCCGCCCCTCCTCGACCATGAAGGCGTCGCCGGTGCAGACGGTGACGGTGCGTCCTGCTCGGGTGACGCGCCCCCGCGCGATGAGACGCTCGCCCCGCGCCGGCGCCAGCAGGTTGACCTTGAACTCGATGCTGAGCACCGCGGCGTCCGCCGGCATCAAGCTGAAGGCCGCGTAGCCACAGGCGCTGTCCAGCACCGTGGTGACGATGCCCGCGTGCAGGAAGCCGTGCTGCTGAGTGAAATCCACGCGATAAGGCATCTCGACGTCAACTTCGCCCGGCGCGACGCGCAGCAGACTTGCGCCCAGCGTCTCCATCGCTCGCTGCCGCGCGAAGCTCTCGCGCACCCGCTCGGCGAAGTCGGGATCGGGAGGATCGAAGCTCACCGGGTGGTCTCGTATCCAGCCTCGTCCTCGCCCTGCTCTTCCAGCAGCACCCTTGCCTCCTCGTCGTGGACCTCGATCGTGCGGCGGTAGAGCGCGTCGGCCTCCTCGGGCGAGTCGGCGATGGCGGTGAAGCCGATCCGGCCGGTGGTGCCTACGGCGCTCATCATGTGCAGGACCACGCCGGCCTGGCAGGTATGGTCGAAATGCAGCCGGCGGCGGCTCACGATCTCGAAGAGCTGGTCGGTGGTGAAGGCGCGGTAGAGCGAAGACTCGAGGTGGTCGGCGGCGACGTAGTACTTCGGCGCGCCGCGCCTGGTGAGGAAGGTCGCGCTCTCCGCATCGTAGCGGCCATCGGTGAGGTAGGCCAGCGTGAGGAAGGGATGGGTGGTACCGCCCTTCCTCAGGTTGATCTCGATCGCGTACGGCTGCCACTCGCCCTCTTGCGCGCGGGTGACCACGAAATCCAGCGCGAAGCGGCCGACGACGCCCTCGCGGGCCAGACGGCGGCCGACCTTGGCGGCTTCGCTCATGATGGCCGGGCCGTAGCCGGGATCGGCGGGGAAGCGGCAGCCGAAATAGGTCTGGCCGGTGGGCCCGCCGAGCAGCTGGTCGTGCGTGGAGAGCAGCTCGACCTCGCCGAGCGGCGTGACGCGGAGCTGGGCGCTCGGGCTTACCATCTCCTCGCCCGTGATCAGCTCCTCGACGATGGCCCCTCCCTCCTCCAGCTTCGCGACATACTCCTCGTACCGCAGCGAGTCGAGCTCGAGGCGCATCTCACGCACCCGCTGCGCGAGGGCATCGAGCTCGGCCGGGTCGCCGGGAAGGGGCAGACCGCTCAAGTCGATGATCGCGTTGCCGAGCCCGGAGACGCCCTCGTTCAGCTTGGTGATCACGCCAGCCATGGACGGGCGCCGCGCACGCATGATCGCGATGGCATCCACCAGCGCGTCCGCCGTTAAGATCTCCTCGACGCCCAGCGGGTGCGGCACCCCCTCCTCCGCGAAGATCCGGCGGCAGCCGCTCTTGGTGCCGAAGGCGTAGAAGCGGGGGTCGGCCGCGTACATCGGGACACCGATACGGAGGGCAAGCTCGCGCTCGAGGTCAGTCGTGGTGAACGGGACGATGTGCGCGCGCTTGCGGTCCGGGATCAGCGAGCGGATCTGCCGGATGAGGTGCGGCCGGTCGAGCAGCTTCGGGATCAGCGGCCGGTCGGAGGCGTCCTCCGGGGAGACCAGGAAGAGACGCTGCCGTGCGCTGGTCGCCACCACGCCCTGGAGCAGGTCGAGGTAGTACTCGATGATGTTCGGGTGGATCGTCAATCCGGTCACGTAGATGAGCCGGATGTGCGGCTGGCGCAGCAGGAGCAGCATGAAGAGGAAGCGCTCCTCGTACGCCTGGCGCGCCGCGCTGCTCAGCGGGAGATCCACGGTGAGGGAGGGGATGACGACGACGGTGTTCGCCTCCTCGAGAGAGCCGCCCGGGAAGTGCCGGCCGATGGACTCCCAGAGCGGGACGAGCTTGTGCTGCAGCGCCTCGAAGCGGGCATGCAGGCTCCGCAGATCGTTCTCCCTGGTCGGTACGGCCGCGGGCGCGTCCATCCCGTTTCCTCTCCGTAGCGTTGTGAGATCCCGGCGCAACGGCCGGCGTACGACTGACAGCCAGGGCACGGAAAAAGGGCCACCCGGGAGAGCGGCCCTTTTCGCGCCAGTGCTTGTCTCGCTTGCAGTAGCAGGGGCGGGACTCGAACCCGCGACCCCGGCATTATGAGTGCCGTGCTCTGACCACCTGAGCTACCCTGCCGAAGCGAAAGGGTCGGTCCGCAGGAACCGACCCTTTCGGGAGTAGCGGGGGGGGGATTCGAACCCCCGACCTTCGGGTTATGAGCCCGACGAGCTACCAGGCTGCTCCACCCCGCGATTGAGCATCAAAATTAACCCCACCAGAGAGCAGTGTCAAGGGGTTTCGGGTGATTTCGCTGCTGACGTAGCAGCCGAATCCACCGCGACGAAGCGGTACAGCGTTTCGCCGGGACGGATCATGCCGAAGCGCTCGCGGGCCACCCGCTCGAGCGTGGGAAGGTCGCTCTCGAGGCGGCCAGCGAGCACCCGCAGCGAGTCGACCTCCGTGCGCACGCGCGCCAGACGCGACTCCTCGCTCTGCCGCTCCTCTTCGATGCGCAGCAGGTCGAAGGCGGAGTACTCGCCGCCCCACAGCGCGTAGTACCCGGCGATCCCGAGCAGCAGCAGCCGCAGCAGCGCCCGCACCAGCCGGCGGCTCAGCGCCACAGGCTGCGGCCCGGATAGCGCGCCGCGCTGCCGAGGTTCTCCTCGATACGCAGGAGCTGGTTGTACTTGGCCACGCGGTCGGTGCGGCTGGCGCTCCCGGTCTTGATCTGCCCCACCCCAGTCGCCACGGCAAGATCGGCGATGAAGGTGTCCTCGGTCTCTCCGGAGCGGTGCGACATCACGGCGTTGTAGCCGGCACGCCGCGCCATCTCGATGGCTTCGAGCGTTTCGGTGAGGGTGCCGATCTGGTTGACCTTGATCAGGATCGCGTTGGCGATGCCCCGCTCGATCCCCTGCCCGAGCCGCTCGGTGTTGGTGACGAAGAGGTCGTCGCCGACGAGCTGGACCCGGTCACCGATGGCGTCCGTGAGCTGCTTCCACCCCTCCCAGTCGTTCTCGTCCAGCGCGTCCTCCAGCGAGCGAATCGGATAGCGTGCGGCCCAGTCCGTGTAGAACTCGACCATCTCGCCCGCGCTCAGCCGGTCGCCCGAGGATTTGTGGAAGACGTAGCCGCCATCGCGGTACATCTCGGAGGCGGCGACGTCGAGCGCCAGCACGATCTCGTCCCCGGGCGTGTAGCCCGCGCGCTCGATGGCGGTGAGGATCACTCCCAGCGCATCCTCATTGGTGGCCAGATCGGGCGCAAAGCCACCCTCATCCCCCACCGAGGTGCTCTTCTTCTGCTGCGAGAGCACCTTCTTCAGCGAGTGGAAGATCTCGACACCCATCCGCAGCCCCTCCGAGAAGCTCTCCGCGCCCACCGGCATCACCATGAACTCCTGGAAGTCGACGTTGTTCGCCGCGTGGGCGCCGCCGTTCAGGATGTTCAGCATAGGGACGGGGAGGATGTTGGCGAGCGGGCCGCCCAGGTAGCGGAAGAGGGGGAGGCCGGATTCGAGCGCCGCGGCGCGGGCGTTCGCCATCGAGACTGCCAGGATCGCGTTCGCACCCAGCCGGCCCTTGTTGGGCGTGCCGTCCAGCTCGATCATCCCGCGATCCAGGAGTACCTGGTCGTAGGGATCGCCGCCGCGCAGCGCGGGCGCGATCTCCTCCTGGATGTTCTTCACCGCGCGCCGCACCCCCTTGCCGAGATAGCGATTCTCCTCGCCGTCGCGCAGCTCGACGGCCTCGTGCTCACCGGTCGAGGCGCCGCTCGGGACGGCGGCGCGGCCGATGATTCCGTTCGAGAGGATGACGTCCGCCTCGACCGTGGGGTTGCCGCGGGAGTCGAGGATTTCGCGGGCACGAATGTCGGCGATGGTGACCATGAACCTGGAGCGTGGGAGATGAGGCGCTGAACCCGGAGCGGGTGCGGAACGTACCACGGGCCGCCGGAGCTGTCAACCGGCGCGAACGAGGCGCTTCCTTCAAGCGCCTGCGGCAGTTAGCTTTCCGGGAGCCGCGCGCGGCATCCTGCCCGCCCGGCCCCTCGCATTTGTTTCCGTGCTTCGATGCTCCTTCTGCTTCTCCTGGCCGTGCTGATGGCCACTCCCGTCGCAAGTCATGCGCAGGCGCGCGCGACCGAGGGATACGCTGACCGGATGCGCAGCCTCCTGCCGGCAACCTCCTGCCATACGGTGGCCTCGGCGCAGGGCGATCCGCCGAAGGAGGAGATCCTCTGGTGGCGTGATCCGGCGACCGCTCCCACGCTGGGCCGCTGGTGCGCGGCCGTCGGTGGGGCAGTCGTTCACGCGGAGCCGGCCATGGAGCACGCCGATGGTGAGGAGGGGATCGACTCCGTCGTGGTCGTTAGCTGGAACACCCATGTCGGAGGCGGCGAGCTGGAGCGGCTGGTCGAGGATCTGCGCGAGGGGCGGCTGACGGACGGCAAGCCGGTGCGCCACTTCTTCCTCCGGCTGCAGGAGGCGCCGCGCGCCGGTCAGCCGGTGCCGGAGATGCTTCCCGAGGGTGCGGGAGCCGGGCGCGCGTTCCATGAGCAGCCGGGGTCGCGCGAGCGATTCTACATCGACCGGATAGCCCGGGATCTCGGGCTGGCGCTCTACTACGTCCCCTCGATGCGAAATGGCCGGCTCAAGGAGGATTGGGGAAACGCTCTCCTCTCCACGCTGCCGCTCTCCGATTTCGCGGCGCTCGAACTGCCCTTCGAATCGCGGCGGCGGGTCGCGGCCGCGGCTGTGGTAGAGGGGAGGACGACGGCAGGAGTGCCCTGGCGGCTGCGCCTCTCGAGCGCGCATCTGGACGTCTGGTCGCGCCGCGGGCTGCTCTCCACGGCGGGAGGCGGGCGGCTGCGCCAGACGCGCGCCCTGGTGGATGCGCTGGGGCAGGACAGCACGGCCACCGTGCTCGGCGGCGACTTCAACACCTGGAGTCCGCGCGAATCGTCGCTATCCCACCTGCGGCAGCACTTCCCCGACTCCCCGCCGGGCGAGCGCAAGCGTACGCATGCCACAACGGGACGCCGCCTCGACTACCTCTTCTTCCGCCTGCCGGAGTGCTGGACGGCTCGCTACCACCGCCTCGACGACCGGTACGGGTCGGATCACCACCCGCTGCTCGGCTGGGTGCGAATGGCGGGATGCTCTGCGGAGGTCGAGGCGGGATAGTGGCAGTCGCAGTGCAGGCGGAAGTCCCTTGCCTTGCAGGGATGCCGGAAGCGAGGTTCTCTCCCAGCGCGCAATGAAAAAGGGCACCCTCCGCGGAGGGTGCCCTTTTCACGTCCAGCGAGCTGTCTACTGCGGGAAGCCCGGCTGCGCCTCCTGTTGCGGCTCGGGACGCCGCTGCCTCATGCGCGGCGCCTGGCCGAAGTTGTACTGGAAGGTCAGGTGCACGGCGCGGCTGTCGAAGCTGCGCTCGGTGATCTGCTTGATGTTGTCGTCGCCCGCGTCGACGCGGAACTTCATGGTGTTGAAGGGGTCCGCCACCCGCAGGGTCACGGTCGCCTTGTCGTTGAGCTTCTGCCGCAGCGAGAGGTTGGTCATCGAAAAGCTCGAGAAGCGGCCCCCCTCGATCGCCATCGGCGCACGGTAGAAGTACATCGCCTGCAGGCTCGTCTTCGGGCTGAAGTTGAAGGTGCCGTT
Organism: Longimicrobiaceae bacterium; assembly: GCA_051006015.1. Lineage (GTDB taxonomy): Bacteria > Gemmatimonadota > Gemmatimonadetes > Longimicrobiales > Longimicrobiaceae > JBPCIT01. The sequence goes on from JBPCIT010000227.1 coordinate 7,713, forward strand.
GACGCGGCCCATCCAGGTCACCGCGTCCGTCGAGACCGCCGACGTGGCGCTGCCCCCCTCGGTCACCATCTTGAAGACGTTGAAGCCGGTAAAGCCGCTGAAGGGGCCGTAGCGCAGCGAGCCGTTCACGTCCGTGCCCCACGAGTTGCCGGTCGCCAGGTTCTTGAAGCTGACCGAGGTCACGTCGCGGCCGTCCACCACATCGTCCGTGTCGATGACGAAGCGGATGATGTCGGTGGTGTGCCGATAGAAGGGCGATACCTGCACTGAGCCCAGCTTGCCGTTCTTCTGGAAGCTCAGCTCGTAGGCGTCCGTGTACTCCGGGTTGAGGCTCGGGTTGCCGAGGAACACCGTCTGTACGTCGAAGAAGACGGGGAACGGGTTCAGCTCCTGGGTTCCCGGCCGACGGATGCGGCGCGAGTAGCTCGCCCGTACCTGGCTCCCCTCGTTGGGTTTGTACGCGACGACCGCGCTTGGGAAGAGGCTGGTGTAGTCGAACGGGAAGCTCTCGGCGCCGGTAAGGGAGAAGTCGCGGCTGGCGTACTCCGCCCGCAGGCCACCCTGTAGCTCGAACTTGCCGGCGCCCTGGCTCAGCACGCCGTAGGCGGCGTGCACCTGCTCGTTGAAGTCGAAGTCGTTGCTCAGGCCGCTGCGCTCCCACTGGCCGTTGCCGAGTGCGTCCTTGAGCACGCTGAAGTCGCGGTCCAGCCAGCGTGCGTTCCCCTTGTAGCCCGTCTCCAGCTTGGTGCGGGGCGCCAGCGTGCGGGTGTAGTCGCCCTGCGCGGTCAGCTGGTAGCTGAGCGCGTCCGTCGCGTTGATCTCCCCCTCGAGCGGTGTGCCCGCGCTCTGGCCGTTCTCGCCGAGCGGCTGCCGCCAGATGTTCGTGCGGTCCTCGTCCTCCGTGCGGTTGAAGCGCAGCTCGGTCGAGAGCTCGTGCTTCTGCGGCTCGAAGGTCCGCTTGAAGCCGAGCGTGTGATCCAGCATCCAGCTCTCACTGCCCGTGTTGCGCGAACGATCGTAGCGGTCCGTCAGCAGCCGCTCGCCGGTCAGCTCGCGGAACGCCGTCAGCGAGATGTCGCTCGAGGTGCGGCGGTTCAGCGTCAGCGCGCTCGAGAGAAGGTCCCGCTTGGTCAGCCGGTACTCGATGCTGTTGTTGAAGTTGTGGCCGCCGTTCTCCATGTCGCCGAGGATGGACTGCTCCGTGTAGGAGAGCGGCGTGCGGAGCGCGCCCAGCCGCGTGCGGTCGTTGATCCCGGTGACCTGCCGCTCGTCCCAGTTGTAGCCGTAGCTGGTGGAGACGGTGAGCGGACCCCGCTGATAGCCCAGATTCCCCGAGCCGTTGTAGCGGTCCGCCGTGGCCGCCGCCAGCGTGAAGCCGCCGCTCATGCCGAGATCGACGTCCTGCTTCATGACGATGTTGATGATGCCGGCCATGCCGTCCGGGTCGTACTTCGCGGAGGGGTTGGGGATCACCTCCACGCGCTCGAGCATGTTCGCGGGGAGCTGCTGCAGGTAGCCTGCGAGCTGCGCGCCGCGGAGCGGAGCGGGGCGACCGTTGATCTGTACGACCACGTTCTCGTTGCCGCGCAGGCTTACCTTTCCATCCGCGTCCACGTGCACGGCTGGAACGGCCTGGAGAACGTCGCTCGCATTCCCACCTGCGGGTGCGATCTCCCTGGCGCGGTAGACGTTGCGGTCCGGCGCCATGGCGACGGCGGAGCGCTCGACATCGACCTGGACGCCCTCCAGCGCGATGGCATCCTGCTTCAGGCGGATGCTCCCGAGGTTCGCGCGGGGCGCGGCCGGGGTGATGGTGATCTCCTCCGCCGTCTGGGGGGTGTACCCGAGGAAACTCACCCGCACGTAGTAGCTGCCCGGCCGGAGACCCTCGATCCGGAAGGATCCGTCATTACGGGTGACCGCGCCGGTGACCAGCGACGAATCCGCCTTGCTCCAGACCGCAACCGAGGCCGCGGAGAGGGGAGCGTTGTTCTCCGCGTTGACGACGGTGCCACGGACTTCTCCGGGCCCTGCGGCGGGAATCTGCGGCCGGGTGGGCGCGCGCCCGGGAGTGGGAGTCTGCGCCTGGGCGGGACCACCGGCCGTGGCCAGCGAGAGACCGAGGAGGGCGATGAGGATGCGCTTCATGTCAGGAGCTCAGGTGAGAGGTTTCTGGAGCCGGAACCCGATGGTCGGAGGGCCCGCCGCAGCGGCGCCGAGCGGGCGATCCGCGGCCGACGCTTCCACTACGGGGCTGTTCGTCTGCTGGTTTCACGGATGGCGAAAGGGCAGGCTTCATGTTGCCCGATGCAACCGCCCGAAGATGAGGAGGACGCTCCCGATTGGCGAGCGATCGGGGATGGGAGTGCCTGCCGGTGGGACGAATCGGCGGTGGGGAGGGACGGTGGTTCCGAAGGCCGGGCGCCCTGAGCAGCGCCCCCGCTACCGCAGCAGGGGAAGCCCTGGCAGACGAGCTGCTATCCGGCTCCCTCGGAGAGCAGCCGCCCCAGCTCCACCCCCTGCCAGAGCCGCTCCCGCATGGCGCGGGACTCGGCGAGTGCACCCGCCCCCCGAGCGGTCACCGTGAAGACGCGCCGCGACCCTTCCCCGTGGCCGCGGCTCGAGTCCACCAGACCCTTGGCCTCGAGCCGGTCCAGAGTGGCATACACCGCGCCGATGGCGAGATCGCGGCCGGTGATCCGCTCGATCTCCCGGCGCACCGCCATGCCGTACGCCTCCTCGCGCGTACGAAGTACTGCGAGCATCACCTGCTCCTCGAAGGTCCCCAGCGGCGCGTCAACGCTCACGTCTTCGCTCGTTCGGGTGAGGGCCGCCCGCGCGCGCGGGCGGCCGGTCGCAGCTCACTCTTCGCGCAGCACCAGCGCCGGATCGATCCGGCTGGCCCGCCGCGCGGGAAAATAGGCCGCGAGCAGACCTGCCGCGAGGAGGATCACCGTCGCGCCGCCCAATGCGAGCGGGTCCGCGGTCCCGACGCCGTAGAGGAGGCTGGCGAGCAGGCGGGCGAGGGCGAGGAAGCCGACCAGGCCCAGCACGATCCCCGCTCCCACCAGCGCGCCTCCCTGCCCGACGATCTTCCGGACGACCCGCGGCGGGCGCATCCCCAGCGCGATGCGGATCCCCCAATCCCGCTTGCGGCGCGTGACGAAGTGCGAGACCACCCCGTAGACGCCGATCACACCCAGCACCAGTGCAAGCGTGCTGAGCAGCGTGAGCAGCGACATCACCTGCCGCGCCGGGCCGATCGCGCGGTTGAGGACGTTCTCCATGGTGGTAAGCTCCCGCACCGCCACCCCTGGCGCCGTCGCCTGGAGCGCCCGCCGGGCCGCGTCCAGCACGGTCGCCGGGTCGCGGCCGCTCTGCGTCCGGATCACGATCGTCTGCCCCGGCAGGATGAGCCCCACTCCCTGGAAGAGCAGATAGCGAGCGGGCTCGGCAGCGTCGGTGAGCCCCCCCTCGGCCACATTATCGACGACCCCGACGACGCGATCCCAGCGGTTCGGTATGGTGCCGATCCGCTGCCCGATCGGGTCCGTTCCCGGGAAGAATCTCTCGGCCAGCGCCTGGTTGATCACGACCACACCCTCGTCAGTGGCCAGCCCGTCGCTCTCGAGCAGACCGCGTCCGCTCCGCACGCGAATCCCCATCGTCTGGAAGTAATCCGGCGTCACCAGGCGAACGAAGGTGGTGACGCCCTGCTCGAGATCCGGCCGGCCCTGGATACCGATGCCCCAGTTGTTGCCGCCTCCCCGCAGCGGAAGCGTTTGCGCGGCCGCAGCGGACTGGACGCCGGGCAGCGCCTCCACGGCTCCGACCAGCTCGCGCAGGAGCTGCGGGCGCCTCGCCATCTCCGTCGTGACCGGCATGGTGACGTCGACCACTGCCACGCCCTGCGTCTCGAGCCCGGTGTCGATGGCGCGCAGGTTCCCCACGCTGCGGATCAGCAGCCCCGCTCCCGCAGCCATGAGCAGCACCAGCGCCACCTGCGCCACCACCAGCGCGCTTTCCAGCCGGCCCCCTCGTCCCGCGATCCCGCCGGTCCTGGTGCGCGTCAGCCGCTTTTGTAGATCGCTGCGCGCCACCGAGATTCCCGGCACCAGCGCCACCACGGTCGCCGCGACCAGCGCGATCGCGATCGCCGCCCCGAAGAGGGTCCAGTCCACCCGGGCCGTCTCGGCCAGCGCGCCGAGCGGCAGTGCCGCGCGCAGGAAGCGGAAGCCCGCCAGCGCCAGGGCTGCCCCGATCAGCCCGGCCAGGACGCCAATCACCAGCGCCTCCACGACCAGCTGCCGCAGGAGCCGGTGGCGCCCCGCCCCGAGCGCGCTCCGCACCGCCAGCTCCGTCCCGCGGGCATCGACCTGGCCGAGCATCAACGCCGCCACGTTGACGCAGGCGATCAACAGGATTACGGCCATCGCCGCAAGCATCGCCAGCAGCGCCGGCCGCACCGAGCCGACCAGGAACTCGCGCAGCGGCGTCAGCTCGGCGTTCCTCGTCTTGTCCCACTGCTCCGGGTAGGTGAAGCGCTCGCCAAGCAGGGTGGTGATCCGCTCGAGCGGACCGGCCATCCCTTCGATGCGCGCTCCGGGGTTCATCCGGCCGATCAGGATGTAGTTCCCGACGTTGTTCTCCGGATCCATCTCCTCGGCCAGCCACGCCTGCACCGTCGGGCTCGGGAACCAGAACCCCTCGGGCATCACCCCCACCACCGTGCGCGGCACGCCGGCCAGCTCGATCCGCTGCCCCACGATGGCCGGATCCGCCCCCAGCTCCCGCCAGAGCGAGTGGCCCAGCACCACCACCGGCTCCGCGCCCATCGCATCGTCGCCCGGTCGGAAGCCAGGCCCCAGTGCCGGGCTCACCCCCAGCACCTGGAAGAGCTCCGCCGATGCAGAGATCCCCTCCACCAGCCGCGCCGGTGCGTCACCCCGCTGCAGCGTCGCGTCCGCCGACCGATATGCCGCCACGCTCCGGTAGCCCTCCATCTCCGGGCGCAGATACAGGAACTCGGACTCGCGCCAGTCGCCCTGGTTCCAGAAGATCGCCACCTCCTCCTCCGCGCGGTACGGGAGTGGCTCCAGGAGCAGCCGCTTCGCGATTCCGAACACCGCCGCGGTCCCGGCCACACCGAGGGCGAGCGTCAGCACCGTCAGCGCGGTGTAGGTGGGGCGCCGTTGCAGTCGCCGCAGTGAGAATTTGATGTCCTTCACCCCGTTCTCGAACATGCCTCCTCCTGGTCGATATCGGTTCGCCTGCGGCTCGAACCCGCTCCAGCCGCGCCACCACCCGCGCCGTGCCAGCGCCGGCACGGAGGCCAGCACCTGCCGCCACACCCAGCCCGACGCCGCGATCCGCCCCGACGACTGCACGCGCACCCGGTGCTCCGCCGCGAGGTCGCCGAGCACCTCGTCGCGCTCCGCGTACGGCAGCAGCCGGCGCAGCAGCGCGGCAGGCAGGCGTGGGAGCTGGACCTCGTCAGGAGTCATGTCGCTCTTGGGCATCGCGAGGAGCAGGGTCGCGGGATAATTCTACATTGTAGAAAACAGCTGCACAAGGGACCGCTGCATCTCTTACGATGCCGGCGGCGCGTGGGGGGTTTACACGCTCTCCGTCATGGCGGCGGCGCGCTCCAGGAGCAGCTCGCGCTCGCGTGCGTTCCGTGTGAGCGAGGCCGCCCGCTCGAACTCCATCCGCGCCTCCCCAAAACGGCCGAGCTTCGCGAGGAGATCGCCGCGCACGCTGGGCAGGAGGTGATAGGATTTGAGCGAGGGCTCCGAGGTCAGCGCATCGACGAGATCGAGGCCCGCCGCCGGACCGAACGCCATCGCGACGGCGACGGCGCGATTCAGCTCCACCACCGGGGAGGGCGCGAGCTGCGAGAGCGCATCGTAGAGCGCCGCGATGCGGACCCAATCCGTCTCCTCCGGGGTGCGCGCCCTGGCGTGGCAGGCGGCGATCGCGGCCTGCAGCGCGTACGGGCCGAATGCGCCGCCGAGCGCCTCGGCACGCGCGAGGGCCGCAAGCCCGCGACGGATGAGGAGCTGGTCCCAGCGCGAGCGGTCCTGATCGAGCAGCAGGACCGGCTCTCCCGACGGGCTTACGCGCGCGCGCAGCCGCGACGCCTGGATCTCCATCAGGGCGACAAGGCCGTGTACCTCCGGCTCCTGCGGCGCGAGCTCGGCCAGAATGCGGCCGAGGCGGAGCGCATCCTCGCAGAGCACAGGCCGCATCCAGTCCTCGCCGGCGGTCGCCGAGTAGCCCTCGTTGAAGATGAGGTAGACCACCTCGAGCACCGACGAGAGGCGCGCGGCGAGGTCGGCGCCGCGGGGGACCTCGAAGGGGACGCGTGCCTCGGCGAGAGTCCGCTTGGCTCGAACGATCCGCTGGGCGAGGGTCGCTACCGGGACGAGGAAGGCGCGCCCGATCTCCTCGGTCGTCAGACCGCCGAGCAGACGGAGGGTGAGCGCCACTTGCGCCTCGGTCGAGAGCACCGGATGACAGCAGATGAAGACGAGGCGCAGGAGGTCGTCGCCGATGGGATCGTCGAGCGCCGCGTCGAGATCCGGCGCGGCGCTCTCGAGCTGCGCCTCGAGCTCGTGGCCCAGCTCCGCGTGCTTGCGCTCGAGCAGCTTGCTCCGGCGAAACATGTCGATCGCTCGCCGCTTCGCGGCGGTCATGAGCCAGGCTCCCGGGTTGTCGGGGACGCCGGTCTCCGGCCAGCGCTCGAGCGCGGCGACGAGCGCGTCCTGCGCCAGGTCCTCGGCGAGGCCGACGTCGCCGACCATGCGCGCCAGTCGGGCGATGACCCGCGCCGACTCGATCCGCCACACCGCCTCGATCGCACCATGGGTGTCGGAGGGCGTCACCAGCTTCGACCCGGCTGGGCGCATCGTTGCGACCGCGTGCGACTCTCCGCCGGACCGCGGCTCTCTACGCATCGTTGGCGGTGATCTCATCGACCCGGAATCGTACGATCCGGCGGATCAGCTCCATGGGCAGCGGCTCGCCGAGCGGAAACTGCACCGAGCCCTTGCCACTCTTGTAGGATACGAGCTCTTCCCTGAACGCCTCGGAAACGCGGGCGGCGATCGGGTAAAGTCCCACATGCTTCTTCCAGCCCGCGAAGAACACCAGCTGATGCCCCTGCAGGTCGAATCTGGGGATCGCGTAGCTGATCCTCTCCGTCACGCCAGGCGCGGCCGCCCTGACGAGGGCGCGTAGCTCCTCCAGCACCTTCCGCGTCTCGGGAGGGAACGCGGCGATGTACTCGTCGACGGTGCCCGTGGTCGAACGTTCAGCCATTTCGTGCTCCTGGATGTCGGTCGGGTACGACAGCTTCGGCACCGTCCAGTCTACAGCTTCGCCAGGTAGTCGGCGAGGCGATCGAAGCTCAAGGACACCCCCTGCTTCATCCCGGTCTGGAGCACCGCGTCACGCGCCTCCTTCGATGGGTAGAGGATCGTCTGCACCAGCGTCGTCCTGCCGTTTTCCTCGGTGAGGATCAGCGTGTTGAGCGTGTCGGGCCACTCTCCGCCCCACGACTCGGTGGAGATCAGCCGCTCCGGCGCAGCGACCGTGCGATATTCGCCGCGCATCTCCATCTCGGTGCCGTCGGTCCTGCGCCAGACGTGGTGCCACGCTCCACCCCGGGCGAAGATCGACCTTGCAGACGGGCATCGTCCAGCCTGCAGGGCCGAGCATCCAGTGCGGCAGGTGCTCCGAGCGAGTCCAGGCATCCCAGACGCGCTGGCGTGGCGCGTCGATCACGCGCGTGACGACCAGCTCCCGATCCGAGGGTGTCGTGAACGAGGTTCCGTGCTGCTCGGTGTCGAGTGTGATTGCCGTGGGCATGAGCGATCTCCTTGTGTCTCGGGTGTGATTACTACTCGTCAAGATCTCCTCGCTCTACCTCTTCGTCGAACGAAGGAGGCGAAATCGACAGGGCGTCGCGGGACCCCCTCCCCCCGGCCCCTCCCCCACAAGGGGAGAGGGGAGAAGAACAAGAAGGTGGCGTGGAGAGCGTCGGGAGGACGCCCGCAGTTCGCTACCGGGTCGTTTATCGGCCCGGCAAAGCCGGCGCTCGCCCGCGTATCTGAATTCATTTCTGAGCCCCTGGGGGAGCCCTTGCCCGGCTCCCTCCCATCGTGCATGATACAGCGCCACGTCCCCTCTACCACGGAGATATCCCGCATGGAAAACGTTGCATCCTCCTACCTGTTGATCTTCCGCGAATCGGCACCGGAACGCTACGAGGCGATGTCGCCGGTGGAGATACGCCAGTCGCTGGACGCCTGGAACGGCTGGTGCGACTCGCTCGCCGCGCGCGGCAAGCTGCAGAGCGGCAACCCGCTCGCGGCCAGCGGCAGGCTGGTGTCGCAGGGAACCCGGCCGCGGGTTCTGGACGGTCCCTTCGCCGAGGCGAAGGAGTTGATCGGCGGCTACTTCCAGGTCGCGGCGGCGGACCTCGACGAGGCGACGGCGCTCGCCGAGGAGTGCCCCCTCCTGGAGTACGGCATGACGGTCGAGGTCCGGCCGATCGCTCCTGCCTGCCACCTCGCGGTCGCGCTCGGCTGGGAGACGATGCGCGAGCCGGCCAGCGTGTAGCCTCTCCGAAGTCGAGGGGATGCCCAGGACCGGGCATCCCCCCGCATCACAAAGCTATCGACCTTCGTCCTGGCGTGAATCTGCCTGCAGCGGCAGCTCGAGCTGGGTAACGTCCAACCGCTCCGCACCCCACCGAGGCCCCACCACCGAGAAGTAATAGTCGACGGCTTCCTGCGGACGTCCATCGGAGAGGAGATCGCGCACTCGCGTCTCCTCCTCCGGCCAGAGCTGGTAGGTCGCCTGGTCGCGCACGTACTCTCCCAGGCGCTCGGCGAGGTCCGCCGCAGAGGTGGCGGCGGCCACGTGGCAGATCCCGCTGCCGGCGTGCACCACCGCGACGTGGAGTGGAATCATCCCCACCCCGGGAGGCGCCGCGCGGCGGGTATCGGATACGGTCATTACTCCTCTTTCTTCCCGATGAAAGGCGATCATCGCCGTACGCTCAGCGTCGCAGCGGGATCAGCGCGCGCAGCCGGGCGTCGCGCAGGTAGAGCCCTCCCCACGCCAGAACCCCGAAGGAGACGGGGAAGAGGAACCACGGGTCGTCCGCGCGCAGCTGCGACGCGGTGGCACCGCCGAGATAGCCGGTCAGCAGGATCGCGCCGAGGACGGCGGTGCGCGGGATCACGTACAGTAGCGTCGAGAGGATCAGCACCAGCCCGATCCAGGAAGCCAGGTGATCGGCGTATCCGAACTTGACGGTGCCCTCGACGTAGGGAGCGAACCGTACCAGTCTCGCTCCGCCGTCGAAGAAGAGGAAGAGAGCGACGAAGGTGCTGAGAACGTGGCCGCCCACGAGCATCCCCCGTCCGGTATCGCTGCCCTGCGCCGATGACGGAAGGGAGAGTGCGCTCGCGGTTGCGTGGCGATTACGGGCGGTGATCTGCATCAGCGCTCCTGTTGGGTCGGGGGTCGAAGAGAAGAGTTACGCGTTCCCCTCGCAGGTGATCATCCAGGGCGTGCCGAAACGGTCGGTGACCATCCCGAATCCGCCGGCAGCCCAGAAGGTCTTCTCGAAGGGCATGGTCACGCGACCGCCCGCGGCCAGTGTGTGGAAGATCCTCTCCGCATCCTCCGGCTCCTCGATGGAGAGTGAGACGTAGTTGCCCTGCGGCGGCTGGTAGTGGTCGGGCGGCACATCCGAGGCCATCAGCAGGGCATCGCCCAGGCGGAGGCTGGCGTGCAGGATCCGCGAGTGCCACTCCGGCGGCACCTCCCCCGCGATGGGCGATTCGCCATGCGTCATCATCTCGAGCTCGCCGCCGAGGAGCTGATGGTAGAAGCGGAATGCTTCGGCGCAGTCACCGTCGAAGTTCAGGTAGGGATCGACCCGCATCATTCTCTCTCCTCACGTATCAATGGTTTCGCGGGCGCCCGCTCCGCGCCCACACACTCCTGGTCTCCCTCCCGGCTACCGCTGCGCCGCGAGGTGCGCGCGCAGCCGGTCCTCCTGCTCGCGCAGCTCGGGGGTGAACTCCGCGCCGAAGTCGTCCGCCTCGAAGACCTGGCGGATCTCGATCTCACCCTCCTGGAAGGGCACACGCCTCGCCCACTCGAGCGCCTCCTCCCTCGACTTCACCTGGATCAGCCAGAAGCCGGCGATCAGCTCCTTGGTCTCGGCGAGGGGGCCATCGGTCACGGTCGGCCTTCCACCGGAGAAGGTGACGCGCGCGCCCTTCGAGCTCGGATGCAACCCCTCGCCCGCGAGCAGGACGCCCGCCTTCACCAGCTCCTCGTTGTACTTCCCCATCTCGGCGAGCTCCTGCTCGGTGGGGAGAACGCCAGCCTCCGAGTCCTGGTTCGCCTTGACGATCATCATGAAGCGCATGGTCGTACCTCCTTCTGATTCGTGGTTCGGAGCCAGGCTGCCGGTCCGTCGTGACCGTCTCGATCCAAGCTCTACTCATGCGTCGAACGAGCGGAAGCGAAATCGACACGTCGCGGAATCAATTTTTCACGGCGGCTCCGACCGGACCGGAGAGCGCCGCGGTTCGGCAGGGCGCAGGCCGCTCCTCCAGCGGCCCGAGAGCCTGCTGCTCAGGCGGGGAAGACGACAAAGTACGGGGTGCGGGATCGATCGCAACACCACTCCTCGGCTCGCCGCCGCTCTCCGTGAGAAGCACGGCAAGCGCCGGGGCTGAGCGAGCGCGAGGCGCTGACGGGGTGGTGCGCGGAAGGCGCGTAAGGAATTGCGTCCGCGCGGCGGACGAAGTCGTTCGCCGCATGCGGCAGAGCGGCAGAGCGGCTCCCTACGGATCCTCAGCTCGGAGGATCGAGGCACCACTTCACATCCGCATGGTGCTACAGGCTCAGGCAGAGCGTCTGGCGCGGCTCGCGCGGCGGGGGCGCGGCCGCACGGCATCGGCCGGCGCGATCTCCCCCTCGTTGCCGATCACATCGGCTGCCACCTCGCGCACCAGACTGTCGCGCGCGTCGTGCAGCGATTCGCGCGCCTCGCGGAAGCGCAGCCCCGAGAGCTGGCAGGCGAGATCGCACAGGCGGAGCGTGCGCGCCACCGACTCCTCGGTGACGGGGAGCGTGCTCCCGGCCATGGCGGGAGTCTCGCGCAGGCCGGCATCGCGCGCCTCCAGCAGCGCCTGCGTGCGCGAGAGGACGGCCGCACGCACGTAGAGCTCGATCGCCATCTCCGCGATCCGGGCGGTGACGAACTGCCGCTCGACGATCTCCCGCCCGTGGCGGCGGATCACGCGGTCCACCGCTACCCGCAGGTCGCGGGTGTGATCGATCAGGTAGTCGAAGTGCTGCCGGATCTCGGGGTGGACCTCGCCCTCGATCCGCGGCTCGCCCCGCCCGAGCGCCTGCCGCACCCGGTCGGCAGCGAAGTCGGTGAGCAGGCCGAGCTGCTTGATCGGCTCCCGCAGCGCCGCGCCGATCTCCCGCAGGTACTCCCCCGGCTCCTGCATGCCGGAGAGACCCACGAAGAGGCGCAGCACCTCGTTCGTCCCCTCGAAGATGCGGGTGATGCGGGCGTCGCGGTACGCCTTCTCGTAGGGGTAGCCCTTCACGAAGCCGCGACCGGCGGCGATCTGCAGCGACTCGTCCACCGCGCGGTCCAGCGCCTCGGAGTTCCACACCTTCGCCGCCGCCGATTCGAGGGCGTAATCCAAGTCGCCCCGGTCGGCCAGACCGGTGGTGAAGTAGGCGGCGCACTCGGCGGTGTAGGCATCCGCAGCCATCCGGGCGAGCTTCCCCTGGATCAGCTCGTACTCGGCGATCGGCCGGCCGAACTGCTCGCGCTCCTTCGCCCACGCGGTTGCCAGCGCGAGGCACTTCTTCACCCCGCCCGCCGCGCCTGCCGAGAGCCCCTGCCGACCGGAGTTCAGCACCCGCATGGCGATTTTGAAGCCCTCCCCGGGCTCACCCAGCACGTTCTCGACCGGCACGCGGAGGTTCTCGAAGTACAGCTCACTCTGATTCGAGCCGCGCGCCCCCATCTTCCGCAGCTCAGGACCGCGGCGGTATCCCTCCATATTGGGCTCGAGGATGAAGGCCGTCACCCTGTCCTTCGTCACGCCGTTCCGCTCGGTCGGCGTCTGCGCGAAGGCGACGATCACCTTCGAGAAGGAGCCGTTGCCGATCCAGATCTTGGTGCCATTCAGCAGGTAGTGGCTCCCGTCCTCCGAGAGCACCGCGCGCGAGCGGATCCCGCCGGCATCACTCCCCGCCTCCGGCTCGGTGAGTGCGAAGGAGGCGAACCACTCGCCGGTCGCCGCCTTCGGCAGGTACTTTCGCTTCTGCGCCTCGTTACCCGCGAGCTGGATCCCCTTGATCGCGATGGAGAGGTGCACGCCCAGCATGATCCCCAGCCCCACGTCGAGGCCGGTCACATACTCGAAGACGCGGCAGTAGGCGCTCTGCGAGAGACCCATCCCCCAGTACTCCTAGGGGATGGAGATGCCGACGAGAACGAGCCGGCGCAGCCCATCGATCACCTCCGCCGGGATGCGCTCGTTCTCGTCGATCCAATCCGGATCAACGTGCCTCTCGCAGAACGCCTTCAGCTCCGCCAGAAAGGCGTTGACGCGCCGGTCCTCCTCCGGAGAGATGGTGGGATAGGGAAAGAGGATCGAGTCGTCGATCGCTCCCGCGAAGAGCTGGCGGGTGAAGGATGGCGGTTTCGTGCTCATGAAGTCAGGTGCGCTCCTTGGAAGGTCACACTCCTGCCAGCGCGGGAGCCAGGGTATCCCCTCGGCAGCGGTGGCGAATTCTCGGAGAGCGGGGCAGCGGAGCTTCTCCCCGCGGGCATCTCCACCGGACTCCGACCGAGCATGATCCGGACCGGCCTGGGCACGCCTGCCGAGCGTGGCGCTGATGGCACGAGAAGGTTATTCATGTGAGACCCGCACCTCGCCCCTGTAGCTTCCCGCGGCACCACAACGGTAGCGACCTTCTGCCCAAACGACGATGACTTGCTTGGAGTGCGGTCGTGGACTGAAGAGCATCTCGTACCTACATCTACGGAGCTGCTCAGGTATCACGCCGCAGGAGTACCGCATGAGGCATCCTGGCGCGGAGCTGGTCTCCCCGGAGGTACGGCAATCTCTTTCTCGGCCGGGATCTCAGAATCCACGCTGGAAAGGGAGAAGTGGACGAAGGTGTGCCGGGTGCGGCAAACAGCTTTACCGCAAGACGAAGGGTGATCGTTGTGCTGAGTGCCGCCCGATGAATGGAGAACACAACCCATTCTTCGGTCACGTGCACGATCAGAATACGCGGCGGCGCATGCGCGAAGCAGCCAAGCGTCGAGAGCCAAGCACCTACCGGGGAGGCGGTACTGACCCTGCGCTGCTCAGCGAGTTGCGACGGCGGGAGTGGGCGCGCCGCTCTCCGGAGGAGAAGCAAAGCCACCTTGCAGCGTTCATCGAGGCAGGACAGAAGAACAATAAGAAGAACCATAAGACGAGCATCGAAGGAGTTGTCCGGACCATCCTGAGTGAGCTGGGTGTCTCGTTTGAGCAGAATCAGCAGCTTGGCCGCTACAACGTGGAGGACGCGAGGCGACAAGCGGCACTTGAATCGCGCGGATACCGGTTCTTCTACTTGTGGGAGTCCGAAATTCAGCACAATACCGACGAGGTACGGAAACGCCTCATCGGAATCCTTGGAGCGAAGTATGAGACTGATTGACGGCCGCATCCCGGTTTTCGGAGATCACGAAATCGGTACACTCAGCCAGATTCGCGCGGTTGCGGAAAATGCTGAGAAATGTGCGCTGATGGCGGATGCTCACATCGGCTATCATATGCCGATTGGGGGAGTTGCGGCATATCGCAACAAAGTGTCAGTCGTGGGAAATGGCTATGATATCGCCTGCGGCAACGCGGCGATCCGCACCGACCTGACGCTCTCCGACCTCGGTGCGGATGAGCGCCAGGTCGGGCGCACGCTGAACACACTCGCGGACGAGATCGCCGGCACCGTCAGCTTCGGCATCGGCCGGAAGAACCGCTCCGACGACGCGCCGGTGGATCACCCGCTCTTCGGGGATCCCGCGTGGGATGCGGTTCCGGCCAAGGAGCGCCGGGAGCTGCGGGAGAAGGCGCGGTCGCAGCTCGGCACCGTCGGCTCCGGGAACCACTACGTCGACCTCTTCGCCGACGAGAGCGGCACACTCTGGGTGGGCGTGCACTTCGGGAGCCGCGGCTTCGGGCACACCGTCGCCTCAGGCTTCCTCGCGCTCGGGCAGAATCGCGGCTGGCGCGAGCGGGTGCCGGAGAAGGAGGTGCTCCTCCCGCTCGATCAGCCGCTCGGCCACGACTACTGGCAGCTGATGGAGCTGGCGGGCCGCTACGCCTACGCCGGCCGCGAGTGGGTCGCGCGCAAGGTGGTCTCTCTCCTCGGCGGCCGGGAGATGGAGCTGGTGCACAATCACCACAACTTCTCCTGGCGTGAGACCCACGAGGGCGAGGAGTACATCGTCGTGCGCAAGGGCGCCACCCCCGCCTTCCCGGGGCAGAAGGGCTTCATCGGCGGCTCCATGGGCGATGACGCGGTGATCGTCCAGGGGAGCACCGCCACCGACCCGGAGACCACCCAGCTCCAGAAGGAGGCGCTGTACTCGACTGTCCACGGCGCCGGCCGCGTGATGAGCCGCACCGAGGCGGCGGGAAAGAAGAAGGGGTGGGGAGCGAAGGCACGCATCGTCAGGCCGGGCAGAGTGACGCCCGAGATGATGCAGGCGTGGATCGCGAAGAAGGGAGTGATCCTGCGTGGCGGCGGCCTCGACGAGAGCCCGCACGTCTACCGGCGCCTTCCCGACGTGCTCGCAGCGCAGGGGGGAACGGTCGAGGTGCTCCACACCCTCAAGCCGCTGATCGTGGTGATGGCCGGAGCCGACGAGCTCGATCCGTACAAGGACTGAGCGAGCAGCCGAGGGCTGCCGGGAGGGTGCCGCACCCGGCGGGGGCACCCTCCCCTTGACAGTCTATGGGAGTATACATTATCTCTTCCCGAGAAACGCTTGGGAAGAGTTTTCTTCCCGGGACGCTTTCATCGATTCACCGGGGAGAGGCTATGCCCGAACGCGATCTGGAGATGCTGCGCGGCACGCTGGACGTGCTGATCCTGAAGACACTCTCCTGGGGGCCGGCGCACGGCTACGCGGTGGCGAGCTGGATCGAGCAGGTCACGGGGGACGCGCTGCGCATCGAGGAGGGCTCGCTCTACCCTGCCCTGCACCGGCTGGAGAAGCGGGGATGGGTGGCCGCCGAGTGGGGGCTCTCGGAGAACAACCGCCGCGCCAAATACTATCGCCTCACCGATGAGGGGCGCCAGCAGCTCCGCGCCGAGGCCTCGACCTGGACACGCTTTGCGGAGGCGGTGGGGAAGGTGCTCAACTCGACAGAACAGCCCTCCTGGGCACGCTCGGTATGAGCCAGACTCCGATGTGGCGACGCTACCTCCGCTTCTTCGGCAGGGACGTGCCGGCGGATGTGGAGGACGAGATCGGCTTCCACCTCGAGATGCGTACCCGGGAGCTGATCGCGCGCGGGATGCCGCCCGAGCAGGCGCGGGCCGAGGCGCTGCGCCGCTTCGGGGACCTCGAGCGGATCCGCCGGGAGTGCGAGGAGGTGGACCGCGCGGTGGTGCGCCGCACCGAGCGGCGCGAGTGGTGGGACGGGGTGCGGTGGGACCTGCGCTACGCCCTGCGGATGCTGCGTCGCAACCCGGGCTTCACGCTCGCGGCGATCCTCACCCTCGCGCTGGGGATTGGCGCGAACACCGCGATCTTCGGCGCGGTGGATGCGCTCTTCCTCCGCCCGCCCGCGGGCGTACACGCGCCGGATGAGGTCGTCCGCCTCTACGTGGTGCGCCGCGAGGGCGGCATCACCACACCGTCAGGCGGTCCCGGATCATACCCCGATTACCGGGCGATGCGCGCCGCGGCGCACGACTTCTCCGACGTGGCCGCCTTCCTCTTCCCGCGCGAGATGGACCTCGGGCGCGGTGAGGGCGCCCGGCGGGTCCGCGGGCAGGGGGTCACCGGCAACTTCTTCGCGACGCTGGGAGTCCGTCCCGCGCACGGCCGCTTCTTCCTGCCGGAGGAGGACAGCATCGCCGGGGCACACCCCGTCGCCGTCCTCGGCCACGGCTTC
>JBPCIT010000228.1:0-2804 GCA_051006015.1 Longimicrobiaceae bacterium
CCCCTCCCCCGAACTCGGGGGAGGGGCTGGGGGAGGGGGCGCACTGGGGCCGAGGAAGCGGCGTGTTCAGCGCACCGTGATCTGCCGGGCCATGCCGTGCATCACGTGCGGCTTGCCATCGTGCGCATCGGGGATGAAGCAGATCAGTGCATACTCTCCCGGTGCGAAGTCGGCGATGACGTAGTTCACCCCACCCTTCGCGATCGCGGTGGTGCCGGCGATCGGAGCACCCGGAGGGGGCCCGTTCTCATTGGCGGCCCAGTCGAGCAGGTCCTGCAGCGTCTTGCCCGGCGCCAGGCGCACGACAAACACCTCATGCGGCTGCTCCGCCACGTTCTCCACCCGGATGGTGCGCCGGCCGGCTGTGAGCGGGTTGGCCATGTCGAACGAGTAGTCGTCCAGCACCATCGTCAGATCCGCGCGGGGTTCGGCGGCGCCCGGCGCCGACGATTACGTGACCAAGCCGTTCAGCGTGCTCGAGCTGCTCGCGCGCATCTCCGCGCTGCTCCGGCGCCACGCGCCGGAGGAGAACGGCGCCGCTTCCTCCGCGGCCGGTCAGGCGTTGACTGACGAGGAGCTGAGCGAGCGCTTCGGCCTCACGAGCCGTCAGATCACCGTGGCGCGGCTGATCGGCGAGGGGTGCAGCAACGCCGAGATCGCGGGCCGCCTCTCCGTCAGCTACTACACGGCGCGGAACCACACTGAGCAGGTACTCGCCAAGCTCGGCGTACCGACGCGTGCCGCGGTCGGCGCCGTGCTCTTCGGGAAGGAGTAGGTGTTCTCCTCGCGCTGGGGCGCGCTCGCCCGCGGACTGGTCGCTGCCGCGGCCGCCCTCTCTGGCGCAGGCGCGCTGCTCGCCTCGTTGCGCGCCGGTCTGGATGCCCCGACCGCTATGGCCTGGCTGGCCAGCGCGCTCCTGGTCGCAGCCCTGGTGATCCTTCACCTCGACCGACGCGAGGCTGCTCGCCTGCGGCGCGACTTCGCCACCGGACTCTCGCACGAGGTGCGCACGTCTGTTGCCCACATCCGCACCTTCAACGAGATGCTGTTGCTCGGACAGGACCGCTCGGAGGAGGAGCGCCAGCGGTGGCTCGAGGTGATCGACAGGGCGACCTATCGACTTGCGGATCGCGCCGAGAACCTCCTGCTAACGGCGCACTCGGCCGAGCAACGGCGTTTCCCCGCCCGGCGCCTCATCGACCTCGGCGATCTCCTGGAGGATGTCGCCGCCTACCACGCCCCCGACGCCGCCGCGCGGCAGATCGCCATCGTGGTGCATTCGCCGGCATCTGTCAGTGCTCTCGTGGATCCGTCCGCCGCCCGGCTCGTCCTGGTGAATCTGGTAGACAACGCTCTGCGCTACGGCCCGGAAGGTAAGATGATCACCCTCGAGCTGCAGTACGAAGGGGGCAATGCATTGATCGCGGTCGCGGATGAGGGACCCGGCATCGCGCCGCGTGACCGGCTGCGCGTCTGGCAGCCCTTCGTCCGGCTGAGCCGTCCAGACCAGGTGGAGCAGGGGAGCGGTCTCGGTCTGGCGGTGGTGCGCCAGGTGGCCGAAGCAGATGGCGGCCGCGCCTACGTGGAGGACGCGGCGGGAGGAGGCGCACGCTTCTGCATCGTTCTGCCTGCACTGGCGCCGGCCAATGCGATCCCCAGCGTTCCCCTGGTCGCGAGCCGCTGACCGAAGCCAGAACATCGAAATCCAGTCCCCATCAGGGAACTTTTGGTCCCTGCCGCGAGTACCTCCTGAGCATCCCCGACAATCCTTGACTCTGGCCCGTTAGAAGCGAATCCGCAGGCAGGAGCCGCTTCCGGTAGATGGACGAGCGCCGCGTGCCCGGTGAGGCATCCGCGACCCTGGTTATCGACTGCTGCAGGAGAAGAAGAGCATGCTTCGAAGGACGGCTACACTGGTGGGTTTGCTGGTGCTGGCGGCGGCGCCGCTCCGGGCGGATGTGCCCGTCACGCTGCGCGGCTCTCCCGAGTCGATGGTCCGGCAGAACGCGGTCGCGAAGGAGTACAGCCTCGATTTCTTCCGCACTCCCGCGGAGGTGGCTGCCGCTCTCGACGAGGGTGTGCTCGAGTGGGTGCTCGGGGATGAGAACTACGAGCTGGCGTACCGCTCCTTCCCGGTGGCGCGGCCCGAGCTGCGGCTCTTCATCGAGCGGCTGGCGGCGCAGTACCGCGCCGGCTGCGGCGAGAAGCTTTACGTCACCAGCCTGACGCGGCCCAGCACGCTGCAGCCGGCGAACGCGCATCGCCTCTCGGTGCACCCGGCGGGAATGGCCGTGGACCTGCGGATCTCGCAGAATGTCGGGTGCCAGAAGTGGATCGAGGGAACGCTGCTCTCCATGGAGCGGCAGGGGATCCTGGACATCACACGCGAGCAGAGCCCGCCCCACTATCATGTGGCGCTCTTTCCCGACGCGTACCTCACCTATCTGGAGGAGCGTCTGCTCGAGGATCCGCTGCTGGCGGAGTTCCTGGTTCCCGCCGACGCGGAGACGACGGGGCCTGGTGACTTCGCGGTCCCTGCCGCCGACGTGTTCCTGGCGCCGCCGACGCAGGAGCTGGCCGAGCGTGAGACCCGGACCGGCTGGATCGAGAGGCTGGTCACCCTGCCGGTACGTCTGCTGAGCCTCTTCCGGCGCGGCTGACCGCGGCAGGCCTGCTCCGGCCCCGACGAGAGATGCGCTGAAGGGGCGCTCCGATGCTGTCGGGGCGCCCCTTTCCATAGCCCAGCCTCGTGACGGCATGCATGATCCCCGCGGTGCGCCCCTAGCTCCTGGTGTGGATCTCCC
>JBPCIT010000229.1:0-7264 GCA_051006015.1 Longimicrobiaceae bacterium
TCGCTTCGGGAGGGGTTTGGCCGACCTCTTCTCTCTCTCTCCGCCCACACGCCCCGTTGTGCGCGACCTCCCGCCCGACGACGTGCTGGCACTGGTCCAGCGCCTGCTCGAGCGGCTGCGCTCCCGCCACCCGCAGGCGCCGCGGGAGATCGCGCCGCGCGCGCTGGATCTGCTGGTGGGCTACGGCTGGCCCGGCAACGTACGGGAGATGCACAACGTGCTCGAGCGTGCGCTGGTGCTGGCGGGCGGAGGGGAGCGGATCGAGGCGGAGCACCTCTCGCCCGCGCTGCACTCGACCGGCGGTGCGCGGCGGCCGGAGCGCTTCGAGCAGGTGATCGTGCCGCTCGAGGAGGTCGAGCGGCAGCACATCGAGCGTGCGCTCTACCTTACCTCGGGCAACCGGAGCGCGGCCGCCGAGCGGCTCGGCATCTCGCGCGCCACGCTGCACAACAAGATCAAGATCTACGGGCTGCAGACGGTCGGCCGGCAGTAGCCGCGCCGCACCGCCCGAAAATTGGCGCCCACTTTCTCGACACCGTCAGGAAACTCTACAGAAACGCGCAATCGCCCGCCCCACGTGGGATTCGCGCCCTCCCCCGCCGTCCCGCTGTCCGACTCCCTGCCAATCAGGAGTGCCGCCGCCCCCTCCCTGAATCGGACGTAGACGCCCGAACCGCAAGCGGTTACGCGAGCGCACCCCATCTGGTACCGCTTTCGCTCTTGCACCGGAGCACGCCTCCCCCGGCGGCGAGCCGCTCCTCCCGCTCGCCGCTACGGCCAGGAGAACCATCCGTACCGAAGAATCCCGATGGCCAGCACATCCGCCAATGAAAGCCTTTCAGTACTTGCCCCTCCGCTCCGGTTCCGCGGCATGACCGGCGGCGAGCCCGTATCGGAGTCCGAGAAGCTGGCGCTGCGCGAGAGCGAGCGGCGCTACCGCCGCTTCTTCGAGGAGGACATCTCGGGCGATTTCCTGGCGACGCCTGGGGGAAGCATCCTCGAGTGCAATCCCGCCTACGCGCGGATGCTCGGCTTCGACTCGGTCGTCGAGGCGCGGAGCTGTCCGCTGCAGGCTCTTCATCCCGAGCCGGGCGAGCAGGAGCGGCTGGTCGAGCTGCTCCGCCGCGAGAGGAAGCTGCTCGGCATCGAGGCGGAGCTTCGCCGCCGCGACGGCACCCCGCTGCACGTCATCATGAACGTCGTCGGGATCTTCGACGCACGGGACGAACTGGTCGAGATCCAGGGCTACCTCGTCGACGTCACGCAGCACAAGCAGGTCGAGGAGCAGCTCCGCCACTCGCAGAAGATGGAGGCCGTCGGCCGTCTGGCGGGTGGGATCGCCCACGACTTCAACAACTTCCTGACGGTGATCCAGGGCAACGTCGAGATGGCGCTCGCCGACCTGCCCGCGAGCGCACCGCTGCGCGAGGATCTCGAGGAGATCAAGAGCGCCTCCGGCCGGGCGGCGGCGCTCGTACGGCAGCTCCTGACCTTCAGCCGCAGGAACGCGGCGCAGCCCAAGGTCGTGCTGGACCTATGCGGCGAGATCGCGAACCTCGACAGGATGCTGCGGCGCCTGATCGGCGAGCACATCGAGCTGATCACCCGGTGTGAACCCGGCCTCGGCCACGTCAGGGCGGACGCGGGACAGATCGAGCAGGTGATCGTCAATCTGGTGGTCAACGCCCGCGACGCGATGCCGGACGGGGGCCGGCTGGTGATCGAGGCCTGCAACCGCACCCTCGCCGAGGCCGAGGTTCGCTACGCCAACCATCTGCGGCCGGGCCGCTACGTCGAGATCCGCATCACCGACAGCGGCTGCGGGATGGATGAGGAAACGCTCTCGCGCATCTTCGAGCCCTTCTTCACCACCAAGGAGAAGGGGAAGGGCACCGGGCTGGGGCTGCCGACGGCGTACGGGATCATCAAGCAGAGCGGCGGCTACCTCTGGGCGGAGAGCGCCCCCGGCCGCGGCTCGACCTTCCGGATCTACCTGCCGATCGTGGAGGGGAGCGCCTCCTCCGCCCAGGTCGGCGCAGCATCGGGAGCCGCGCACCCAGGCTCGGAGACCATCCTGGTGGTCGAGGACGAGGATGCGGTGCGCTCACTCGCCCGCCGGGCACTCGAACGAAGCGGCTACCATGTGCTCGACGCGAGCGACGGCGGGGAGGCGATGCGGATCTCCGAGGACCACGAAGGCACCATCCACCTCCTGCTGACGGATCTCACGCTCTGTAAGCTGAACGGGCGCGAGCTGGCCCAGCGCGCAGCGGCGCTCCGCCCCGGAATGAAGGTGCTCTACACGTCGGGATACGCGGATGAGATGGCTGCCTCCGACAATGCTGCGAGACCCCCGGCCTTTCTACAGAAGCCGTTCACGCCCGAGCAGCTGACCACGAGAGTCAGGGAGGTGCTGAGCAGGTCGCTACTGACGCCCTGAGACCCTTGCCGACGCGGCCTCCCGGGGCATGGGCGGCATCAGGCACAACAGATCCCCGCCGGATGCATTCCCCGCATCCTCCCCCCCGCCTCAAGACTCCGGCTCAGGACGGTGCGGATTCCCCTCCGCACCGTCTCCCATCTTCCCGGCTCGATCCCAATCCTTCTGGGACCGGTTCGCCTTCTCCCGGAGCGCCTGCCAATGATTCGGGGGTGCGTTCGTGTAGCCGGGAACTCTGAGGATGCGGATGGCCAACCGGTTCCGCACCCTACTCTCTTCAGGCGCCGCCGACCAGCCTGGGCGCGGCATGCGCCGCCTGCGACTCAGTGGCTCGTGAGTTCTTCGCCTTCGGGTTCTCCTCGCGGTGGCGCTCCGTGATGCGCTCCTCGACCCACTCCTCGACGCCGCGGGCGTCCTCTTCCTCCATTGTCTCCTCGAGCGACTGGATACCCTCGACGGCCTCGCCGCCGCTGCGGCGCACCACCTCCTCGACCACCGCCTCCCAGGTCGCCTCCTGCGCCACCTTCCCCACGGTACGCATCCCCACCAGATCCACGAGGGTGGCCGCGCGGGTGTAGGAGCGCACCTCGAAGCGGAGGTTGCGGCCCATCTCCTCGAAGAGGAAGCGGATGGCACCGGTGAGCGGGTGACCCTCGAGGGTGACGCAGGTGATCGCCCGATCCTTGATCTCGGCGACGCGCACCTGAATGGTGCCGCGCAGCGGGATCGCCATCGTCAGCGTCGCGCCCTCCTCCATGACCAGCGGCGTGCCGGGCTCGGCGCCGACCTCCAGCAATCCCTCGGGCGCGATGGAGGAGAACTCGTGGCGGAACCTCTCGAAGAGCTCATCGAGCGAGAGGCGGCTGCCCTGAATGTCGGCCCAGTAGCGCTGGCGGTGCAGGCTGCCCCGGCCCTCGGAGGGAGACTTCTCCGGAAGCGAATCGGCGAGCTTCGCCAGCCCCTCGGTAAGTGGTACCGGCATGATGCCGAAGATCTCGGTGATGGCGTTGGTGCTCGGCGGGCGGATCACGTTCTCCTCGAGCAGCATCGAGATCTGGTCGGCGTTGATCGGCAGGTCGGCGCCGACCAGCTCCGCCGCCTTGGTACCGGCGAACGCCGCCCACTCGGGGATGGGAACGCGCGGCGGCGACTTGTCGGTGATCCCCTCCAGCAGGTCGAGCACCTCGTTCATGGTGGTCGGCACCGCCCCCGCCACCTCGAGCACCTCGCGTGAGGGCTCCTCCCACTCGACCGCGAGGGCGAGCGCCTCCCCTACGTCGCCCGCCCAGAGCGGCTGGAAGGGCTGGTCCCCGCTGCCGATCACCGGGATGGCGGGCATCGTCCGCACCATCTTCAGCAGCGTGGAGAGCACCTCGTCACCGGGGCCGTAGACGTTGGCCAGCCGGACGATCAGCCAGTTGCCGGGAAAGGTGCGGGCGATCTGCTCGCCCGCGAGCTTCGAGCGGTGGTAGTCGGAGCTGCCGCGGTCGGCTCCGAGCGAGGAGACGTAGACGAAGCGCTGTACCCCCGCGCGCGCGGCCTCCTCGACGACGCGCCGGGTACCCTCGACGTTGATGTTCTGGAAGGTCGCCTCCGGTGGCGACTCCTCGACGATCCCGGTGATGTGCAGCACCGCGTCGCATCCCTCCGCTGCCCCATGCACATCCTCGTCCTTGCCCACGCTCCCCGTGTGTGGCTCGACGCCCGACTCCCACTGGGCGCTGTCCTCCTCCGCGTGGCGCGAGAAGAGCCGCACCGTGTGGCCGTGCTCGAGCAGATGATTGACCGCCTCGCTCCCCACCACTCCGGTTCCGCCGGTAACCAGGACATGCATGGTCGGTACTCCTGAAGTTCATGTAGCTCTCTTGACAACGGGCGTTTCCTACCCGCATGGGTGATGCCAGGCCGCCCCTTCCCTCACGCACTCCGCCTTTCCCGTTGCGCCTCACAGCCTTGCCTGAGCCCCGCTCATGCGTAACTTCGACCTATGGGAGACGAAAGGCGCAGCGTCCTTGCGCCTGATCTCCCGCGAATTCTGACTCCGAGGAGATGCCCGATGAGTGACCTGAAGATCCGGAACACCCCCAGCGAGCAGGAATCCCGCGAGGTCGCGGAGGCCGCGCGCGAGACCGAGTGGACGGCGCCCAGCTTCGTGCGCGAGCTCTTCCTCGGCCGCTTCCGCCTGGACCTGATCCATCCCTATCCCGAGCAGACGGCGGAGGACCGGCGGAAGACCGACGCCTACCTGGAGAAGCTGGGCAGCTTCCTGCGCGAGAATGTGGACGCGGACGAGATCGACCGGACGGGAGAGCTTCCCGAGCACGTCGTCGACGGGCTGCGGAAGATCGGCGCCTTCGGGATGAAGATCCCCGAGGAGTATGGGGGAATCGGGCTCTCGCAGCTCGGCTACGGCCGGGCGATCGAGCTGGTGACCAGCGTCGACGCCTCGCTCACCGCGCTGCTCTCGGCGCACCAGTCGATCGGCGTGCCGCAGCCGCTCAAGATGTTCGGCACCCCGGAGCAGAAGAAGAAATACCTGCCGCGGCTGGCAGCGGGCGCGGTCTCCGCCTTCGCGCTCACCGAGCGGGAGGTGGGCTCGGACCCGGCGGCGATGACCACCACCGCCACACCGACCGAGGACGGCCAGACCTTCATCCTGAACGGCGAGAAGCTCTGGTGCACCAACGGCACCATCGCCGAGCTGCTGGTGGTGATGGCGCGCACCCCCTCGAAGCACAAGGGCGGCAAGGAGATCCCGCAGATCACGGCCTTCATCGTCGAGGCCGACGCGCCGGGGGTCGAGATCACGCAGCGCTGCCGTTTCATGGGGCTGAAGGCGATCCAGAACGCGGTGATCCGCTTCGACAACGTGCGCGTCCCGCGCGAGAACATCCTCTGGGGCGAAGGGAAGGGGCTGAAGCTGGCGCTCATCACCCTGAACACCGGCCGGCTGACGCTGCCGATGAGCGCCGCTGCCGGCGCCAAGGCATCGACCGAGATCTCCCGCAAGTGGGCCGCCGAGCGCGTGCAGTGGGGCGCCGCGATCGGCAAGCACGATGCGGTGGCGCAGATGATCGGCGACATGGCCTCCAAGGCCTTCGCCATCGACTCGATGGCCGAGCTCTCCTCCGCGCTCGCCGACCAGGCGAAGAACGACATCCGGCTCGAGGCGGCGATCGCCAAGCTGTGGACCACCGAGGTCTCCTGGCAGCTCGCCGACGACTGCCTGCAGATCCGCGGGGGCCGCGGCTACGAGACCGCCGACTCGCTGCGCGAGCGGGGCGAGCCGGCCATCCCCGTCGAGCGCATGGTGCGCGACAACCGCATCAACCGCATCTTCGAGGGCTCCTCGGAGATCATGCGCCTCTTCATCGCCCGCGAGGCGGTGGATACCCACCTGCAGGTGGCCGGCGACCTGCTGAAGACCGACCTCTCGGCGAAGGAGAAGGTGGCGGCGTTCGCTAAGATCGGGGCGCACTACGCCACCTGGTTCCCGCAGCGGGTGGTCGGCTGGGGGCGCTGGCCGCGCTACCGCGAGTTCGGCGACCTCGCCACCCACCTGCGCTACATCGAGCGCACCTCGCGCAAGCTGGCGCGCTCGCTCTTCTACGCGATGGCGCGCTTCGGCCCCAAGCTGCAGTACAAGCAGGCGGTGCTGGGGCGGCTGGTGGACATCGGCGCCGAGCTGTACGCGATGAGCGCGAGCTGCGTGCGCGCCCACGCGATGCGCAACGGCGCGAACGGTCGGGAGGCGCTTCGCATGGCGGACTTCTTCTGCCGCCGCTCGCGCCACCAGATCGACCGGCTCTTCGGCGAGCTCTTCGACAACGAGGATGCGGCGACCTACAAGCTCGCGCAATCGGTGCTGCGGGGTGAGCACGCCTGGCTGGAAAAGGGAATCCAGCAGGTTGTCGGCGACGCCGAAGCCGGCAAGCTGGCGGCGGGAAGTGGAGGCAGGGAGCTGCGCCCGCTGGCCGGCGGACGGAAGCTCTCCGGCACCCGCGAGACGACGCAGATCGCGGCGGGAGGGTGAGCCGGGTAATTTCCACTTCCATCAGACGCGAACCCTCTCACGGCGGTGGCTGTGAGAGGGTTCGCGCTGTCAGCGCCGGCTGTCTGCGCCGTGACGAATGCCCAGCATTGACTCCTCTACGGGCTGCCCGCACCCCGTGCCGCAAGCAATTTCTCCGCCCGTGCTCTGTCTCCAGCCAGGATCGCCTCCTCCGTCTCCGGGTCGAAGAAGTGCAGCTTGGTAAGGTCGAAGGCTAGCTCGACGGGCTGGCCGGGATCCGGCAGCGGCTGCGGAGCGACGCGAGCGACCACCTCGCTGCCGGGTGAGCGGGCGTAGAGGAAGATCTCGTTCCCCATCGGTTCCATCACGTCCAGCACCAGCGTGGCGGGTGCGACCGGGTTGGTGATGTACGGGCTGCCGGCGACGTAGATGTCCTCCGGGCGGATGCCGAGGGTGAGGCTCCTTCCCTCGTAGGCGGCCACCGCCCCGTCCGGCCGCTCGCCGAGCGAGAGGGCGAAGCGCTCGTCGCCCCGGGCCTGGAAGTGCAGCCCGTTGTTCCGCACGAGGGTGCCCTCGATGAAGTTCATCGCCGGGCTGCCGATGAAGCCGGCGACGAACTTGTTGGCGGGATGGTCGTACAGGCCGAGCGGCGTATCGATCTGCTGGACGTAGCCGGCGCTCAGCACCACGATGCGGTCGCCCATGGTCATCGCCTCGACCTGGTCGTGCGTGACGTAGATCATGGTGGCGTCGAGCTGACGGTGCAGCTTCGAGATCTCCTTGCGCGTCTGCACGCGCAGCTTGGCGTCCAG
>JBPCIT010000230.1:0-6254 GCA_051006015.1 Longimicrobiaceae bacterium
GGATCGCGCGGGGCGAGGGGGTGCTCAAGCTCTCCACGCGCGACCTCCCCGTCGCGACGGCGCGCGAGCGCGATGGCGCCACCACCGTAGCGGCGACGATGTGGCTCGCGCGGCAGGCGGGGATCCGCGTCTTCGCCACCGGCGGGATCGGCGGCGTGCACCGGGGACCGCTTCCCGACATCTCTGCCGACGTGACGGAGCTGGGGCGCACGCCGCTGCTGGTGGTCTGCGCCGGAGCGAAGGCGATCCTCGATCTGCCCGCCACCCGTGAGGCACTCGAGACGGCGGGGGTGCTGGTGGTGGGCTGGCAGACGGGGGAGATGCCAGCGTTCTACTCGCGGTCGAGCGGCCTGCCGGTGGACGTGCGCGCCGACAATCCCGGGGAGGTCGCCGCGCTCTGGCGCGCAGCGCGAGAGCTGGCGCTTCCCGGCGCCCTGCTGCTCTGTGTGCCGCCGCCGGAGCGGTTCGCCCTTGCCACCGAAGAAGTCGAGGAGGCGATCTCCGGGGCGCTCGCCCGCGCCGAGGCGGAGGGGGTGCACGGTAAGGAGATCACTCCCTTTCTCCTGCGCGCCGTAGGCGATGCGACCGGTGGGCGCTCGCTGGAGGCGAACGTCGCGCTGCTGCGCAACAACGCCCGCGTGGCCGCCGCGGTTGCCGCCGCGCTGGCGTCACCGTGACCAAGGATCAGGTGCGGCGGGAGGTGCGCGCGCGGCTGCGTGCTCTCACCCCCGCAGAGCGAGCGCAAGCGGGAGCGGAGATCGCGCGCCGGGTGTGGATGGTGCCGGAGGTCGCGGAGGCGAGGAAGCTGCTCCTCTACGCTTCACTGCCGGAGGAGGTGCCGACGGATGCCATCGCCGAGGAGGCGCGCCGCCGCGGCATCGAGGTGATCTACCCGCGCTGCCTGCCCGCCACCCGGGAGCTGGCGCTCCATCGCACCAGAGGGCCGGAGGAGCTACGCGCGGGACAGTTCGGGATCCGGGAGCCGGATGCGGAGGCGTGCCCCATCGTTCGCATCGAGGAGATCGACGCCGCCCTGCTTCCGGGCCTGGCGTGGGATCGCCGCGGCGGACGGCTGGGGCGTGGAGCGGGATACTACGACCGCCTGCTCGCCGATCCGGGCTGGCGCGCCCTGCGCTGCGGCCTCTTCTTCGCCGTGCAGGAGGTCGAGACCGTCCCCACAGACCCGTGGGATGTTCCGCTAGATGCGGTGGTCACCGAGCGTGAGATAGTACGTTACTGATCGGCGCACGAACTGGTGTCCGTGCGGTCCGCCAGCCTTAGCCGGGCCCATAAAGGACCCGTCCGGAGCTACGGCCGCCCTCACGGGCGGAAAAGCAATCGAGTCCGCGTCCGGAGGACGCCCGCTCTTCCCTGCGGGGTCGTTCATCGGCCCGGTAGCGTATCAGCAGCGCTCCGCCTCCCACACCTTCGTCCACTGGCCGCGCTCGTTCTGCGAGACGGTGCTGTACCAGCTCTGGTCGCGGCCGAACAGCTGCAGCAGGATCTCCTCTCCATCGCGTCCGTCCCAGTCCAGGTGGTCCACCAGCCGCGGGGCCGTCTTGCCGGTCTGCCCGTAGCTGCGGACTTCCTGGAAGATGGGGGTGTAGCCGCGCCTCGTCTCGTAATCGGCGATGTAGAAGACGCTGTAGCCGTTGGGGTCCGCGGGGCCGACCGCGAGCGAATCGCCCACCAGGTAGGTCGTCGCCATCTCCGGGTTGCCGCCGGGCATGATCTCGATCGCCTGCAGGTCGCGCTGCGCGCCGGCCCAGCTCCGAGGGCGGGGGAGACCCGCCTGCAGGATCAGCCGCTCGGCGACGATGGAGGCGTAGGTACGGATGCTGCCGGTGATCTGCGGCGGGCTGTACTCGCCGCGTACCTCAGGCGCCAGTCCGCGACGGAAGGCGAGGAACTCGCGCACGTCCGCGGCCGCGGCCACGGTCGTCAGGCTGCCGGTGGCGCTGGGGAGGCCGCACTGCGTGACAGCTCCGGCGCCCTGCGCCAGAAAGGTACCGACGCGCGCACCGCGACGGAAAACGTCGAACTGCGCTCCCGCCGGAATCACCGCCTCCCGGAAGCGGTTCTCGTACGCGGCGGCCGAGACGCCGGCCGGGCGCCGCAGGGTGCGGATCTCACCGCCGACGACCTCCGCCACCGGGATCAGGCGCGTCTCCTCGGCCGCGCGCACCAGGTGGAAGAGGACGGTGCCGGAGGGCATCCCCAGCTCGGCGAAGGCCTGGGCGTCCGGCTCGAGCCGCAGGGTTCCCGCGGCGGGCGGGGACGGGACGATCTGGATGTCCGAACCGCCCCAGGTGACGTTGTCGCACGCCGGAAGAGCGGTTAGAATCAACGAGATGAGCAACCAAGCAGCAAAAAGAGGCGTCGATCGCATCGGGCAACGGCAGCAGTGGATAAAGTTGTCGTCTGTGGGAGCGGTCTACCGGAACTCCAGCGGCTCGCACGGCAGCACCCGGCGAGCGCGGCGCGTAAACTTACCATCCCCGCATCGTACCTGCCAGATGATGGAGCCGAGCGAGTTCCGCCGCGTGATGGGCCACTTCCCGACCGGAGTGGCTGTGGTCACCGGTCGCCGCGCCGACGGAACGCCCTGCGGGCTCACCGTGAACGCCTTCTGCTCGGTCTCGCTCGATCCGGCGCTCGTCCTGGTGTGCATCGAGCACAACTCCATGTCGCACGGCTGCATCATGGATACCGGGGCTTTCGTGGTGAACGTATTGGAGCAGACACGCGGTGAAGGCCTCGCTCGCCGCTTCTCGACCTGGGGTGTGGGAGACAAGTTCCATGGAATTGCGTACCGCGAGGAGTCCAGCGGAGCGCCGGTGCTGGAGGATGCGCTGGCGTGGATCGACTGCCGCGTGTGGAACAGCTACCCGGGCGGCGACCACACCATCTTCGTCGGCGAGGTGACCGCCGCCGACGCGCGCGAGGGTACTCCTCTGGTCTACTACCGCGGCGGGTATGGACGTTTCATCCCCTAGCCGTGGTTCGGTGCGCTGGCCGGTGCTGGGCCAGGCGACGCTCGTCGGGCTCGCGCTGGGGGTGCTCGCCTTCACCGGCGCGGACCTCTTCCTTTACGATGTCGAGGGAGTGCTCGCCGCCTCCGTCGGGCTGGTGGTTCCGCTGGTCGTCGCGCTGGCCGTCGGTCTCTGGGCGGGTGCGCCCGGCGCCGTGTCGAAGGAGCCTCCGCTGCGCGACCGCTGGTATGTAGCCGGGATCACCGTCGGGATCGCCGGGGTGTTCGCCACCTACTGGAGCATGCAGGATGTGGCGCCACAGGGAGCCGTTCCCCGCGTGCTGCTGCTTCTCTTCCTCGTCGCCGCTCCGGCCTACGTCCTTGGATACCTGTTGCCCTCGCTCCTCGCTCGGGCCGAGCAGCGCGAGCTGGAGGCGGAGATCCAGGAGGAGGACGCTCAGTGGGAGGAGAGGGTCTGGCAACCGGTGGGTGCCGTGGTCGTCGGGGTGCTGGGTGGCTTCGCGCTCGGCATCCTCCTCGCGGGCACGCTGCTGGCGACCCAGCTCGGGCCGGGCTCGCTGCTGCTGGGTACCGCGGCGGCGCTGATCCTCCCGACACTGCAGCCGGAGTCGCAGGTGGAGAGGGTGCGGGAGCAGATCCTCCACGAGACGGAGAGCGCGCTCTCGAGCATCCGTGTCGTGGAGATCCTCTACCCCGCGCGGCGCCAGCCGGAGCGCCGGCTTTACGTCAACGACGAGGAGGAGTCGGGCGAACTGGTGCGCAGCGGTGCGCCCACGCTCGCCTATATCGCGGCCGCCGAGCAGTGGCTGGCGCAGGTGGCGGCTCGCGGGGAGACGTACCTCTTCCTCGGTGGCGGGGCGTACACCCTGCCGCGCCGGGTGGCGGAGCGCGACCCCGAGGCGCGCATCACCGTGGTGGAGCTGGATCCGGAGGTGACCCGCGTCGCCTACCGCTTCTTCCAGGTGCGGCGCGAGCACCGTATCGTCTCGCTGCACGGGGACGCGCGGGCGCTGATCGAGCGGCAGGTGGATGGGGGAGGGAGAGAGTACGACCGGATCTTCGTGGATGTCTACGACGGGCGGGAGTCGCTCCCCTACTCGCTGGTGACGCACGAGGCGTTCACGCTGCTGGGGCGCCTGCTGCGCCCGGGAGGACGGCTGCTCTTCAACACCATCGGGGTGAGCCAGGGCACGGGCGAGCGGCGCTTCTGGTCGACGGTTCGCACCCTCGCCGAGGTCTTTCCCTCCCTGGCACTCTACACGCACCTGGGTCGGGAGTACCCCGAGCGGCAGAATGTGCTCGTCGCCGCCGCCGCCGAGCCGAACGCCACCTTTCCGGAGCGGGCGGGAACCTTCGAGCCCTGGCCGCGCGAGGAGTGGCCAGGGTGGGCGGGAACGCTGGTGCTGCGCGACCTCTTCCCCGCACCTGGCCCGGTGGAAGCGGTGCAGGAGGAGAAGCGCGGCGGCCGCGCCGCCCACCCGCGCTGACGAAGCCGTCTGGTGGCGTTATCCGGCCGTCTTCTTTTTCTTCTGGCTCTTCTGCATCGTCGTCTGGACGTGCTTGATCGCCGCCTGCTTCTGCTCGAGGTGACGCCGCATCTTGTCAGTCTGGCGCAGCTTGGCGCCCTCTGGACCGCGGTAGCGCTGTGCGCCGAGCATCCTGTTCATCAGCCGCAGCATCGGCCCGCTCAGGTAGCGCAGCACGAACGCCTTGGCCCAGCGCCCCTCCTTCTGATGCTGCTCGACCGCGTAGGGCAGGGCCTGCAGCGAATCCTGCACCTGCCGGTGCATCTTTTCGGGGTCGCGCTTCTTCTTTTTCGCCATCGAATGTCGGTATGTATGAGTTCCACGTACGCTGGGGAGGTCTGGACGCTCTTGTACCCTGCGCCCCGACGCCGGTTCAGGCCGGCTGATCTCTCTTTTCTCTTTCCTCTTTCCTCTCTCCTGTAGTGAGGATCGCCCACCTCGCCGATCTGCACCTTGGCTATCGTGCCTACCACCGCGTCACCCCGCGGGGGGTGAACGTGCGCGAGGCCGACGTCGCGCGGACCTTCCAGCAGGCCGTAGAGGCGGTGATCGCGCTGCGCCCCGACCTGGTGCTGGTGGCCGGGGACATCTTCCACACGGTGCGCCCCTCGAACAGCGCGATCGCGGATGCCTTTCACCGCTTCATCGTGCTCACCGAGCGGCTGCCGGGAGTGCCGGTGGTGCTGATCGCCGGCAACCACGATTCCCCGCGCTCGGCTGATACCGGCAACATCCTTGCCCTCTTCCGCGAGATCCCGGGGATGGTGGTGGTGACGGAGGAGGCGGAGCGCGTTCACCTCGAGCAGGTGGACGCCTCGGTGCTCTGCCTGCCGCACAATGCCCTGACCCGCGAGGGGGAGGTCGAGGGGCTCGAGCCGGACGGCGCCGGGACCAACCTGCTGATGCTGCACGGCACCGTGGGAGGCGCCGCCGCGGAGGGGAAGCTCCGCTACGTCTCCGAGTTCGGTGGCGTCACGGTCGCCGACACGGCCATCCGGCCCGAGCGCTGGGATTACGTCGCCCTCGGACACTACCACATCGCCACCGAGCTGGCGCCCAACATGTGGTACGCCGGGGGGATCGAGCGTACCTCGACCAACATCTGGGCGGAGGCGGAGGGTCCCAAGGGCTTCCTCCTCTACGATACCGGGCAGCGCCGCGCCACCTTTCACCCGCTCGAGACCCGCCCGGTGGTGGATCTGCCGCGCCTCTCTGCGCGCGCCCTGGGCGCCGCCGAGGTGGACGAGGCGATCCGCGATGCCGTCGAGGGGATCCCCGGCGGGCTAGCCGGCAAGATCATCCGGCTGGTGATCGCCGACATCTCCCGCCACCTGGTGCGCGAGCTGAACCACCGCCGCATCCGCGAGTGGAGGGCCGAGGCGCTGCACCTCCACCTGGACATGCGCCCGCCCGAGATACGGCGACTCGTCGGCTCCGGCGCCCCCATGCGCCGCCAGACGCTCGGCGAGCAGGTCGAGGGCTATCTGCGCAAGCACTGGCCGCTCAGCTCCGAGCAGATCCAGCGCGAGCGCCTCGTCGCCCTGGCGCGCTTCTACCTCGAGCAGGCCGGCGAGGAAGGATGACAAGTACGGAAGTACGGAAGTACGGGAGTACGAACGTGGGAAGCGGTGCCGGGTGGCGTCGCATACCTGCTCACGTACTCACGGATACTGTTGGCGAAATGCTCCATGCGCCGCTGGCACGCCCCCCTCCGGCTCGCTTAGGCTCGCCACCTC
>JBPCIT010000231.1:0-7301 GCA_051006015.1 Longimicrobiaceae bacterium
GGATGACAGCCGCTGATTGAACGAAATGAGCCCCCGAGGTGATCCCCGGGGGCTCGTTGTTGCCCTGCAGAACCTTCGGAAGGCTCAGTGCAGGTGCGGCGGCTCCTGTACCGGCTCGGGCGCGGTGCCTCGTGCCCCGGCGGCGATGCGCCGGGTGCGCTCCTCCGGCACCGGCAGATCCACGAAGCTCAGCCTGCCCTCGCTGAAGCTCGCCCCCCGCAGCGCGAGGGGGAGTACCTCGTCGATCGACTCGACAGTGTGGATCTCGAGCTGCTCGAGCACCTCCCGCGGCAGGTCCTCGAGGTCGGCCTCGTTGGGCCTGGGGATGATCACCGTCTTGATCCCCGCGCGATGCGCGCCGAGCAGCTTCTCCTTCACACCACCGATCGGCAGCACCCGCCCGGTGAGCGTGACCTCGCCGGTCATCGCCACGTCCGAACGCACCGGCCGGTCGGAGAGCGCGGAGACCAGGGCGGTGGTGAGCGCTACACCCGCGGAGGGGCCGTCCTTGGGGATGGCACCCGCCGGCACGTGGATGTGGATCTCCGTCCCCCAGGCCTTGCGGGGATCGATCCCGTAGCGGGCGGCGTGCGCCCGCGCGTAGGTGAGCGCCGCGCGTGCCGACTCCTTCATGACGTCACCGAGCTGCCCGGTCAGCACCAGATTGCCCATCCCGACCGGCGCGTTCTCGTTCTCCGGCGTGACCACCGCGGCGGCCCGCTGCGAGGCCGAGACCTCGATGAACATGATGTCGCCGCCCATCGGCGTGTAGTACATCCCGGTCGCGACGCCGGCGCGGTCCTCGGTGTAGGCCTTCTCCGGATGCACGCGCGAGCGCCCGAGGAACTCCTGCACCTGCTCCTCCTCGATGCGCACCTGCTCGGCGCGCCCGGAGGCGATGCGGCGCGCCGCCCTGCGGGCAAGCTTGCCAATCTCGCGCTCGATCTGCCGTACCCCGGCCTCGCGCGTGTAGCTCGAGATGGTGGTGCGCAGCGCCTCATCGGTGATCTCCAGCTCCGCCTCCTCGAGGCCCGCCTCCTCCCGCTGACGCGGGATCAGGTAGCGCTTGGAGATCTCCAGCTTCTCCTGCTCCGTGTAGCCGCGGAACTCGACCTGCTCCATCCGGTCGAAGAGCGGCGCCGGGATGTTCTGCGGGTAGTTCGCCGTGGCGATGAAGAGCACCTCGCTCAGGTCGAACGGCACCCCCAGGTAGTGGTCCGTGAACTCGTGGTTCTGCGCCGGATCCAGCACCTCCAGCAGCGCCGAGGACGGGTCGCCCTGCAGCGACACGCCCAGCTTGTCCACCTCGTCCAGCAGGATCACCGGGTTGCGGCTCTTAGCCTGCTTGAGCGACTGCACGATGCGCCCCGGCATGGCGCCCACGTAGGTGCGGCGGTGGCCGCGGATGTCCGCCTCGTCGCGCACACCGCCCAACGCGATGCGCACGTACTTGCGGCCCAGTGCCCGCGCGACGGACTTGGCGATCGAGGTCTTGCCGACACCCGGAGGGCCGACGAAGAGCAGGATCGGACCCTTAGCGGTGGCGCGGGCCTTGGCCTCGACCACCTCCTTCTCGATCGCCTCCGGGTCGCGGACGACGCCGTCCAGCGCGTCCACCACCTCAGCGGCGGTGGGCGCCTCGACCGACGCCGGCTCGTCGGCAACTTCCTCACCGGCGGCGTGCGCGGCCTCCTCCTTGACCTCCTCGACGGCCCGCCGCGCGGCGAGCTGGCGGACGGCCAGGAACTCCAGGACGCGGTCCTTGATGTCCTGCAGCCCGTAGTGGTCCTCCTCCAGGATCTGCTCCGCCTCGGGGAGGTCCAGCTTGTCCTCGGTACGCAGATTCCAGGGCAGGTCCGCCACCCACTCCAGGTAGGTGCGGATCACCTGGTACTCGGCGCTCTGCGGGCTGGTGCGCTCCAGGCGGCTCAGCTCGCGCTCGACCTCGTCGCGCGCGGCCTCGGTGAGATCGAGCGCATCGATCCGCCGGCGCAGCTCCTGGACCTCGTTCCCCTCGGGGTCTTCGCCCAATTCGCGCTGGATCGCCTTCATCTGCTCGCGCAGCAGCATCTCACGCTGGCGCTCGCCCAGCTCCTCCTGGACCTGCTGCTGGATCTCCTCCTGCGCCTCCATCATGACCAGCTGCCGCTGCACCAGCACCAGCAGTGCACGCAGCCGCTCCTCGACCGAGAGCATCTCGAGCAGCTTCTGCTTCGCCTCGGTCTCGATCTCGAGGTAGAACGCCACCAGGTCCGCGAAGGGGCCGGGATCCTGCACGCCCTCCATGAACTGCTCCAGCATCTCGGGCGGAATGCCGCGGCGCCGGCCCAGCTCGGCGGAGCGCTCGCGCAGCTCCCGGTAGAGCGCCTGGAAGGCGGCGTCCTCGGGGTTCAGCGGCTCCTGCTCCTCCATCGTACGCACGCTCGCCTGCAGCCCCCCCTTCGGGGTCTCGATGTACTGCAGGCTCAGCGCGCGGGTGTCGCCGTGGATGAAGAGCTGCACTCCGCCCACACCCCGCTGCACCTGCGCGATCTGCACGATCGCACCGACGGTGTAGAGGTTCTCCGGCTCCACCTCGTCCTGATTTTCGCGCTGAGCGACCGCGAACATCCGGCGATCGCCCGCCAGCGCGGCCTCCACCGCCTTCAATGTACCCGGTCGGCCCGCCGAGATCGGCACTGCCGCGCCCGGGAAGATCACCGTCTCCCGGAGTGGGAGCACAGGAAGCGTCACTCGCTCACTCATGGTATGTCCTTTCGCACCGCGATGTGGCCCCTTCACCTCCGGGCGGAAGGTCCGCACGGATCCGGGGTTCGCTCCCTATGGGGAGCATTTATCTTGCCATCAAGATATACCCGCTCCCTGCTCCAGGGTGCCGTTCCGATCTCCTTTATTCATCATCTCTTAAATAGAGCTGCCGTAGCGAAATGGCGATGCTGTCAGAGCGGCGGGACAGCTCCTGTCGCGCTGCCGCGAGCGCATGGGGGCTGCCCCGACGGCATACCGCAGCTTCTCGGATGGAGACAACGCTGGTGTGACCCGCGGATCTCCTCCGGCGTCTTGAGGATACGATTCCAGACAGATGAGGAGCACAGCCCAGGAGGCGTGATGGGTGAGCTTTACCAGGGAGAGAGCGGCGGAGTGGAGCTACCGCGGGATGAGCAGTCCGCCGGGGTGCAGGCAAACCAGGCCGCCGGCCCGTTGACGATCGAGGATGCAATCCGGCTGACCGCGCGTTTCGATGAGGAATGGTTCCGCTCCTTCGAGACGCTGGATGCAGACCTCACCCGCTTCGCGGCGGCGTTCCACCTGAGCCCGGAGGACGCACGACAGGTGAGGAAAGTCGTCGAGACGCTGCACGAGGGGGAGGATGGGCGGAGGAACCAGCAGGAGGGGTCTCCTGCCGGCACGCGCAGCTACGTCTCTCCCGAGCGCAACGCGACCGCCGCATAGAGCATCCCGCTGTAGAGGGATGGGCGCGTGCCCACCACCGCCGGGGCCGTGAACCCGGCTGTTGGCAGGAGCTCCCGCAGCCGCTCCTGCGACACCGGATAGGGTACCCAGCGGCTGGCAGGGCGGCGGTCGTACTCGACGACTACCAATCGCCCACCAGGACGGACCAGCCGGGCGATCCCGGCGAGCAGCCGCGCGGGCTCCGCGGCGAAGTGGAGCGCGTTGGCGAGGAGCACGCCGTCCAGCGTGACGCCCTCGAGGGCCGGGATCGCATCGAGTTCCAGGAAACCTCCCGCGACGGGAATCACCTCTGCCTCTGCGGACGCGTCCGCGGCGTTCTGCCGATCGGCCCAGCGGGAGAGCGCGCGCATGGCCGCCGGATCGCGGTCGATCGCGTAGAGCCGCCCCTCGGCTCCGAGCAGCCCCGCCAGCGCCCGGGTGAAGGTGCCCTCGCCGGCACCCAGATCGGCCCAGCTTCCTGCCCGCTCGACCACCGCACCCCGGATCAGCTTCGCAGCCTCGGCGACCTCCATTCGATTCCTGCCTTCCCTGACGGCAGCGAGCCGCCGCTGGCACTCAGGGTTCGCTCGCGTATGTTGACGGCATGCTCACAGCGGATACGGACAGCACGGCTCCGGTGACGATCCCCAAGATAGCGGCACCCCCAGCCGCGGCGCAGCTTCGCAGACCCGGATGAGAGAGCGGCTCCCCCGACTCTCGTTGTCGGCGGCGCGCGCTCTGATGCTCGCCGCGCAGGGACTCGACCGCCGCCCGCGCCGACGCGCCACCAAGGCCGACCTGCTCGCGGCGATCCGGCGCATGGGGGCGCTGCAGATCGACACCATCCACGTCGTCGCGCGCAGTCCGTACCTCGTGCTGTGGAGCCGGCTCGGTGCCTACGAGCCGCGCTGGCTGGACGAGCTGCTCGCCGAGGGTGCGCTCTTCGAGTACTGGGCTCACGAGGCGTGCTTCCTCCCCATCGAGGATTATCCCCTCTACCGGCGCCAGATGATCGATCCCGGCGCGTTGGGCTGGAAGTACTCGCGCCCCTTCCTGGAGAAGCACCCGACCGAGGTGCAGCAGCTGCTGGAGCGTATCCGTGAGCATGGGCCGGTCCGCTCGGCCGACTTCGAGCGCCGCGCGGGCGCTGCCACCGGCTGGTGGAACTGGAAGCCGGAGAAGCGCATCCTCGAGAGCCTCTTCACCGCGGGGGAGCTGATGATCGCGCGGCGGGAGGGCTTCCAGCGCATCTACGATCTGCGCGAGCGTGTCCTCCCCGGCTGGAGCGACACGGAGCTGCCGCCGCGGGAGGAGACGCTGCGTGAGCTGACGCTCCGGGCGGTGCGCTGCCTGGGGGTGGCGAAGGCCCGCTGGGTGGCCGATTACTTCCGGATGTCGAAGCGGGAGACGCCCGCGCGGGTGCGCCGGCTCGCCGCCGAGGGCGAACTGCTCACGGTGGAGGTCGAGGGGTGGGAGGAGCCTGGATACGTGCATCCGTCCGCGGCAGAGCTGGCGGATGCGGCGGCGGCGGGCGCGCTCCGCCCGGTGCTGACGACGCTGCTCTCTCCCTTCGACCCGCTGGTCTGGGACCGCGCCCGCGCGCTCGAGCTCTTCGGCTTCGACTACCGTCTCGAGTGCTACACGCCGGCGCCGAAGCGGCGCTACGGCTACTTCGTCCTGCCGATCCTGCGGCGCGGCGCGCTGGTGGGACGGCTGGACGCCAAGGCCCACCGCCGGGATGGACGCTTCGCGATCCGCGCCCTCTATCTCGAACCCGGAGTGCGGATCAGCGACGACCTGGTCCGGGACCTTGCACGCGCGTTGCGCGAGTGTGCGACCTGGCATGGTACGCCCGAGATCACCCTTGGCGCCACGACTCCGCCGCAGGTGGGCGAGCGGATCGAGGAAGCGCTCCGCTCCCCCTGAACGATCGCGCCGACAGTGGCCGTGAGGTCAGGCTGCGTGATTCGCCCGCACAACGAGGATGTATGACGGTCTCCCTGCTCTTCCGCATCCCCCGCCGCATCCGGAGAGCGTAATGGAAGCGCCGACAGGTAGTCGAATGACGGCGGTGAGCCGCAGCGCAGAGCACTCGCTCAGCAAGCCGGGGCAGGAGAGCATTCGCTTGCTGCAGGGGCTCGGCGTCGAGGGGGATGCGCACCTGGGCGAGACGGTCAAGCATCGCTCGCGGGTGGCGCGCGACCCGACCGCACCGAATCTGCGTCAGGTACACCTGATCCACGCCGAGCTGCACGACGAGCTACGGGCGGCGGGCTTCGCCGTCTCGGCAGGGCAGATGGGCGAGAACGTGACCACGCGTGGCGTCGATCTGCTCGGGCTGCCGACCGGCACCCGTCTGCACCTCGGCGAGGCGGCGGTGGTCGAGGTGACCGGCCTGCGCAACCCCTGCGCGCAGCTCGACCGCCTCCAGCCGGGTCTCATGGCGCGGTGCTGGGGCGCGACGAGGAGGGCAATCTCATCCGCAAGGCAGGGGTCATGGGCATCGTCCTGGCTGGCGGCGAGGTGCGGCCGGGCGACCCGATCCGCATCGAGATGCCGCAGCCACCGCACCAACCACTCCGTCCTGTCTGAGGCGGACGCGGCGGCGAAACGCGGAAGCGCACGGGCTATGGCTCTTGCTGGCACCGCCTTGCCTCTGCTAACTTGATGAACACCGCGGGCGCTCGGCGCCTGCCTTTCCCCGCTCATCCTGCCGATCCTCCTGCTTCCAAGGACCCCATGCGCCTGGTGTTCGGTCTGGTCTTGCTCGTGCTGCTCGTGCCGGTCTTCCCCCTCTCCGCCCAGCAGGCCGGAGCGGGAGGTCCCAGCATCCATCTCATGGGCTTCGGCGACGTCAATTATCACCATCAGGTGACAGAGCGGGATGGTGTTCTGGACGGCTTCCGCCTGGGGCAGATGGTGGGGCATGTGAACGCCGGGCTGACGGAGCGGCTCACCTTCTTCGGGGAGTTCAGCGCCACCGCTCGCCAGGACGGATTCGGCATCGAGGTGGAGCGGATGATCCTCCGCTACGACTTCTCCGACCTCTTCAAGCTCTCCCTCGGGCGCTACCACACCCCGATCAGCTTCTGGAACGTGGCGTATCACCACGGCGCCTGGCTGCAGACCGCCGTCGCGCGCCCGGAGATGATCAAGTTCGGCAGCCAGCTGCTGCCCGTGCACTTCGTGGGTGTGCAGGTGGAGGGGAACCTGCCCGCCACGCCGCTCGGGCTCGGCTACTCGGTGGGAATTGGCAACGGGAGGGGCACCAACATCGCTCGAGGCGGCGATGCGGGCGACATCAACGACCGAAGGGCGGTGAGCGCCACCCTTTCCGCGCGCCCTTCGGCGCTGGTCGGGCTGCAGGTGGGAGGGAGCCTGTACCTCGACCGGGTAACCCCTGTGCAGGGTGCTGCCGTGGACGAGCGCATCCTCTCGGCGCACGTCGCGCGGCAGTGGGAGAGCCCGGAGGTGATCGCTGAGTACGCGCGCCTCTGGCACGAGCCCGCGGGCGTAGGCGAGGGGGAGTCCGTCACCAGCGACGCATGGTACGCGCAGATCGGATACCGACTGCCCGGGGCCGCGCAGGCGTTCAAGCCATACGCTCGCGTGGAGCGCGTGGACGTTCCCACGGCCAACCCGCTCCTCGGTCAGCGCGGCCTCGGCTACCGGGCAGGCATTGTGGGGGTGCGCTACGACTTCGCGCCCTTCGCCGCCGCAAAGGCGGAGTTCCGCAATGAGCGATTCGCCAATCCCGGCCGCTTCGGCAGCCTCCATCTCCAGGCCAGCTTCGCCGTCTCGGGAGCCAGCGGGGGAGCACAGCACCTCTCGGGGCTTTTCGAGCGGCC
>JBPCIT010000232.1:0-7906 GCA_051006015.1 Longimicrobiaceae bacterium
CTTTTCGCCGCACTCGGCTTCAGCAGCATCGAGACGTTCATCGCAAGCGGGAACGTCATCTTCGAGTCGTCCGCTGAGAACACCGGTGATCTCGAGGAGCGGATCGAACAGCATCTCCGGCAGGCGCTCGGCTATGAGGTCGCTACCTTCATCCGCTCCACGACCGAGCTGCCGGCGATCGCCCACCACCAGCCGTTCTCATCCGCCGTGCCCGATGCTGAGGGATACGCGCTCTCGATCGCGTTCCTGAAAGGGCCGCCGAGTGACGAGGCGCGGGAAAAGCTCATGCGCTTCCGCACGGAGATCGACGACTTCCGCCTGCACCAGCGCGAGGTCTACTGGCTATGCCGCACCAGGGTAAGCCAGTCCACCTTCTCCGGCGCGCTGCTCGAGAAGGCGCTCGGCATGCCCGCGACGATGCGCAACGTCACCACCGTGCGGAAGCTCGCGGCCAGGTATGCGCCGCCGCGGTGAGGCCCGCAGAGCGGCACTCCGGAATCGCCCGGAGAGCGGTATCCTCCGTGGGCGATCCGCGTCTGAGCGGGGCGGCAGACCAGCCGTTGAGATTGAGTATTATCCTCAAACAAGCGAGTTGAGAATGATTCGCAAGTCGTTGTAAATAGCACACTTGCGCGCTTTGAGACTGGCCTGTATCTTGCCATTCGTGAGTGCGGTAGATGACTCTTCATCCGGCAAGGAGGAAAACCATGGCAAATCCACAGGAGCAGCGCGCCACCGCCGCCTCGGTCGTCGCCTCGTGCTCGGCGACGGACTGTGTGCACAATGAGAACCGGGAGTGCCACGCGGGCGAGATCCGTGTGGAGATCGGTGGTCGCGGCGCCATTTGCGCCACCTACACCCCTGAGAAGGCCAAGGCACGGCCGTAGCCGCCCGCTCCGGAGAGCCGCGGGATGGGCTCTCCGCGACAGCGCGACTGAGAAGGGACTGCCCCGCCAGGTAGTCCCTTTTTCGTTGGCCGCGAGGTCGATTTGACAGGCAGCGCGGGAGCATGTATTCTACTTGAGAACGTATCTCAACCAGGAATCATGGCTCCAGCTTCAGCTGCCGCAGACGCCGCGGCCAACATCTTACAGCATATCTCCGAAAGCACCGGCGGGGAGCGTGCACGCCGGGCGGTTGCCGGCGCGCTGGTGCTGCGCGCCGCCGAGCAGCGTCTGAACGGCGCTCCGGGTGGCAGCTTTATGGCGGCGCGTGCCGTCCGCGAGGTTGCCGCGCTCGCCGGCGGCGCGGAGCGCTCCATCCTGCAGCGACTCCTGCTCCTGTTGGAGGAGTGCGCCGGCGCGGCGGTGGAGGATGTGCTCGCCGGATCGCTGGTGGACTACGCCTGCGAGCTTGAGCGCACACGACGCCTGCCGGAGGCAGACGCGGCGCTGACGCTGGCGCGTTGCGTCGCCGCGCGGGATGCGGAGATCGCGCTTCACGCGGGCCGCGTGGCCCGCAAGCTGGGCAACCACACGCGCGCCCTCTCGCTGTACCGTGCGGCGCGGGAGCTGGACTGCACGGGCGGCGCGATCGGGCGTCTGGCGGCGATCGGCGAGGCGGTTGTCTCCACGGATCCGGTGCGGGCGCTGAGCCGTGCGATCCGACAGGCACGCCGCGCCGGCGATGCGGAGGCGGCGGCGGTGGGGCTGGAGGAGCGGGCACGCGTCCGCCGGGCGGCGGGGAACCGCCGGGGCGCGATACGCGACCTCTGCCTGGCCGCGATGCGCTACCCCGATCCGGTGGACCGCTCACGCGCGGTGCACGAGGTGGCGGATGTGGCCACGGCCGCGGGCGATCTCTTCGCCGCCCGCGAGGCGCTCCTGGCCGCCCTCGCCTTCGGGGATGCTCCCCAGCGCGATCATGCGCGAAGCCGCCTGCACACCCTCTCCCGTGACCTGGGCGACCAGCTCGGCATGCGGCGCTGGCGCAGCTTCAAGCGGCCTTCGCTCGTCTCGCTCTCCGTGTCCGGCCGCAGGCCGTCCGCCAGCTCAGCCGCGCCCCGTCTGGCGCGCTGGCGCGAATCGCTGGAGCGCACGCTGGCACCTGCCTGCGGCTGAGCCCCGCTCTCGTCGGCGCAGGCTCGACATCGACAGGCGAATGCAAGACGGCCCCCGCTGCTCCATCGAGTGGCGGGGGCCGTGATGCAACGATCGACGCGACTCAGGGGCACCTGCTGCCTCAGACCTCGAGGCCGCGATGGGCTGGTTGCGAGGGAGGTGAACGGACGGATAGGGGGGGAAGCCCACCCTATCCGTCCGAGTAGCCGTAGCTGTCAGTGAGCGGCGTGAGAAGGCGCGCGGTTGGGATCGAGCACGCGGAAGATGTGGTTCCAGGTGCCGATGGTGGCGCCGAGGCCCGCAATGACGAGAAAGACTCCCACGATGGCGTAGCCCGTACCCGCACCGTCACGGTCGTAGCCCCACCACCATGCCGAGTTCCAGAACGCCACCGCTGCCAGCACGAGCAGCGTGAAGCCGATTCCCATCCCGATCGCGGTCAGAACGACCTTGCTCATAGCCCCTCCCGTGAGATGCTGGACGGCGTAGGCCCGCTCCGAGGGTGGAGGAGGCGGCTGCGCGCTCTCCCACTGCTCGTACTTCGCCTCGATCTTGTCGAAGGTCTCGGCGCGTCCCTTCCGAGGCCGGCTCACGTGCCGCCTCCCGCGTGGCTGATGGCGTAGACGTAGGCGGAGATGGCGCGGATCTGCTCGTCGGTGAAGTTGCCGCCGCCCTGGGCGGGCATCGCGCCGGGGTACTCGCGCGGCTGCGCGACGCCGACGTTGATGATGTTGACGATCTCCTCGAACTGGCCGGTGATGTGGATCCAGTTCTGATCGTTGAGCGCGGGTCCGACCGGCCCGCCGGCTCCCGCCGCGCCGTGGCAGGCGATGCAGACGGTGCCGAAGAGCTGCTGCCCGTCGTTGACCATCTCCATCGTGACGCCCTGCGGAAGGTCCCCCGCGGCGAGCTCCGGCGCGGGACCCGCCGTGGCGGGGGCGGAGCGCACCCGTGGCGGCGGCACCGTAGCCGGCGCGGTGAGGCGGTCGTCGCCCCGGAAGGCGACCTTGTCGTACCCGGGATCTTCCGGCGGCATGCAGCTCGCCAGGACGCCGAGCGTTGTCGGCACCAGGAACAGCAGCGAACGCATGGCGATCCGACAGCCCCGGAACGCTTCACGCATGAATCTCCTCCTTGAATTGCATACGAAATCCGGCGCGGCTACCCGCGCCGGGGTGCATGGACTGTGCCCCGATCATGGCTCGCGGCGAGCCGTAAGAGAACAGCGCCGGAAGGCCGCCGCAAGGGGTCAAGAGCCGCTCGGCGCGCCGGGCTCCGTCACGCACACCGCGCTATCCCCGGGCTCGCCGTCCCGCTGCGCCTGCCGCGCTGCGCGCCGGAGACGCTCGACCATCGCGTTCAACCCCACCTCACGCGTACCCAGACCGAGCTTGTCCATCACGCGCCGCACGAAATCCGGCGGGATGGCGAGCACCGCCTCCGGCGGCTGGCCGTCGAGCGCCTCGAAGAGCATCGCGAGCAGCGCACGAATCGTCGGAGCCGCCTGCGGAACGTCGGCGTGGAAGTACATCCGTCCATCCACCACCTCCGGGTAGAGGGCCACGGGCGTCTGGCACTCGTGGACCATGTACTGCTCCCGGTCCAGGCCGCGGAAGCGCTCCGGAAGCGGCTGGAGCCGGTTGGAGTACTGCACCAGCGCCTGGCGCGTCATGTCGGGTGTCAGCGTAGCGAAGCGCCGCAGGATCTTTTCGATCCCCTGCGGGATCTGCTGTGTTTCAGTGTCGCTCATCTGCGATTGCGATAGGTGAACCGGATCGCCGGGAGTATAACCGCCCCGGCCGAGGAGTGCGACGGGCTCGCTCAGGAGGGTGGCGATTCCTCCCTCCACTCCACTCCGCGCGCGCCGAGCCCGTCCAGAAAGGAGTGCGGCTCGAGCAGCTGTGCGGGGGTGAGCACGCCCGCCTTGCCGCCGCGCGCGGCATCCAATACCCGGGCGGCCCCCTCCACGGCGATGGCTGCGGTGAGCAAGTAGGGATCGCGCCCCTGCACCGCGACGCGCCGCTCGCGCCCCTCCGCGCCCACGGCCTCCGCGAGCACGAGGAAGCTGCTCGCCTGGCGGTCACCGTGGGACGGCCCCTCCGGTACCCGGCCCAGCACGCGATCCAGCAGCGGCGTCGCCAGCCGCACCAGCGGCGGCAGGACGGGGGAGAGCAGCGTCGCGGCGCGGGCGGTGCGGCGCCCGACTACCATCCATCCGCGCACCCGCTCCACCCGCTGGTGGCGCGGCACCGTGAGCACCTCGCCGAGCGGAAAGCTGAGGGCGCTTCGCACCTTCCCGTCGGCGAGGCGCACGTTGCGGCGCTTGCGGGCGGTGCGCTCACGACGCAATCTCCCGGCGGTGTAGGCGTATCCCCGCTCCCCCAGGATGCGCAGCGCCGAGCGCTGGGTGCCGCGCGAGGCCCCCGAGCTGCCGCCCTGCATGGCGTAGGTCACGTCCACCGAGCGCAGCGGCTCGGCGAGCCCTTCGGCCGCGATCGCCGCGGCGCAGTCGCCGAGCGCGTACTCGAATGCCATCGCGTTGACGACCACCACGCCAGCCTGGCGCGCGGCTCCGTCGTAGCGGCGGAAGATCCGCTCCATGAAGCGCTGCTCGCCCGTGGTGTCGAGGTAGTGCGCGCCGGCCTCCACGCAGGCGCGCACGACCGGCTCCCCCAGCTCCGTGAAAGGACCGGCGCAGTTGATCACCACGTCCCCGGCGCTCACCAGGCGCTGCAGGCTGCGCGGATCCTGCACGTCCGCCACCTGCGTCTGCGCGCCGCCCACCTCCGCAGCCACCCGCTCCAGGCGACCGGCATCGCGCCCGCAGAGCACATAGGGCATCCCCGCCGCCGG
Organism: Longimicrobiaceae bacterium; assembly: GCA_051006015.1. Taxonomy (GTDB): domain Bacteria; phylum Gemmatimonadota; class Gemmatimonadetes; order Longimicrobiales; family Longimicrobiaceae; genus JBPCIT01. The sequence goes on from JBPCIT010000232.1 coordinate 4,914, forward strand.
CAGCTCGGCGGCGACCAGCCGTCCGGTGTAGCCGGTGGCCCCCACCACCACGATCCTCCCTGCGCTCATCGCTCTCCCGGGCGTCTGCGGTCCGCTCGTTCGCGCTAACCCGGCGGTGCGCTGCACGCCGCGGGCCGCTGGAATCGTTCCTGCAGGCCGGGAGAGGGAACTCCTCCTGCACCGTCGCGTGGTGTTTGCGGCGCGCTGGAGATGGCACCCGGCGTATTCTTCTGCGTCGCGTGCCGCGGAGTGCAAGCTCAGGAGAAGCGCGCCTGCGAACCCTTTCCGGGAGCCGATCATGAATGGAGAACGACCGGTCACGCTGCTCTGCCTGGCCACCTTCGAGAAGGGCGCCGACTTCATGCAGGAGGCGAAGCGGCAGGGCGCCCGCGTGCTGCTGGTCACCGTCGAGAAGCTTAGGAGCGCTGCCTGGCCGCGCGAGAGCATCGACGACGTTTTCTATCTAGCCGACGACTACAAGCGCGAGGACCTCCTGCACGGCGTGAGCTACCTGGTGCGCGACCAGCAGATCGACCGGATCGTGCCGCTCGACGAGTTCGACCTCGAGGTCGCCGCCGCGCTGCGCGAGCACCTGCGCATCCCGGGGATGGGCGACACCACCGTCCGCTACTTCCGCGACAAGCTGGCGATGCGGATCAAGGCGCGCGAGGAGGGGATCCTGGTGCCGGACTTCGTCCCGGTGCTGAACTACGACCGCATCCGCGAGTTCATGGCGCGTGTCCCTCCGCCCTGGATCCTGAAGCCTCGAACCTCCGCTTCGGCGATCGGCCTCAAGAAGATCCACAGCTCCGAGGAACTCTGGCGCACACTCGACGAGCTGGGAGACGAGCAGTCCTTCCGTGTGCTCGAGAAGTTCGTTCCCGGCGACGTCTTCCACGTGGACGCAATCGTGAACGAGCGGGAGGTGCTCTTCAACGAGGCGCACCAGTACGCGAACCCGCCGTTCGATGTCTACCACGGAGGCGGGCTCTTCTGCAGCCGCACCCTGCCGCGCGACTCGGAGGAGGCGCGCACTCTGAAGGAGATGAACCGTCAGCTCGTCGAGAAGCTGCGGCTGCTCTACGGCGCCCTGCACTCCGAGTTCATTCGTGGGCACGAGGATGGACGGTACTACTTCCTGGAGACCGCCGCGCGCGTCGGCGGCGCGCACATCACGGACCTGGTCGAGGCATCGACGGGAGTCAATCTCTGGCGGGAGTGGGCGAAGCTCGAGCTCGCCCGGGCGCGCGGCGATGAGTACCGGCCTCCCGAAGCGCGCCAGGATCATGCGGGCGTGCTGATCTCGCTGGCGCGGCAGGAGTGGCCGGACACCGGAGCGTATCGGGACCCGGAGATCGTCTGGCGGCTGAAGAAGAAGCACCATGCCGGGTTGATCGTCGCCTCCCGCGACCCGCAGCGTGTCTGGGAGCTTCTCCAGCACTACATGCACCGCTTCTACGAGGACTTCTACGCCCGCATGCCGGCGGCGGAGAAGCCCACCGCCTGATCGCGGAGCGAAGCGCAGATGTCGGTCGAGGCCACCTTCATCGCCGCCGGGCGGGCACGCCGCCTCGTCTGGCTCACCGAGCCCTCGGGGCGCTACCGCATCGTCGAGCCGTACATGGTCTTCCGCTCCAGCACCGGCAAGCGCCTCCTGCACCTCTATCAGGTCGGCGGCTACAGCGCGGGCAGCATCCTGCGCGCATGGAAGAATCCGGAGGTCACCGTCTTCGACAGCGCGGAGATGCTCGAGGAGACGTGGGAGCCGCGGGAGGACTACAATCCCTTTAACGCGGAGATGTTTCCGGAGGTGATCTTCGCCGTTCCCACTCGAGACGGCCGGGTGCGGGCGGCGGACGTGGAGTGAGCCCTCGGCGGCCTCCCGGCGAATGAATTCGCTGCTGAAACTGCACAAAGCCCACCTGCGTGGGCTTCAACCGCCCGGCGCGGTGCTGAGGAACAGCTCCGCGAGGGGGTCGCGTCCTTGCACTGTGCCGTAGCTGCGCAGCAGGCGGAAGCGCGCGAAGAGCTCCTCGGCGTACCACCCCTCCGCGCGGGTGCGGCGCACCGCCTCGAGATGGTGCTTGCTGCCGTACGCCCACTCCCGCATCGCCCGTTCGCTGCGCCAGACGCTGAGCGTCGCCTGCCGCAGATAGGGCACCTCGCCGACGCCAAAGGTCAGCAGGAGGTCCGGGTTGCCGCGCAGCGTCTCGTCCACGGGCGCGACGAGCGACCAGAAGCGGAGCTGGCGTCGCAGGCGGATGGCCGCGCGGGTGAGGACCACCACCGGCTCCTCCGCCTCCTCGGCCGAGGCGCGGCGCGGCAGGGTGCCGAAGGGCTCGACCCCATCCCACCGGCCGTGCGCGGAGATCGGGCGCAGCAACAGGGAATACGTCTCCTCCCCCCGGCGGCGGTACTGCGCCATCACCCGCGAGCCGGTGCGGAAGCGCTCCCACGCCTCCTCATCCTCCCAGACGGCGAGGAGTGCCCAGGTGCGCAGATCCGGCTTCTTGCTGAAGCCGATTCCGCTCCCGGTGCCGAGAAGCTGCCAGAAGCGGAGCCCCGGCACCCGCCAGAGCAGCGGCCGCTGCGTCGCCATGTGCAGTGCACCGGCGACCGCTCCGAGCGAGGTGTAGCGGACGGCGGTGAAGCTGACGAAGGGGACTGCCGGGTGGGTCACAGCGAGAGCAGGGTGCGCAGGTCGTCGCGCAGCTGCTCCTCCGGCCGGTCGGCATGGAGCAGCACCCGAAGGTTGCCCGCGCGGTCGATCCCGAAGACCGCGGAGGTGTGGACCACCTGCGGGTGATGATTGCCGCTGCCAGCGTTCGCCTCGGCGTAGGCGCCGTAGTCGGCCCGAATTCGTGCCAGCGTCTCCGGATCGCCGGTGAGCCCATCGACCCGCGCTCCGAATCCCCGGACGTACTCCGCGAGCGCCTCGGGAGTGTCGCGCTCCGGATCCACCGTGACGAGCAGGATCTGCACATCCTCCGCCC
>JBPCIT010000233.1:0-5692 GCA_051006015.1 Longimicrobiaceae bacterium
CTGCGGTACGGGTGCGTATGGCCGAAGGCGCACCTATCGGCAGCGGGAGGAAAGCGCCCGCCGAGGAAGAGCTGTGGCTGGTCTGCGAGTCGAGGGCGACGGGGGAGAAGAAGTACTACCTCTGCAACCATCCGCCGCAGACGCCGCTGAGGACACTGGGGCGGGCGATCAAAGCGAGGTGGAGCTGCGAGCAGGCGCACGAGCAGATGAAGAACGACTGGGGCTCGATCACCTGGAGTGCCGCGGCTGGCACGCCCTCCAGCACCACACGATGCTGGTGATGATGGCCATGGCGTTTCTGCAGCATCTGCGGCTCGGGGGGAAAAAAGAAGGGGAGAAGCCGCGTGGGACCTCCCCCCTCTCCCTCGCTGCCGCAGATCCGACGAGCCCTGGCCGAGCAGCTCCGGCACGTCCTGCACCTGCGCTGTCCGCGCTGTCGTGAGCCGATCACGCTGCGGCCACCTTAGCGCACACTTGGCAGAGTAGTGCTAAGGAGGTACTGGCCGAAGCCGTGATGGAGGACCACATCGAGGCGTCCGTGGCAGAGGAAAAAGGTACGTATACCGTTATCATCGAGCGGTTCGTGAGCGATCGGCTGATCCAGGCTGTCGAGGCGTTCAATCAGAAAAAGAACCTCCCGCGCCAAGCCAGTCTCTACGACGGCACCGAGGAAGCAGAACGCGAGACTGCCTTCCGTGAAGCGGGTGGTCTCACGCTTTCGGACGAGGGGCTGGAACGGATCGAGGCCGCCTTTGTGGACGGCACCAATGCGGACGCCCCGTGGCACTCCGATGCGGAAGTGCGCATCGATAAGAAGGGCTACGTGATCCGGGACGGTGAGACGACGAAAGACTTCTGGGACGGCACGTTAATGCTCGATCAACGGCCGCTCCGGCTCAAGGTCCGCAGCATCCTTGGCGATGAGACTGTAATTTCACTAGCATCTCACGGTTCGTCGGAAACCACGCCGACATAATCGAGCGCAGGCGCTCCGTAGCTGATTGCGATAGCGCTGTTGTGATAAGTGGTGCTCGCGCTGGAATTGCTCCTGCTCCTCCTGCGGGGGTGTGCCGATCGCCCCAAGGCATTGCGCTGGGGCGCTCTAGCGCATCGTCCGAGGCCGCGCTCAACGATTGGCCACGATCCCGGGGACCGGCTGAGCTGCCACTCGCAACGATGTACGAACCCATGCTCGATTTCCGGAAACGCCAAAACGTTTCTTCGAGGAGAAAGGGAGGAAGCACCGCGGCCCCGAACCGTTCTGGTCCGGGGCCGCTTCGTGTCCTTCGGAGAGGAGCAGCCTGAAAGCCGAGGCTACGGCTACTCCTCCACCGCCACCGCCGCGCCGAGGTCGGCTGTTTCCTCGGCAGCGAGGGCGGCTTCCTCCTCCGCGCCGAACTCCACCTCGCTGTAGCGGTAGATTCCGGTGCCTGCTGGAATCAGATGGCCGATGATGATGTTCTCCTTCAGCCCGATCAGGTCGTCGCGGGCGCCGCGGATCGCCGCGTCGGTCAGCACGCGCGTGGTCTCCTGGAAGGAGGCGGCGCTGATGAAGGAGTGCGTGGTCAGGCTCGCCTTGGTGATGCCGAGCAGCAGCGGCTCGGAGCGCGCCGCCGACTTCCCACAATCGATCGTCTCCTGGTTCAGATCCTGGAAGTTCATGCGGTCCACCGTCTCCCCCTCGAGGAGCTCGGTCTCGCCCGGATCGACGATGCGCACCTTCTGCAGCATCTGGCGCACGATGACGCCGATGTGCTTGTCGTTGATCTTCACGCCCTGCAGCCGGTAGACCTCCTGCACCTCGTTGAGCAGGTACTCCTGCACCGCGCGCGGGCCGCGGATGCGCAGGATGTCGTGCGGGTTGACGGGCCCCTCCGAGAGGCGATCGCCGGCGCGCACGAAGTCGCCCTCGTGTACCCGCAGGTGCTTGCCGACCGGGATCTCGTAGATGCGCTCGTTGCCGCTCTCCGGGATGATGATCACCTCGCGCTTGCCGCGCTTGATGTCGCCGAAGCGAACCGAGCCGTCGATCTCGGTGATCACCGCCGGCTCCTTCGGCTTGCGGGCCTCGAAGAGCTCGGCGATGCGGGGCAGACCGCCGGTGATGTCGCGCGTCTTGTACGCCTCACGCGCGATCTTGGCCAGGGTAGCACCCGGCTGGATCTGCTCGCCGTGGCGCACGGTGAGCTGCGCGCCCACCGGGATGATGAACTCGCGCAGCTTCTGGTTCGTCTCGGGATCGTGGATCTCGATCATCGGGTGGAGCCGCTTGGCGCGGTCCTCGATGATGACCAGCTGCCGGCGCCCCGTGGACTCGTCCAGCTCCTCGCGCACCGTCTCCTCATCGATGATGTCGATGAAGCGCACCGTGCCTCCGAAGTCGGAGACGATCGGCTCGCTGTACGGATCCCAGGAGAAGAGCAGGTCTCCCACCTTGACCTCGGCGGCGTCCTCGATGGCGATCACCGCGCCGTAGGGAACCGCGAGCCGCGAGCGCGTGGCACCCTCCCGCGTCTGCATGATGATCTCGCCCTCGCGAGAGGTGACGATCCGCTGCTCCTGCGGGTTGGTCACCGTGGTGATGCGCTCGAAGCGGGCGACCCCTTCCACCTTGCTGCGGCGCTGCGTCTGCGCCGCGATGCGCGCCGACGTACCACCGATGTGGAAGGTACGCAGCGTGAGCTGCGTGCCCGGCTCGCCGATGGACTGCGCGGCCAGGATGCCGACAGCCTCGCCGATGTCCACCATCAGCATGGTAGCCAGGTTGCGGCCGTAGCACTGGCGGCAGAGACCGCGGCGCGACTCGCAGGTGAGCACGGAGCGCACCTTGACCGACTGCAGCCCCGCGTCCTCGATCACGTCGGAGGCGTCCTCGTCGATCAGCTCGCCGGCCTGGACGATGATCTCCCCATCGATCGGATCGACGATGTCGTCCAGTGCGACCAGACCCACGATGCGGTCCTTGAGCGGCTCGACGATGTCCTCGCCCTCCTTCAGGGCGCTGACCTCCATGCCGAGCACCGTGCCGCAGTCCTCCTCGCTGATGGTCACGTCCTGCGCCACGTCCACCAGGCGGCGGGTCAGGTAGCCGGCGTCCGCCGTCTTGAGCGCGGTGTCCGCCAGACCCTTGCGGGCGCCGTGTGTCGAGATGAAGTACTCGAGCACGGTGAGCCCCTCACGGAAGTTCGACTTGATGGGGCTCTCGATGATCTCGCCGATGCCGCCGGTGAGCTTCTTCTGCGGCTTGGCCATCAGGCCACGCATCCCGGCGAGCTGCCGCATCTGGTCGCGCGAGCCACGGGCGCCGGAGTTCATCATCATGTACACCGGGTTGAAGCCGCCCTTCGAGCGCGCCAGACGCCCGACCATGGCGTCCGCGACATCGTTGTTGGCGTGCGTCCAGGTGTCGATCACCTTGTTGTAGCGCTCGCCGTTGGAGATCACGCCATTCGAGTAGGCGCGGGTGAAGCGCGCCACATCCTCCTCGGCCTCGCGCAGGATGCTGTCCTTCTCCGCCGGGATCTCCATGTCCTCGATGCCGACGGAGACCCCGCCCTGCGTCGAGTAGCGGAAGCCGAAGTCCTTGAGCGCGTCCAGGAAGACGGTGGTCCGCCGCAGCCCCACCTCGCGGTAGGCGGCGAAGATGATGTCGCCCAGCTCCTTCTTCCCCATCGTCTTGTTCCAGAAGCCCATCTCAGCGGGGACGACGGAGTTGAAGATCACCCGGCCCGCGGTGGTCTGGATCCAGCGCGCCTGGCGCGGACGCCCTTCCTCATCCACACCCATCCCCTGCGGATCGAACCAGAAGTAGATCGGGGTGTGCAAGCTCACCGTCCGGCTGTCGAGCGCCATCTCCACCTCGGCTACCGAACTGAGGCGCCGCACCAGCCGGCTGTTGTCGCGCTCCTCGGCGGGCCGGGCGCGCTCCGCCTCATCCGCGGCAAAGGCGGCCTGGAAGTCGCCCCGCTCCTTGGTCAGCCAGTAGCAGCCGATGACGATGTCCTGCGAGGGCGCGGCGATCGGCCGGCCATTCGAGGGGAGCAGGATGTTGTTGCTCGAGAGCATCAGCACCCGCGCCTCGAGCTGCGACTCGAAGGAGAGCGGCACGTGCACCGCCATCTGGTCGCCGTCGAAGTCGGCGTTGAAGGCGGCGCACACCAGCGGGTGGATGCGGATCGCCTTCCCCTCGACGAGCACCGGCTCGAAGGCCTGGATGCCCAGACGGTGCAGCGTCGGCGCGCGGTTCAGCAGCACGGGGTGATCGCGGATGATGTCCTCGAGCACCTCGTACACCTTGGGATCGTCGCGCTCGACGATCTTCTTGGCGCGCTTCACCGTCTCCGCCTCGCCCCGCTTCTCCAGCTCGTGGATGATGAAGGGCTTGAAGAGCTCGACGGCCATCGCCTTGGGCAGGCCGCACTGGTGCAGCTTCAGCTCCGGGCCGACCACGATGACCGAGCGGCCGGAGTAGTCGACGCGCTTGCCGAGCAGGTTCTGGCGGAAGCGGCCCTGCTTGCCCTTGAGCATGTCGCTGAGCGACTTGAGCGGGCGCTTGCCGCGACCGCGAATCGCCTTGCTGCGGCGGCCGTTGTCGAAGAGCGCGTCCACCGCCTCCTGCAGCATGCGCTTCTCGTTGCGGAGGATGACCTCCGGCGCCTTCATCTCCATCAGCTTCTTCAGCCGGTTGTTCCGGTTGATGACGCGCCGGTAGAGGTCGTTCAGGTCACTGGTGGCGAAGCGGCCGCCATCCAGCGGCACCAGCGGACGGAGATCCGGCGGGATGACCGGAATCACGTCCATGATCATCCACTCGGGCTTGTTGCGCTCCGAGGGGATGTTGCCGCTGTTGCGGATGGCGTCGATCACCTTGAGCCGCTTGAGCACCATCTTCTTGCGGTGCTGGCTGGTCTCGGTGGCGACCTGCGCGCGCAGCTCCTCGGCGAGCACATCCACCTGGAGCTGATGCAGCAGCGTGCGCACCGCCTCGGCGCCGATGTCGGCGCGGAAGGCGGTGTCACCCTCCTCGCGCGCCTTCTCGCGCAGCTGGTAGTACTCGTCCTCGTCCAGCAGCTGCGAGTGCTTTACGTCCTGCTCGCCCGGGTCGGTGACGGCATAGGCCGCGTAGTAGATCACCTTCTCCAGGTCGCGCAGCGTCATCCCCAGCAGATAGCCCATCTGCGAGGGAAGGGTCTTGAAGAACCAGATGTGCGCCACCGGGACCGCGAGCTCGATGTGCCCCATCCGCTCGCGGCGCACCTTCGAGAGAGTGACCTCGACGCCGCACTTGTCGCAGATCATCCCGCGGTAGCGGATCCGCTTGAACTTGCCGCAGTGGCACTCCCAGTCCTTGACGGGACCGAAGATGCGCTCGCAGAAGAGACCGTCCCGCTCCGGCTTGAAGGAGCGGTAGTTGATCGTCTCCGGCTTGATCACCTCCCCATAGCTCCAGGAGCGGATCTCATCCGGGGAGGCGATCTTGACCTGGATAAAGTTGAAGTCCGTCGCGCGCGTCTCGCGAGTGCGGGGAAAGTCGATCATGTGGTGTCCCCCTTAGATGTATTGAAAAATCTCAGCTTGCTGCTTCAAGCGACCAGCTGCCAGCATCCCGGTATCCGCCGGGCCGATAAAAGGCCCGGCAGGAAACTACGGCCGTCCTCCGGACGGAACTGCGTCCGGAGGACGCCCGCTGTTG
>JBPCIT010000234.1:0-15901 GCA_051006015.1 Longimicrobiaceae bacterium
ACGGGCAGCCGCGCCCGAGTTTTCCACACGCTGCTGCGGGGAGCTGCACCAAGGTGCTCTCCTCGCAGCGCGTGGAAAACTCACCCTCTCACGTACTCTCATAACGACTGGACCAGAAAATGGGGTCGTGACAGCGCCGCTGAACTCCATTGTTATCTTGTTGTCCAAAGCGAGGCAACCGATGAACTTCCTCTGCACCACCACCGCCCGAACTGCCTCCGCTCCTCGAACTAAGAGAGGCGGCGCGCGGACGTTCGTGCCGTAGCAGACGAACACCGACAGCGCTTCCGGCGGCCTCTCGAGCTTCGAGGGGCCGCCTTTTTCGTGTTGCGGCGCGCAAGAGCCCCTTCGTATCTTGCTGGCCCGAAACCCTGAACTGATGAGACGTGATCCATGTCAAGCACGACAGTCGATACGATTCGCATAACGCTTCCCGACGGCTCCGAGAGGGAGTTCCCCGCCGGCACGACGGTGCGCGAGGTGGCGGAGTCCATCGGCTCGCGCCTCGGGAAGGCTGCGCTGGCTGGGAAGCTGAACGGACGGATCGTCGACCTCGATCGTCCTGTCGAGCAGGACGCCGCGCTCGAGATCCTCACCGAAAAGAGCTCCGACGCGCTTGAGGTGCTGCGCCACTCCGCCGCGCACATCATGGCGACGGCGGTGCGCCAGGTCCGGCCGGAGGCGAAGATCGGCTTCGGTCCCGCCATCGAGGACGGCTTCTACTACGACTTCGAGGTGGACCGCCCCTTCACGGCCGAGGAGCTCGAGCAGATCGAGAGCGTGATGCAGGAGGTGGCGCGCGTGAGCCAGCCCTTCGAGCGCCGGGTGGTGAGCAAGGAGGAGGCTCGCGAGCTCTTCGCCGACGATCCGCTCAAGCTGGAGCGGCTCGAGGAGCTGGGGGATGAGGAGGTGATCTCCGTCTACCGCAACGGCCCCTTCCTCGATCTCTGCCGGGGTCCGCACCTCCCCGAAACAGGGCGGCTGAAGCACTTCAAGCTGCTCAATACGGCCGGCGCCTACTGGCGCGGCGACTCGCGGCGGCAGATGCTGCAGCGCATCTATGGCACGGCGTGGTTCAGCAAGGAGGAGCTGGAGGCGTATCTCCACCGGCAGGAGGAGGCACGTAAGCGCGACCATCGCAAGCTGGGTCGCGAGCTGGACCTCTTCCAGTTCCACCCGGTCTCCCCTGGCGCGCCCTTCTGGACGCACAGGGGAACGATGATCTATCACCTGCTCGGTGAGTTCATGCGCGACCTGGTGCTTCGCAACGGCTACGAGTACATCAAGACGCCGCTGCTCTACAACAAGACGCTCTGGGAGCAGTCGGGGCACTGGGGGAAGTACCGCGAGAACATGTTCCTGGTGCTCGACACCGAGACCGGCGAGCACGACTTTTCGCTGAAGCCGATGAACTGCCCCTCGCACCACCTCTTCTACGCGACGAAGCGGCATTCGTACCGCGAGCTGCCGGTGCGCTTCGCCACGCAGGACGTGCTGCATCGCAACGAGGTATCGGGTGCGCTCTCGGGGCTCACCCGCGTGCGGCAGTTCCAGCAGGATGACGCGCACATCTACCTCGCGGAGAACCAGATCGAGGAGGAGGTGAAGCGGCTCGTCGCGCTGGTGGATTACTGCTACGACACCTTCGGCCTCAGCTACACGGCGAAGTTCGCCACGCGTCCGGAGGTCCGCATCGGTGACGACGACATGTGGGACCGCGCCGAGGGTGCGCTCCGGGCGGCGCTCGATGCCACGGGTCTGGAGTACGAGCTGAAGGAGGGGGACGGCGCCTTCTACGGCCCGAAGATCGACTTCGACGTCACCGACGCCATCGGTCGGCAGTGGCAGCTCGGCACGATCCAGCTCGACTACGCCGCGCCCGAGCGCTTCGACCTCACCTACGTCGGTGAGGACAACACCGCGCACCGTGCGGTGGTGATCCACCGTGCGATCTTCGGCTCACTCGAGCGCTTCATCGGCATCGTGATCGAGCACTTCGCGGGCGCGTTCCCCGTCTGGCTCGCGCCGGTGCAGGTGGCGGTCCTGCCGATCTCGGACGAGCAGGCCGAGAGCGCGCGCGAGCTGGTCGAGGCCCTACGGGCGGCGGGATTGCGCGCAGAGCTCGACGATCGCAACGAGACCCTCAACTACCGCATCCGCGAGGCGGAGACGCAGAAGGTCCCGTACATGGCGGTGATCGGCGGGCGCGAAGCGGAGGCGGGGAGTGCGGCGGTGCGGGTGCGTGGCGCCGGCCGCAAGCAGCTGGTGCTGGACCGGGCGGAGTTCATCGCGCGGGTGCTCGAGCAGGATCGCAGCCGCACTCTTTCGGTCGGGTTCGAGGAGTCGGCGCCGAGCTGATCGCCGCGCGCGGCGGGCGTGCGGTTGACAGACATCCGCCGCCCGCGTAGATTTTCCGCACAAAATGGTGAAGTAGGGGCGTGCCTGCCCCTCACCTTTCGGCTCGCGCGCTTCGGCGGCGATGCCGCCGGGTCCTCGGAGCGCGCGATCCCCCGCCTTGCTTGCGGCGTGGGATCCAACGCTCGTTAGCGGACCTGTACGCTTTGCAGGTCCGTATTTTTTTCACCCTGCTCGGGGAGCGATTGCCATCAACGAGAAAACGCGTGTAAACCAGCAGATCCGCATCAGCCCCGTGCGCGTCATCGATCAGGACGGTGAGCAGGTCGGCATCATCCCGGTCGAGAAGGCGCTCGAGATCGCGGAGGGCCTGGGTCTGGACCTGGTCGAGGTCGCCCCGATGGCGCGCCCGCCCGTCTGCCGGATCATGGACTACGGCAAGTTCAAGTACGAGGAGCAACGCAAGGCGCGCGAGGCGCGCAAGAAGCAGCACCACGTACAGATCAAGGAAGTCAAGTTCCGTCCGGGAACGGAGGAGCACGACCTCGAGTTCAAGACCCGGCACGCACGGCGCTTCCTCGAGGAGGGGAACAAGGTCAAGCTGACCGTCATGTTCCGCGGCCGCCAGATGGCCTATCCCGATCTCGGGCGCGAAGTGCTCGATCGGGTGGCGGAGGAGGTCGCCGACGTCGGCAAGGTCGAGGCGGCACCGCGGATGGAAGCGCGCACGATGTCGATGGTGATCGCACCGCTCAAGAGCTGACCCGACGCCCCCCCGCGGGGCGCACGACGCTCGCAATCCACTGCCCCGCGCGGGTGGTGACAAGGAAAGGAAAGTTCGATGCCCAAGATGAAGACGCATCGCGGCGCGGCCAAGCGCTTCAAGAAGACAGCTACCGGCAAGCTCAAGCGGGGCCACGCGATGAGGAGCCACATTCTGACGAAGAAGTCCCCCAAGCGGAAGCGCAACCTGCGGCAGGCCACGCTGGTTTCCAAGGCGGACGAGAAGCGGATGAAGCGCCTGCTGGCTAGCTGAGCGCCGGCGTCTCGCTCAACCGTGGCGCTCGCCGGCTCTGCCGGTCGCGGTGCCACCCACCTTCAACCAGTGGAAGTATACCATGCCTCGTGTGAGAAATAGCGTCGCCCGGCTGAAGCGGAGGAAGCAGATCCTCAACAACGCCAAGGGCTACTTCGGCCGGCGCAAGAATCTATATAAGACGGCGAAGGAGGCGGTGGAGCGCGCCTGGCGGTATCAGTACCGTGATCGCAAGAACCGCAAGCGCGATTTCCGCCGGCTCTGGATCGTGCGCATCAACGCCGCGGCCCGGCAGCATGAGATGAGCTATTCGCGCTTCATGAACGGCCTCAAGCTGGCGGGGATCGAGATCAACCGGAAGGTGCTCGCCGACATCGCGATTCGCGATCCGCAGGCGTTCGAGCAGCTGGCGGCCGCGGCGAAGTCGAAGCTGGACTGATTCGTCCGCGCTGGCAGGCGGCGGGGGGGGAAAATTCGCGGCCGCGTCCCCAGATTCACCGCTCACGAATCCCCGCACCCCGAGGTTTCATTGAGTCAGAGTTCTCTGTCGGAGACCGGCACCGGTCTGGTCGATCAGCTCCGTACGCTCGAGGAGGAGGGTGCGCGTGCAGTGGAGGACGCGACGAGCGCGGAGGAGCTCGAATCGCTGCGCGTCGAATTCCTCGGCCGCAAGGGACGGCTGACCACGATCCTGCGGCAGCTCGGTGGGGTCGCCCCCGAGGAGCGACCCGCGATCGGTGAGGTGGCCAACCGCATCAAGGCGAAGCTTGCGGAGGAGCTGGAGCTGCGCGTCTCCCGGCTTGGAAGCGCGCAGGAGCTGGCGCCGCGAGAGGATCTCACGCTGCCGGGCCGCGCGCGCTGGCGGGGCGGCGTGCACCCGGTGACGCAGGTGGTGGATGAGATCTGCGAGATTTTCCGCGACCTCGGCTTCACGCGCGTGCGCGGCCCAGAGGCGGAGACCACCTGGTACAACTTCGTCGCGCTCAACACCCCGCTCGACCACCCTGCGGCGGACGCGCATGACACCTTCTATCTCAGCGACGGGATCGTGCTGCGCACCCACACCTCGCCCGTACAGGCGCGGGTGATGCAGCACTTCCAGCCGCCGGTGCGCGTGGTGGTGCCGGGCACCTGCTATCGCCGCGACCCGTTCGACGCGTCGCACGCGCCCGCCTTCGAGCAGATCGAGGGACTCGCGGTGGACGAGGGGATCACCTTCGTGGACTTCAAGGCGACGATCAGCGAGTTCGCGCGGCGCTTCTTCGGGCCGCAGACGCGCACGCGCTTCCGCCCCTCCTTCTTCCCCTTCACGGAGCCCTCGGCGGAGGTGGACGTCTCCTGCCAGATCTGCGGCGGCTCCGGGTGCAGCGCCTGCAAGGGCACGGGGTGGATGGAGATCATGGGCTCGGGGATGGTGGATCCAGCGGTTTTCGAGAACGTCGGCTACGACCCGGAGCGCTACACCGGCTTCGCGTTCGGGATGGGGCCGGCGCGCATCGCGATGCAGCGCTACCGCATCCCCGACATCCGCCTCTTCTACGAAAACGACGTGCGGTTCCTGGAGCAGTTCACATGAACGTCTCGTATCGCTGGCTGCAGGGCATCGCCCCGAGCATCGCAGATTCTCCCGCGGCGCTCGCCGAGCGGCTCACCATGCTCGGTGCAGCGGTGGACGAGATCGCCGATCTCGGCCGCGACCTGGCGGATGTGATCATCGCTCGTGTGGAGGAGGTGCGCCAGCATCCGAACGCCGATCGGCTCAGCCTCTGCACCGTCGACGCCGGCGCGGGCGAGACTCTGCAGGTCGTCTGCGGAGCGCCCAACGTCGAGGCGGGCCGCTATTATCCCTTCGCTCCGGTGGGTGCCTCGCTTCCCGGAGGCGTGGCGATCCGCAAGGCGAAGATTCGCGGCGAGGTCTCGCAGGGGATGCTCTGCTCGGCCCGCGAGCTGGGGCTGGGGCGCGATCACATGGGCATCCTGACGCTCCATGGCGCGTGGGAGCCGGGGGCGCCGCTGGTGGAGAGCGTCGGGCTCGATGACGCGCGGCTCGTGCTCGACATCACTGCCAACCGCCCTGACCTGCTCTCCCACCTCGGCGTCGCGCGCGAGGCGGCGCCGGAGGGTCTCGCGGATCTGAGGCTGCCCGCGTTCCCCGGCAGCGAGGAGATGCAGGTCGAGATCCGCCAGGCCGGGCGGGACGGGGAGACCGACGGCGTCCGGGTGGCGATCGAGGATGTGGAGGGCTGCCCCCGCTACATGGGTCTGGTGATCCGCGGCGTCCGGGTTGGCCCGTCGCCGGAGTGGCTCGCCGCACGGCTGCGCGCCGTGGGGCTGCGACCGATAAACAACGTGGTGGATGCCACCAACTACGTGCTCCTCGAGGTCGGGCAGCCGCTGCACGCCTTCGATCTCGAGCGCCTTGGCGGCGGCGAGGTGCGCATCCGCCGCGCAGCCGGGGGCGAGCGCATCCGCACGCTGGACGGCGTCGATCGTCCCCTCGCCGAGGACAGTCTGGTGATCGCGGATGCCGCCGCGCCTGTCGCCGTCGCCGGGGTGATGGGTGGGGAGGAGAGCGAGGTCTCCGCCGAGACGCGCGCCATCTTCCTGGAGTGTGCCCTCTTCGAGCCGCGTACGGTGCGCCGCACCGCGCGCCGGCTGGGCCTCTCCACCGACGCCTCCTACCGCTTCGAGCGCGGCGTGGACCCCGAGGGACTTCCTCTGGCGCTGCGGCGCGCGGCCGAGCTGATCGTCGCCGTCGCCGGCGGAGAGATCGAGGACGCCGCGGTCGACCTCTATCCCGCCCCCTCCCAGCGCCGGACCGTTGAGCTGCGGCCGGAGCGGGTCGCGCGCGTGCTGGGCGTCTCCGTCTCGCAGGAGGAGATCGCCGGACTGCTGGAGCCGATCGGCCTCCGCGTGCATGAGACGGAGGGTGCGCTGCGCGTCGAGATCCCCGGCTACCGCGGCGACGTGACGCGCGAGGTGGATCTGATCGAGGAGGTCGCGCGCCGCCGCGGGTACGACAGCTTCGCCGAGGCGCTCCTCCCCTTCCGGCCGAGCGCGGTGCCGGCTGATTCGCTGCTGCCGCTTCAGCAGCGACTGCGAGAGCTTCTCGCCCGCTGGGGATTTCACGAGGCACGCACCGCCGCCTTTGCGCCCGAACGCGAGGGGCGCGTGCCGCTGCTCAACCCGCTCTCTGCGGAGGAGAGCCATCTGCGCGATGCGCTGGCGCCGGGGCTGCTGCGGCGGATCGAGCACAACTGGGCGCGTGGGGTGCGGGACCTGCGCCTGTACGAGATCGGCACGGTCTTCTTCCCCTCCGAGGAGGGCGGCGCGCCACGTGAGGAGATCCGTCTCGCTGCCGCCTTCACCGGAGCGCGCCGCCCGCCGCACTGGCGCGGGGAGGCGGGTGCCTGGGACGTGTGGGATCTGAAGGGGCTGCTGGAGGAGGTGGCGGAGTCGCTGCCGGAGGTCCAGCTCGCCCCCGGCGCCACTGCGGCTCCCACGGGTGTAACCGATCCGACGGCGCGCTTGCAGCTCGCCGACGCCACCGGCGCGGTGGTCGGCGGTGGTGGCCGTGCGGCGGCGCAGGCAGTCGACGCCCCCTCGTGGGCCGGGCCCGTCTGGGTGCTGGAGGTGGTGCTTCCGGACGTCGCGAGCGCCGACGGGGTGACGCCGTACCGCGCGCTCCCCGAGCATCCGGCCGTCGAGCGTGACCTGGCCCTCCTGGTACCGCTCCGCGTTCAGGCGGCGGAGCTACGCACCGTCCTCGGTGAGGCCGGCGGCGCGCTCCTCGAGTCTTACTTCCCCTTCGATCTCTATAGCGGGAAGGGCGTTCCGGAGGGAACGCGCAGCCTCGCCTGGCGCCTGCGCTTCCGCGCGCCGGACCGCACTCTCACCGACGCGGAGGTGGACGCGGTGATCGCGAGCGTTCTCACCGCGCTGGAGCAGCGGCTGGATGTCCGGCGCCGCTGAGGGTCCCGTGCAGGCGGAGCTCCCCGCCTCCTGGGGTAGGCTCGAGCGCGCGGCACGGGAGGCTGCGACAGGGCTCGCCGCGTGGCGGCGGCGCGCACTGGAGACCGAGGAGGAAGCGTCCCGCCTGCGCCGCGCGCTCGAGGAGCTCGCCTCCCAGGGCGCGGATCGGCCCGCTGGCGCGCCCGCGGGCGAAGTTGCGGAGGAGCTTCGCCGCCTGCGGGCCGAGAACCTGGCGCTGCGCACCCGTATGGCGCAGGCCCGCCGCCGCGTCGCGTCGCTGCTGAAGCGGATGGCGGCGCTGGAGGCCCGGGAATGAACCAGCGAAAATCCTCGACTCGCCACAGCGTCACGGTTCAGATCGCGGGCGAGAAGCACGTGCTGCGCTCGGATGTCTCTCCCGAGTATACCCGGTCGGTCGCCGCGCATGTCGACGCAACCATCCGCGCGCTGGGAAGCTCGCAGCCGCTCGAGGCTCACCGCGCCACGGTGCTCGCTGCGCTCTTCATCACCGATGAACTCTTCCGCACGCGTGAGCAGGTCCGTCTCCTCAGCGAGGAGCTGGAGCGGCGTACCGCCACGCTCGCCGAGCTGCTCGAAGGCGCCGCGGCGGACGGTCAAATTCCGCTTCCCGAGGAGAAGCCGGAGCCCGGCACTCCCACTTCCTGAGCGTACTGCCAGCGGGCATGCACGCGCCGTCACTTCGCCATTCTGCTGGTCGAAGCTGTTGCCTTGACATGCCCGGCTGGTGCAGGTACGCTCCTGCCGTTCCTGCACCAGGCTGAGAGCCAGAGAAGGAGAAGAAATGGCGGGCCACGCACCCCCCATTCCCCCACAGCGAGATGCGCGGCGCGAGCGCCCGCGCGGCCTGCCGCCGCAGGCGTACGAGACGATTCCTGGCGAGGAGTATCCGCCCTACGTCGCACCCGAGCACTCCATCCCCGAGCTGACGGTAAAGGCGGTGGTGGTAGGTATCCTGCTGGGGATCGTCTTCGGCGCGGCGAACGCCTACCTGGGGCTGCGTGTCGGGCTTACGGTGAGCGCCTCCATCCCCGCGGCGGTGATGTCGATCGCCATCTTCCGGGCGCTGCGAACCGGGACGATCCTCGAGACCAACATCGTGCAGACGATCGGCTCGGCGGGGGAGTCGCTCGCCGCCGGGGTGATCTTCACTCTGCCGGCGCTCTACATCTGGGGGCTGGACGCGGAGTGGTACGTGCTCGCCACCGTCGCCTTCCTGGGCGCGCTGCTGGGGGTGCTCTTCATGATCCCGCTGCGGCGTTTCCTGGTCTCCCGCGAGCACGGCAACCTGCCGTTTCCCGAGGGTACTGCCTGCGCCGAGGTGCAGGTGGCGGGGGAGGCGGGAGGCTCGAAAGCGAAGCTGGTCTTCCTCGGCCTGGGAATCGGCGCGCTCTATCAGTTCCTCGTGCACGGCTCGGCGGTGCGCCTCTGGCAGCAGGACCCCGAGGCGCACCTCTTCGGCGCAACCGAGGCGCCCGGGCTGCGCAAGGTGGTGGTGAGCGGGGACCTCACCCCCGAGCTGCTGGGCGTCGGCTTCATCATCGGACCGAAGATCGCCGGGGTGATGCTGGCGGGCGGCCTGACGGCGTGGTTCGGCCTGATTCCGCTGATCGACCTCTTCGGCACCGGCCTGGCGCAGCCGCTCTTTCCGGAGACGGAGATGCTGATTGCCGACATGCCCGCCGCCGCGATCTGGACCCGCTACGTCCGCTACATCGGCGCGGGTGCGGTGGCGGCGGGTGGGATCATCACTCTCCTCAAGGCACTGCCGCTCATCTGGGAGAGTTTGAGCGTCGGGCTGCGGCAGGTCGGCGGCACGGCCGGCGGGGGGAAGCGCACCGACGAGGATCTGCCGTTGAAGGGGGTGCTCGCCGCCGCGCTCGTCGTCGCGGCGATCCTCTGGCTGCTCCCCTTCATCGAGGTCTCGCTTGTCGGCGCGCTGCTAATGGTGGTCTTCTCCTTCTTCTTCGTCACCGTCTCCGCGCGCATCGTGGGGCTGATCGGCTCCTCCTCGAACCCCGTCTCGGGGACGACGATCGCCGCGCTGCTGGCGACCTCGCTCATCTTCCTGGCGATGCACGACACCGGCGCGACGGCGCACGTGGCGGTGCTGCTCGTCGGCGCGGTGGTGTGCATCTCCGCCGCGATCGCCGGTGACACCTCGCAGGACCTGAAGACCGGCTTCCTGGTGGGCGCCACCCCCTGGCGGCAGCAGGTCGGGGAGCTGATCGGCATCCCCTTCGCGGCGGTGGCGATGGCCTTCGTGCTCAAGCTGCTGCACACCTCGTACGGCATCGGCTCGGCGAGCCTGGCGGCGCCGCAGGCGACGCTGATGGCCACGGTGATCGATGGGGTGCTCACCCAATCCCTCCCCTGGGGGCTGGTCTTCGTGGACGCCTCGATCGCGGTGGTGGTCGAGCTGCTCGGCGTGCCCTCGCTGCCCTACGCGGTCGGCCTGTATCTGCCGCTCTCGCTGACCACCCCCATCATGGCGGGCGGCATCGTGCGCGGGCTGATCGAGCGCCGCTGGCGGGGCGAGGCGCTGCAGGAGAAGCGTGAGGCGGGGGTGCTCTTCGCCTCCGGTCTGATCGCCGGCGCGGCGCTGCTCGGGGTGCTGATCGCGGTCCCCGTCGCCTTCGCACCGGAGATGCTCGAGCGCATCCAGGTCGGCTCCGAGTGGCTGGGGGCGGCGGCGCCCCTCTTCTCGCTCCTCATCTTCGTGGCGCTGGCGACGATGGTGTACGTGGTCGCGTCGCGTGCCGAGAGCACCGCGGTGACTCACCACCCGAGCGGAGGGATCCGGCGTGAGGAGATGTAGGCTGCGGCGGCTGATGCTGGTGCTGCTCGCACTTCTGCCCCTCGCGGCGTGCGACCGCGCCGGTGCTCCGGCGCGTCGCACCGTTGCCGCGGAGCGCTTCATCGAGGTGAACGTCGCGCTGCGGCAGATCGATGCAGAGGCGCCGGAGGCGGATAGCGCGCGCGCCGCGGTGCTCGCGGAACATGGCGTGACCGAGGAGCAGATGCTCGCCTTCGTACGGGCGCGCAGCGATCGTCCGCAGGAGCTGGCGCAGATCTGGGCGGAGATCCAGCAGCGGCTCGAAATCGCGGCAGATACGGTGCAGGACGAGGGGATCGAGGAGCCGGACACACTGCCGGATCCGCCGGACGGCGGTGAACCTCTGCCGCCACTGCAACTACCAAGGGCGGCCGGGGCGACTTAGTGCGCGATCAATCGGCTTTTTCGGTGGGCGCCGGCATCAGCCGGGCCGATCAACGACCCATCTGGAGTAGTCCGGTGCACGCAGTGCAGCGCCACTACGGCCGTCCTCTGGACGGAGGCATCCGGTGCAGCCAGGACAGCGCCCCTGCAACCGCGCGCGTCCGGAGGACGCCTGCTGTTGCTTGCCGGGTCTTTCATAGGCCCGGCGGAGCGGCGCAGCCGCTCCTGGCAGAAACGCAGCGTGTGCGTGCCATCAGCCGAGCAACCAAGTGCCGAACTCCTCTGTTGAACCTGCCCTAGTCGGCGGAGTGCGGAGCTATCTCGGCTCCCGCTCCGCCAGGTCGCCCCACTGCAGCTTGCGGCGGAGCGTCGAGAAGAAGGTCTGGCCGGGGAAGCGTACGAGGCAGAGCGGTGTCTCGGCGCGAGAGACCACCAAGCGGTCGCCGGGTGCGAGCGCGGCGCCATCCTGGCCATCGACGGTCAGGATCAGCTCCGCGGAGGGGGAGAGCACTTCGACCGTGATCCGCTCGTGGGCGGGGAGCACCAGCGGCCGCACCGCCAGGCTGTGGGGGCAGATGGGGGTGGCGACGATGCAGTCGATGGTCGGCACGACGATCGGGCCCCCTGCGGAGAGGGAGTACGCGGTCGAGCCGGTGGGGGTCGCGAGAATGATTCCGTCCGCGCTGTAGGTGCCGACCTCCTCGCCGTCCGCGTACACCGCCAGCCGGATCACGCGCGCGAATCCGCCCTTGTGCAGCACCGCGTCGTTCAGCGCCAGAAAAGAGCCGTGGCAGACGCCGTCCGCGCCCTCCGCGCTAGCCTCGAGCACCATCCGCTCGTCCAGCCGGATCTCCCCCCGCTGCACCGCTCCCAGCGCGGTCTCCAGCTCCTCAGGCCCGACCGAGGTGAGGAAGCCCAGCCGCCCCAGGTTGATGCCGAGTACCGGAACGCCGTGGGGCGCGACCATGCGCGCGCCGCGCAGGAGGGTGCCGTCACCACCGAGGGTGAGCAGCAGGTCCAGCTCTGGCAGCAGCTCGGGCGTGAGCAGCTCACCGCCTGAAGCGAGCGGGAGGAGATCCTCCTCGAGATAGAGGCGGATCCCCTCCCGCTCCGCGAACGCGACGGTGCGGCCGAGAGTGGCGTGGAGGATGGCGTAGCGCGCGTGGCCGGTGACCCCGACCCGCCGCAGCGGCGATTCCCCCCCGGCGAGCCGCGGGGTCAAGCCGTCTCGCGCAGCGGCTGGGGGATGCGGCCGTGCAGCAGCGTGCGGGCGCGGCCGGCGATGCCGGCGGGCGTCAGACCGAGTTCCTCGAGCAGCTCGGCGCGCCCGCCGTGGTGCACGACCGCGTCGGGAAGCCCGAGCGAGGCGGTGTGTACCTCCGGCCAGCGCTCGCCGATCACGCTGCGCACGTACGCACCGAAGCCGTTGACTACCGTCCCCTCCTCGACCGTCAGCGCATGGCCGCAGGCGGGGAAGAGGCGGCCCAGCATCGCCTCGTCGAGCGGCTTGATGAAGCGGCAGTTGACGACACCGGCGCGGATCCCCTCCCGCGCCAGCAGCTCGGCCGCCGTCAGGCTCGGCATCACCATCGCCCCGGTGGCAAGGAGCACCAGATCCTCCCCCTCCTGCAGCCGCTCCCAGCTGCCGTACTCGACCGGCGGGATCTCCGCCAGCGGGCGCGGCGCGGCGGGCACGCTGTCGCGCGGGTAACGGATGGAGAAGGGTCCACCCTCGTGCTCGAGCGACAGACGCAGCAGCGCGATCAGCTCGTCGCCATCCTTCGGCGCGGTGATCGTCATCCCCTGCACGGCGAGCATGTAGGAGATGTCGAGCCAGCCGTGATGCGTGGGACCGTCCTCGCCCGCCACCCCTGCGCGGTCCATGGCGAAGACGACGGGCAGATTCTGCAGCGCCACGTCGTGCACGATGGAGTCGTAAGCGCGCTGCAGGAAGGTGGAGTAGATCGCCACCACTGGCTTGATCCCCTGCGTCGCCAACCCGGCGGCGAAGGTGACGGCGTGACCCTCGGCGATGCCTACGTCGAAGAAGCGCTTCGGGTGCTCCTTCTCGAAGATGTCGGTGCCGGTCCCGGTGGACATCGCGGCGGTGATCGCCACCACCTCCGGCCGCTCGCGCGCCAGCTCGGTGAGCGCCTGTCCGAAGACGTTCTGGTAGCGCGGCAGTGCGCCGGCTCCCTTCTTCAACGCCGCTCCGGTTGACCGGTCGAAGGGCCCCGAGTTGGCGTGCCACTTCACCGGATCGGCCTCGCCGAGCGCGAAGCCCTTGCCCTTGGTGGTGATCACGTGCACCAGCCGCGGCCCCTTCATCTGGCGCACGTCCTCGAAGATGCTGACGAGCTGTTCCACGTCGTGACCGTCTACGGGGCCGATGTAGCGGAAGCCCAGCTCCTCGAAGATCATCCCGGGCACGAACATCCCCTTGACGGCGTCGTCGGCGCGAATCGCGAACTGCTCGACCAGCTCGCCGAGGGAGCCGAGCTTCGGCGCGGAGTGGATGAGCCGCTTCACCTCGCCGCGTACCCGGTTGTAGAGCGGGTTGGTGCGCACAGTGGTCAGATACTTGTGCATCGCGCCTATGTTGGGCGAGATGGACATCTGGTTGTCGTTCAGCACCACGATCAGGTCGCGGTCGGTGTGGCCCGCGTTGTTCAGCGCCTCGTACGGAAGCCCGCAGGTCATGGAGCCGTCGCCGATCACCGCGATCACCTCGAACTCCTCGTTCTTGAGGTCGCGCGCGGCGGCCATCCCGACCGCCGCGGAGATCGAGGTTCCTGCGTGTCCGGCGCCGAAGACGTCGAAGTCCGACTCGTCACGCCGCAGGAAGGGCGCGAGCCCGTGCCGCTGCCGGATTGTTGGGAAGTCGCGGTTGCGCCCGGTAAGGATCTTGTGGGGATACGCCTGATGGCCCACGTCCCAGACGAGCTGGTCACGAGGGGTGTCGAAGACCCGGTGCAGCGCAACGGTCAGCTCGACGGTGCCGAGGTTCGACCCGAAGTGAGCACCGCGGTGCGCGGAGACCACGTCGACGATCCGCTCGCGCACCTCGTCGGCAAGGGCGGAGAGCTGATCCTCCGGCAGCGCCCGAATGTCCTCGGGCGAGTGGATCGAATCCAGAATCGGCACGGCTGAAACTCCTGCTGGGGTCATGGGTGCAGCGCGAATGCGAGAAACGCGCCGTATGCGGCTCCGACGAACACCTCGAGCGGCGTATGCCCGAGAAGCTCCATCAGCCGCTCACCCTCCAATTTATGGTAATCCTTCAACTCTTCCAACATCCGGTTGAGAACGCGGGCCTGGCGACCGGCCGCGCGGCGTATCCCGGTCGCGTCGTACATGATGACGAGCGAGAAGTAGGCGGTCACCCCGAAGAGGGCGGATGTCCAGCCATGCCCGATCCCGACCGCTACCGAGAGCGCCGTCACCGAAGCGGAGTGTGCTGAGGGCATTCCGCCCGTCCCCACCAGCCGGGTGAAATCCGCCCGGTGGCGCAGCACGAGTGCGCTGACGAACTTGAACGCCTGCGAGGTACTCATCGCCAGCAGCGCGAGCACCAGCGGCGGGTTCAACCCGACGAACCCGCCGACCGCACGCTGCGTGGCGGCGAGTGCCTCACTCACTGCCGCCGCTCCACCACGTGCAGGGCGAGCGCCTCCAGCTCCGGGGAAGCGATCCCGGCGCCACGCAATGCCGCCACTGCCTCGTCTGCCTTGGCACGGGCGAGCGCACGCGCACCCTCCAGCCCGTGCAACGCCGGGTAGGTCGCCTTGCCGAGCGACTGGTCGCGCCCGGCCGTTTTTCCCAGCGCGGCGGAGTTGCCGGTGACGTCGAGGATGTCGTCCGCGATCTGGAAGGCCAGCCCCAGCGCGCGGCCGCAGGCGGTGAGCGCCTCCGTCTCGCGCTCTCCGGCCCCCGCCGCGAGCGCTCCGAGCCGCAGCGAGACGGCCAGCAGCGCCCCGGTCTTCGACCGGTGGATCGCCTCCAGACCCGCTCGGTCCACCGGACGCGCCTCGGCCTCGAGGTCCAGCAGCTGTCCCCCCACCATGCCCTCGGCGCCTGCGGCGGCGCAGAGTTCGGCCACCAGCCGCCCACTGTCGGCGGCGGCGAGGCCGAGAGCGCTCGCCTCCGCCTCCAGCAGCTCTGCCGCGATAGGGAGCAGCGCCGCACCCGCCAGCGCGGCGAGCGGCGCGCCGTAGACCCTGTGCACCGTCGGACGGCCGCGCCGCAGGTCGTCGTCATCCATGCAGTGGAGGTCGTCGTGCACCAGCGAGTAGGTGTGCACGATCTCCAGCGCGCAGGAGAGGCGGTAGATCGCCTCGCCGGGCGGATTGCCGCCGACGGCGCGGCACGCGGCGCAGCAGAGGATCGGGCGCAGCCGCTTCCCACGTGTCCCCAGCGCGTAGCCGACCGGCTCGCGCAGCGTGAGCGAGAGGGTGGGGAGCACCTCCGCGGTGACCGCTGCCAGCGCCCGCTCGACCTCCTCCTGCTCTCGCGCGAGAAAGGCGGCCAGGTCGATGGCCGCCGAGCTCCCACGGGTGAGGGAGGCGCTCACCCGTCCTCCGCAAACGGGTGCATCCGGAAGCCCTCGCCCTCCTCGACGAGCTGCTGCACACGCGTCTCCGCGCCACTGAGCCGCTCCTCGGCGGCGCGGAGAAGCCGCACCCCCTCCTCGAAGAGCGAGAGCGACTCGGCGAGCTCCAGCTCCTCGGCCTCGATGGAGGCGACGATCTCCTCGATCCGCTCGAGAGCAGCCTCGAAGGCGACTCCTGGCAGCTCGATATCTGCTGCCGCGCGGTCGGGCATCTACGGCTCCTCCGGAAGGTGAGCGTCCACTTCGGCGTGCTCGACGCGGCAGGCGACGCGGCCGTCCACCACGCGCAGGCTGATCGGGGCGCCGGGGCTGAATTGGCCGACGTGGCGGAGCACCCTGCCTTCTTCGGAGAGGGGCACGGCGAAGCCGCGGGCGAGTGCGGCCAGCGGCGAGAGCGCGTGCAGCTTGCCCGCGGCACGCCCGAGCCGGTCGCGTCCCGCGCGGAGCCGCCGCTCCGCAGCGCCGTGCAGCGCCGCGCCAGCCTCGGCGAGGGTGGCGCGATCCGCCGCCAGCCGGTCGTGCATGGCGCCAAAGAGTCGCTCCCCCTGCTCCCGCAGCGCTCGCCGGAGCGCAGTGCCATCCGGCACCGCTGCCTCGGGCGCGGCAGAGGGGGTGGGAGGGAGAAGATCCGAGACAAGATCGGCAATCGTGAAGTCCATCTCCTCTCCCCCCGCCGAAAGGGTGGGGGTAG
>JBPCIT010000235.1:0-8757 GCA_051006015.1 Longimicrobiaceae bacterium
CGTCGGCCTCGCGTGAGACGTCTGCTCGCTCGATCACGATCTGCGCGCCCATGCTCTCCAGCTCCGCCACCGCTTGCCGCGCGGCCTCCGAGGGAGCGCTCCGTCCCACCAGCATCAGGTGACGCGCGCCCTGCTCGACCATCCAGCGGGCGACCGCCAGCCCCAGCCCTCCCAGACCACCGGTGACGAGGTAGGTGGCGTCGGAACGCAGCAGAGTCTCGGGGGCGCGCGTCTCCGCTGTCTCCTCCGGGACGATCACGATCTTGCCGGTGTGCTGCGCCTGGGCCATCTCCCGGAAGGCGTCGGCCACCCGCGAGACGGGGAAGACCTGCTTCGGGAGGGGCGCCAGCTCGCCGGCCTGCACCCGCGCCATGAGCTGCCGGAGCATCCCGCCCAGCAGCGCCGGCCGCTCGCGCGCGCCGCGATCCAGGTCTATGGCGGAGTACGAGAGCTGGTTGCGGAAGGGCGCGAGGCTCACGCGCGAATCGTCGTAGATGTCGCGCTTGCCGAGCTCGAGGAAGCGTCCGTAGGGCCGGAGCAGTGAGAGTCCCTTGGTGATCGCCTCGCCGGGTAGGGAGTTGAGCACCACGTCCACCCCCTCGCCGCCGGTGGCCTCCATGATCTCGTCGGCGAAGGCGAGCGAGCGGGAGTCGAAGACGTGCTCGATCCCCAGCGTGCGCAGGTACTCCCGCTTCTCCGGGATTCCCGCCGTGGCGATGACCTCGGCGCCCGCGCGGCGGGCGAGCTGGAGCGCCGCCATCCCCACGCCGCCCGTCGCCGAGTGGATGAGCACGCGCTCGCCGCGCGTCAGCCGCGCCAGGTACTCGAGCGCATAGCTGGCCGTGAGGAAGGCGATCGGGAGGGTCGCTGCTTTCTCGAAGGCGATTCCGACCGGCATGGGCGCCACCAGCCGCGCATCCGCCAGGGCGTGCGTCGCCAGGCAGTCGAAGGCGAAAGCGACGACCTGGTCCCCCTCCTGCAGGTCGTCCACCCCCGGGCCGACGGCGGAGATCACCCCCGCGCACTCGATCCCCAGCGGACCGACGCCATCGGGGTAGCCGGGGTACATGCCCATCGCGGACATGACGTTCATGAAGTTGAGCCCGACGGCGCGCACCTCGATCTCGACCTCGCCCGCACCCGGCCGGCGGCGGGGGAGCGGGCGCACCTGGAGGTTCTCCAGCACCCCGGCGCCAGCCGTCACCACCCGGTACGGTGCCGCGATCCGGCGGCTCGGCATCTCCGGCGCGGTGGGCGCCTCGGCTCCCAGCTCCGGTCGCCGAACCAGCCGCGCCACGTAGCGCTCGCCGCCGCGCAGCGCGATGCGCTCCTCGCCGTCGGCCGCGAGCAGCTCCGCGACGAGATCGGCGGGAGCGGCATCCGCGGGATCCAGATCCACGCAGCTGCAGTGCAGCTCCGGGTGCTCGTTCGCCAGCACGCTCGCCATCCCCCAGAGCGGCGCGTGCGCGAGCGCCGGGATACTCTCCCCCCGCACCGCCTGCGCGCCGCGGGTGACCAGCCAGAGGCGCGGAGCCTCCGCCGCCTCCGATCGCGCCAGCTCCTGCACCAGCTGCAGAACGCTCACGGTTCCCCGCTCCTGCGCCGCCTCGATCTCCTCGGCGGACGCATGCTCCGACGGAACGGCGTCCAGGCTCCAGAGGTGGACGACGCCGCGGAGGTCGTGGAGCGTGGAGCGTTGAGCGTGGAGCGCAACTGCGCCCTCACCTCGCAGGCTCTTCTCCCAGTTCTGCGAGATGGGCAACAGGATGCATGCGTCTCCGGCGCGCTCGAGCCGCGCCGCCACCTCGGCCGCCACCCCACCCTCGTCCGCAAGCAGCAGCCAGAGGCCGGGTTCAGCGGGATCATGCGCGCTCTCCTGCCGGGGCCGCCGCTGCCACTCCACTCCATAGAGCCAATCGCTGACCGACTCCTCGCGCGCGGCGGGGAGGCTGCGGAACTGCACGCCTTCCGCCGAGAGCACCGGCTGGCCTTCGGCGTCGGCCAGGAAGACGTCGCCGTGGAGGTCTCCGGGTCCGGAGCGGCGATGGGCTCGCGCGTGAAGCACGGCGGCGGGCTCGGGGCGCCGGTGCAGCCGCAGCCGCCGCACCGCGACCGGGATGAACACACCCTCCGCATCGTCCTCGTCCAGCGTCTGCAGCAGAAGCTGGAGACACCCATCCAGCAGCACCGGGTGAAGGTGATACTCTCCGCCGCTCTCGCGCGCCGGCTCCGGGATGCCGATGCGCGCCGCGAAGCCGTCGTCCTCCCGCCAGAAATCCTCGATGGCCTGGAAGCTCGGGCCATAGTCGAGGCCGCGCGCGGACATGGCGCGGTAGTGCTCGCTTCCCGGCACCATCGCATCCGGAGGAGGCACCGGCCGCCAGGGGATTGCGCCGAAGTTTGGCGCCGGAACGATCCGGCCGCGGGCACTGCGCGTCCACGCTCCATCCGTCGAGCCGGCGGCGCGGCTGAATAGCTGCAGCGTAGCCGCCTGCGCCGAGTCCGGCTCGACCAACAGCTGGAGCTGCGCCCCCGCGCCGTCTTCCGCTTCCGGGAGGATCGCTTCCTCGAAGGTGAAATCCTCGAGCACCGCATCCGCTCCGAGAGCCGCGGCGGCGGCCAGGCCCATCTCGAGGACGACGGCGGCGGGCAGCACCGCCTTTCCCCGCACCCGGTGGTCGGCCAGGTAGGGAAGGAGCGCGGTGCCGATCTCACCCTCCCAGAGCTGCTGCCCCGTCGCCGCGTGCACGGCCGGGCCGAGAAGGGGGTGAGCGATCGTGCCGCTCGGCTTCGCTCGCGTACCGGGAGCCGAGCGAAGCCGAGGCTCGTACCAGAAGCGCTCGCGCTGCCAGGGATAGGTGGGGAGGCGGACGAACCGCCCCTGCGGGTAGAGGCGCTCCCACGCGACGGGAGAGCCGGCCACGTACAGCTCGCCGAGCAGCTGCAGCAGCGTCTCGCGCTCCGGCTCGTTGCGGCGCAGCGAGCCGAGGGCGAGAGCGTCGTTGCCGGCGTGCTGCAGCGTCTGCTGCACCGCGGGGAGGAGGACCGGGTGAGGGCTGACCTCGAGGAAGAGCTGGTGCCCCTCTCCGAGGAGCCGCTGCACGCTCTCGCTGAAGAGGACCGGCTGCCGGAGGTTGCGCTGCCAGTATGCGGCATCGAGCTCCCTGCCGTCGAGCCGCCGGTCGAGAACCGTCGAGTAGAAGGGGACGGCGGCGGCGCGTGGCTCGATGCCCTCGAGGGCGGCGAGCAGATCCTCGCGCAGCGGGTCCACCTGCGCGCTGTGGGAGGCCACGTCCACCTTCACCCACCGGCAGAAGACGTCCTGCCGCTGCAGGCGCTGCAGGATCTCCTCGAGTGCGCGGACCTCACCGGAGAGGATGGTCGAGCGCGGGCTGTTGCTGGCGGCGACCGAGACCCGCTCCCGGTAGCCGTCCAGCGCGGCCTCCGCCGCCGCGCGCGGCAGCTCGACCACGGCCATCCCCCCCCGCCCGCTCACCCGCAGCAGCAGCCGGCTGCGGATGCAGATCACCCGCATCGCATCCGCGAGGCTGAGCGCCCCCGCCACGCAGGCCGCCGCCACCTCGCCCATGCTGTGCCCCACGACGGCGGCGGGCTCGATCCCCCAGGACCACCAGAGCCGCGCGAGCGCAATGTCGAGCGAGATCAGCGTCGGCTGAACGACGTCGATGCGGCCGAGCAGGTAGCGCGGATCCTCCTCGTCCAGCGCCAGCTGTTCGAGCAGCGACCACTTCACGAAGGGGCGCATCGCCGCCTCGCACTCCTCGAGCGCGGCGCGGAAGACCGGCTCCTGCGCCAGCAGCTCGCGTCCCATCCCCACCCACTGCGAGCCCTGGCCCGGGAAGATGAAGACCACCTTCGGCTCGCTCTCCCGCTTCTGCCCGGCCACGGTCCCCTGCCCCAGCTCGCCCGCCGCGAAGGCGCGCAACCGCTCGATCAGCTCCGCACCGTCACGCGCCACCACCGCCAGCCGCTGCTCGTGGTGGACGCGGCGCCGGCTCGCGCTGTACGCCAGCTCCTCCAACGCCGGCACGTCGGCCGCGAAGCGCTCGATCCACCCCCGCGCCAGCGCCCGCAGCGCCTCCGGCGACCGCGCCGATAGGGGGACGAGGCACGCGGCCCGCGCGCCGCCCTCGCTGGTCTCCCCCTCTCCCAGAATTGGGAGAGGGGGCCGGGGGGTGAGGGCCGCCTCCTCGAGCACCACGTGCGCGTTCGTCCCCGCGATGCCGAAGCTGCTCACGCCCGCGACGGCGGGGGCTTCGGTGGCGGGGAGCGGCGTCAGCTCGCGCGGGATCACCAGCGGCAGCTCGTCCCACGGGATGCCGGGGTTGACCTGCTCGAGGTGGAGGTTGCCAGGGACTTCGCGGTGCCGCAGCACCAGCGCGGCCTTGATCAGCCCCGCCACCCCCGCCGCGCCCTCGGTGTGGCCGAAGTTCGCCTTGAGCGAGCCGACGGCGCAGCGGCGGCCGGGCGTCCGACCCCCGGCGAGGACCGCGCCCAGCGCGCCCAGCTCGACCGGATCGCCCGCGCCGGTGCCGGTGCCGTGCGCCTCGACGTACTGCACCTCGCCGGGGGAGATCGCTGCGTCCTCGTAGGCGAGGCGGAGCATCTGCTCCTGACCGGCCTGCGCCGGGGTGGCCATGTAGTCGCCGGCGCGACCGTCGTTGTTGACCGCCGTCCCGCGGATCAGCGCGTAGATGCGGTCGCCGTCGGCCAGCGCGCGGGAGAGCGGCTTGAGCAGGAGCATCGCGGCGCCCTCGCTGCGCACGTAGCCGTTGGCGCGCGCGTCGCCGAACTTGCAGCGCCCGTCGGCGGCCATCATCCCCGACTGCGAGTAGGCGATGGTGATCTGCGGCTGCAGGATCACGTTCGCGCCGCCCGCCAGCGCCAGCGGGCACTCGCCGCTCCAGAGGCTGCGGCAGGCGAGGTGCACGGCGACCAGCGAGGAGGAGCAGGCGGTGTCCACCGTCAGGCTGGGCCCCTGCAGCCCCAGCGTGTACGAGATGCGCCCGGAGGCGGCGTAGCGGCCGCTTCCGGTGGTCATGTGGAAATCCACCGCGGGGCCGGCGAAGAGGCGCGTCTCGTAGTCGTTCAGCCAGAGCCCGACGAAGACGCCCGTGCGGCTGCCCGCCAGGTCGGTAGCGGGCAGGCCCGCGTCCTCGAGGGCCTCGCAGCTCGTCTCGAGCAGCAGCCGCTGCTGGGGATCGAGCCGCTCCGCCTCCCGGGGCGAGATGCCGAAGAAGGCCGCGTCGAAGCCATCGATCCCCTCGAGAAAGCCGCCCCAGCGCGTCCCGATCCTTCCGGGCGCCGGTGCGCCTTCCCTGTACAGCGCGCCGGCATCGAAGCGATCCGCCGGGATCTCGGTGATCGCATCGGTCCCCTCGCGCAGCAGGCGCCAGAAGCTCTCCGGGTCGGCGACACCACCCGGAAAGCGGCAGCCGATCCCGACGATGGCGATGGGGTCGCGCTCCGGCATCTCTCTCACGTCCCGCTGCATTCGAGCTGAGGATCGAGCGCGCTACGCAGCGTCGCGCCGATGAACGCCAGCAGCTGTGAGTGCGCGCTCTGCAGGTAGAAGTGGCCACCGGGAAAGAGCCGGACGGAGAACGCGCCGCGCGTCACCTCCCGCCATCCCTGGATCTCCGCGAGCGTCGCGCGCGGATCGTCGACTCCGCCGACCGCCGCAACCGGTGTGTCGAGCGGCTCGCCAGCCCGATAGCGGTAGCCTTCCAGTGCGGCGACGTCGGCCCGCAGGCCGGGGAGGAGCAGCGCGAGCAGATCTGGGTGCTGCATTAGCTCGTCGGGAATCCCATTGTAGCGCCGGCGGATCTCCGCGACGAAATCGTCATCGGAGAGGTCGCGGATCGGCGGCTCCGGTTCCTGCAGCTGCGGCGCGCGCCGCCCGGAGACGATCAGCCGGCGCGGCGAGAAGCCGTCGCCAGCGGCGAGACGACGGGCGAGCTCGAACGCCACCAGCGCCCCCATGCTGTGGCCGAAGAAGACGGCCGGAAGGTCCAGATACGGCTGGATCTGCTCGGCAGTCCGGGCGACGAGATCGCTCAGGTCGCCGAGCGGCGGCTCACGCAGGCGGGCCTCCCGCCCAGGCGCTTGCAGGGCTAAAACGTCGACCTCGGCGGGAAGCGCATCCGCCCAGCCCCTGAAGACGGACGGACCCGCCCCCGCGTAGGGGAAGCAGAAGAGGCGCAGCTGAGCCGCCGGTCGCGGCTTCGGACGAAAGAACCAGGAAGCTTGCACGATGCGTGGCGTTACCGGTCCGGGCGGAGGTCGTCGGGTCTGGCGCGCGGAAACGCCGCGAGGCGACGGGAGAGCCCGTTGGGGAGTGCCTCCCGCGCGCGACGCGGCGCTGGAGAAACAATTGATTCAGGAAACAATCGTTGCCGCGGCGCTCGGGGTGGCAAGGCTCATTCCGCCAGAGAGCCTCCCGACGAGTGGCAGGAATTTCAGCATGTCCGGGCGGCCCACGAGCATAGTGCCACGAAGAGACGCAAAGCTGTCGTACGCGCGCCACAGAGTTGTGTTGCAACCGAACGTGTGCAAGAGGATGGCGAAACAAGCGCGCGCCGTCAACCGTGTGGTGCGAAAAACCGGAGCAAACGGAGATTGTCCGCACTCGCTCGCGCGGGCGCGGTGTGGCCCGGCACGTGCTGCGGGCAGCGGCATCTGCTCCCAATCGCTTTCAATGATTATATTCCGCCGCCAGCGGCTCACCCACTATCGACGGTCTGATGGTTCGCCCTCGCGCAGCTGCAGCATTGCCAGCAAGCCCTGAGATCATTTGACACCCATGTCGGAACCAGACGGCGGTCTCTCTCCTCTCAAGCGCGCCCTCGTGGCGGTTCAGGACCTGACCGCCAAGCTCGAGGCGGCGCGGCGTGCGCGACAGGAGCCGATCGCGGTCGTCGGCATCTCGTGCAGATTTCCCGGGGGTGCGCACGATCCGGAGAGCTTCTGGCGGCTTCTGCAGGAAGGGAGGCATGCGGTCCGCGAGATCCCTGCCGACCGCTGGGATGTAGAGGCCTTCTACGATCCCAACGCCGACGCGCCGGGAAAGATGTACACGCGCTCCGGCGGCTTCCTCGACACACCGGTCGACCGCTTCGACGCGCGGTTCTTCGAGATCGCCCCTCGCGAAGTGATCGGCATGGATCCGCAGCAGCGCCTGCTGCTCGAGCTTGCGTGGGAGAGCCTCGAGCACGCTGGGCTCGCGCCGGAGAGGCTCGCCGGTACCCGAACCGGGGTTTTCGTCGGAATCTCCGCGACCGATTTCAGCACGCGACAGCTCCGGCAGGGTGAGCAGGGTCAGCCGGACGCCTACTCCGCCACCGGAAACGCCTTCAGCGTAGCCGCAGGCCGCATCTCGTATCTGCTCGGCCTGCAGGGTCCCAACCTCGCGCTGGACACCGCCTGCTCCTCCTCACTTGTGGCAGTGGCTCTCGCGGTGCAGAGCCTGCGCGACGGGCGTGCCGATCAGGCGCTCGCCGGCGGCGTCAACCTGATGCTCACGCCGGAGACGTTCATCGGGATGTGCAAGCTGCGGGCGCTGGCGGCCGACGGGCGCTGCAAGAGCTTCGACGCCGCGGCGGATGGGTACGTGCGGGGAGAGGGCGGCGGGATCGTGGTGCTGAAGCGGCTCTCCGACGCGCTGGCTGCGGGAGATCGCATCCACGCGGTCATCCGCGGCGTCGCGGTAAATCACGATGGCCGCAGCAGCGGGCTCACCGTTCCGAACGCGGCGGCGCAGCAGGCAGTCATCCGAGAAGCGCTGGCGGACGCCGGTCTCACGCCCGAGCAGGTCGATTACGTGGAGGCGCACGGCACGGGCACCGCCCTGGGAGATCCGATCGAGCTCCGCGCGCTCGACGCGGTGCTCGGCTGCGGTCGGCCACATTCGCAGCCGCTCACCGTCGGATCGGTGAAGACCAACTTCGGCCACCTCGAGGCTGCCGCCGGGATCGCCGGCCTGATCAAGCTGATCATCAGCCTCTCACACGAGGCGATCCCACCGCATCTCCACCTGGAGCAGCCCACCCCGCACGTGGAGTGGGATGAGCTGGGGCTGGCGATCCCCACCGCGTTGACCCCCTGGCGACGGGGCGAGCGCCCTCGGGTCGCCGGCGTCAGCTCGTTCGGGTTCAGCGGGACCAACGCGCACCTGCTCGTCGAGGAGGCGCCGCTGCCGCAGCGGACGCCGGCGGGTGTGGAGCGCCCCCTGCACCTCCTTCCGCTCTCCGCGCGGACGCCGGAGGCCCTGCGGGAGCTGGCGCGGCGGTACGACGACCACCTCGCGCGCGCAACCGAGCCCCTGGGTGCCCTCTGCTTCACCGCCGCGACCGGCCGCAACCACTTCGAGCATCGAATGGCCGCCATTGGCCGCACCGCAGATGAGATACGCAGGCAACTGCGCGAGTATGCGGCTGGCGCTGCCGACCCGACGCTCCGGGTGGGAGAGGCACTGGCTCCCGCGCCGCCGAAGATCGCGTTTCTCTTCCCCGGGCAGGGCGCGCAGTACGTGAACATGGGCCGGCAGCTCTACGAGACGGCGCTGTGCTTTCGTGAGGCGTTGGAGCGCTGCGAGGAGATCCTGCGTCCCCACCTCGATCCTCCACTGCTTTCGGTGCTCTATCCCGCTCCCGGTGAAGAGGCCGAGGCGCAGGCGCTGCTGGATCAGACGCTCTACACGCAGCCGGCGCTCTTTGCGATCGAGTACGCGCTCTGCGA
>JBPCIT010000236.1:0-20844 GCA_051006015.1 Longimicrobiaceae bacterium
ATCATCACGTGTAGCACGCCGCGCGGTTCATATGATCCGCCCGCGCGCTCCTGCGCCGGCTCGACCGGGAGCCGGTGGAGGCGATCCGCCAGAATCGGCCAGCGGGCGAGCACCGCGATCCCGTACTCGCCACCCTGGTAGTCGAGCGTACGGCCGAACGCGCCGACGAGGCCAGTCAGCCGCGAGAGTTCTCCCAGATGATCCTCCCGACCCGAACGCTCTGTGCCGCGGTCCACCTCCTGTAGGAGGACGAGATCGGCACGGCTCTCCCGCACCAGCTCCGCCACCCGCGCGAGGTTGTGCACACCTGCCGCGTCTTTCCCCGCGTGAATGTTGTAGACCAGCACCCGCAGCGGTGCCTCCTCGCTGCCGCGTGCAATCCCTGCGCATCCGAACGCCAGCAGGAAGAGCGGAACGAGCAGGAGGAGCGGGCGCATCGTCATTGGGGCTCGAGGGATACGGGAGTCCACGTCGGGGCGAGCGTGCAGGCGACCGCCACGTCATTCACCCGTTCGCATGTCCAGCGCTCGGGCGATGCGATCTGCAGCCGCCGCTAGCTATCCGCGCTGCCGGTGCCGGAGCGCGCAACCAGCAGCGCGTCCTCGACGGCGATCAAGAGTGTGGGCATGCTGCCAAGCACGTCAAAAGGGTTCGCGCCTGCCGCCGCGCCGGTGCCGAGGTTCGGCAGGATCACGTTCCCCCTCTCCCATGTGCGGGAGAGGGGGCTAGCGGGTGAGGGCGTCGCTCGGATGCACGGTGATCACCACCGATTTCGACGCCGGCGTGTTGCTCCGGTCGGCGGAGTGGCCGATCGGCACCAGCACGTTGGTCTCTGGGAAGTAGGTGGCGGCGCAGCGCCGCGGAATCGGGTACGGCACGACGATGAAGCGGCGGGCGACGCGCTCCTCACCCCGGAAATGGCTGGTGAGATCCACCACCTGCCGCTCCTGGAGGCCAAGCTCGACGATGTCGTCGGGGTTGAGCATCACCACCCGCCGCTCGTTGTAGATGCCGCGGTAGCGGTCGTCGAGGCCGTAGATGGTGGTGTTGAACTGGTCGTGGCTGCGCACCGACATCATCATCAGCTGCCCCGGCTCCAGCTCGTGCCGGGGGATGGCGTGCACGGTGAAGTTCGCCTTACCGGTGAGCGTGCGGAACTCGCGGCGGTCCCGCGCCAGATTGGGCAGGTAGAAGCCGCCCGGCTCGCGCACCCGGCGGTTGTAGTCCTCGAAGCCGGGAATCACCCGCGCGATGCAGTCGCGGATGCGGTCGTAGTCGTCGACCAGCCATCCCCACGGCACAGTGGTATCGTCCCCCAGCGTCGTACGCGCCAGGCGCGCTACGATCCGCGGCTCGCTGAGCAGCTCTGGCGAGGCGAGCGCGAGCCGCCCCTGCGAGCTGTGCACGATCCCCATCGAGTTCTCGACGCTGACGAACTGCTCCGTCCCACCCTGCAGGTCGCGCTCGGAGCGGCCGAGGCAGGGGAGGATCAGCGCCTGCGCACCGGTGACGAGGTGCGCGCGGTTGAGCTTGGTAGACACATGGGCGGTGAGTCGGCAGCGGCGCAGCGCCTCCGCGGTGTACTCGGTGTCGGGCGTCGCCGAAAGAAAGTTGCCGCCCATGGCGAAGAACACCCTGGCGCGGCCGGCGTGCATCGCCTTGATCGCCTCGACTGTATCGTAGCCGTGGTGGCGCGGCGGCTCGAAGGCGAACTCGCGCGCCAGAGAATCCAGGAACTCCGGCCCGGGCCGCTCCCAGATCCCCATGGTACGGTCGCCCTGCACGTTGCTGTGGCCGCGCGTTGGGCACACCCCCGCGCCCGGCTTGCCGATGCTGCCGCGCAGCAGGAGCAGGTTGACGATCTCCTGGATGTTGGCGACGGCATTCTTGTGCTGCGTCAGCCCCATCGCCCAGGTGACGATGATGCGGTCGTTGTCGATCAGCAGCCGCGCCACGTCGCGAATCTGCTCGCGCGCGATGCCGCCCTGCTCGACGATGACCTCCCACTGCTCCCCCCGCAGCTGCTCGACGAACTCCTCGTAGCCGGCGCAGTGCTCACGGATGAAGGCGTGGTCGAAGACCTCGCCGGGGCGGCGCTCTTCCTCCTCGAGCATCTCCTTCATGATGCCCTTGAGCACCGCGACGTCGCCATTGATGCGCAGCGGCAGGTGCAGGTCGGCGAGCTGCGTACCGCGGCCGAGCAGCGCGTTCAGCGGCTCCTGCGGGTGGATGAAGCGATTGAGCCCCGCCTCGGGAAGGGGGTTGATCGAGACCAGCTTCGCCCCGTGCCGCTTCGCCTCCTGCAGCGCGGTGAGCATGCGCGGGTGGCAGGTGCCGGGGTTCTGCCCGATGGTGATGATGACCTGCGCGCGGTTGAAGTCCTGCAGCGTCACCGTCCCCTTCCCGATGCCGATCGTTTCGGTGAGCCCGGTGCCGCTGGACTCGTGGCACATGTTCGAGCAGTCGGGGAGGTTGTTGGTGCCGAACTGCCGCACGAAGAGCTGGTAGAGGAAGGCGGCCTCGTTGCTGGTGCGCCCCGAGGTGTAGAAGAGCGCCTCGTCCGGCGACTCCAGCGCCTGCAGCTCGGACGCAACGAGGCGAAACGCGTCCTCCCAGGAGATCGGCTCGTAGTGCATGGCGCCGCCGCGCAGCACCATCGGCTGCGCGATCCGTCCCTGCTGCCCGAGCCAGTAGTCGGACTGCTCGGAGAGCTCGGCGACACTGTACCGCTGGAAAAACTCCGGCGTCACCCGCTTCCGGGTGTTCTCCTCGGCGGCGGCTTTCGCGCCGTTCTCGCAGAACTCGGCGAAGGAGCGCTCCCCCGGCTCGGGGTCCGGCCAGGCGCAGCCGGGGCAGTCGAAGCCGTCGACCTGGTTCATCCGGTTCAGGAGGCGCGGCCCCTTCACCGGTCCTATCTCGCGCACCGCGAACTTCATGCTCTGCAGGACGGCGGGGATGCCGCCCGCCTTCTGCTGCGGCGCCTTCAGCTCCAGCCCGGTGAACTCCTCCGGCGGCTGCGCGTGCACCCCGCGATCCGCCTCGTCGCGGGGAGTCGCCCCCTCGCCGGGCTGCTCTCCTTGCAGGAGATCGCGGGTGCGGGTCAGGTCCATCTTCGCGCTCACCCACGAGTTCTGCTGCTCGCCACCGGAGCTGTCTGCGTAGATCGCGCCCTGCTCAGGGTTCTGCTCTGCCTTCTCCGCCATCGTCCCGCCTCCCGCTTGTGCCCGAGGTGACTCCCCCTATCATCGCCCTGTACCGGCCGCTCCGCAAGGCTGGCTGGAGACGGCGAACCGCGGCTCTCACCCCTGCCGGGAGGCGGAGTGTTGCGTTAGGTTTATGGCAATTCCTCTCACTCGGCAGACCAGCAATCGATCAGATGCAGCAGGCGGTTCAACTCAAGCCCGAGGTCGTGGAGCTGCGGCTGCTGGATCAGCTCGTCGCGGCAGTCGAGCAGGTCTTTCTCGGCAAGCGCGAGACGGTGCGGCTGGCGACCGCCGCGCTGCTCGCCCGGGGCCACCTCCTCTTCGAGGACGTTCCCGGTGTGGGGAAGACCACCCTGGCGAGGGCGCTCGCGAGGGCGCTCGGGCTCGGCTTCCGCCGCATCCAGTTCACCAGCGACCTGCTTCCCTCCGATGTGCTCGGGGTCTCGATCTACAACCCGAGCACACACGAGTTCGAGACGCGCCCCGGTCCGATCTTCACCCAGGTCGTTCTCGCCGACGAGATCAACCGCGCGCCGCCGCGCACGCAGAGCGGACTGCTCGAGGCGATGCAGGAGGGGCGCGTCACCATCGACGAGCGCACGCACGAGCTGCCGCGCCCCTTTCTGGTGATCGCCACGCAGAACCCGCTCGAGCAGCACGGCACCTACCCGCTCCCCGAGAGCCAGCTCGACCGCTTCCTGATGCGACTCGCCATCGGCTATCCCGAGGCTCTCGAGGAGCGGCGGGTGCTGCTGCAGTCGTCCGCCGTGGACGATCCGGTCGAGGAGATCGACCCGGTGCTCGATGCCCGCCAGGTGCTCGCGCTGCAGGCGCGGGTCGAGGAGGTGCGCGCCGATGCCTCGCTCGTGGACTACGTGATGGCGATCGTGCAGGCGACGCGGGTCGATCCGCGCTTCCGCGCCGGCGCCAGCACCCGCGCCGCCATCGCGCTCTTCCGCGCGGCGCGCGCCTACGCACTGGTGGAGGGCCGCAGCTATCTGGTACCCGACGATGTGCGTCGTCTGGTCGTCCCCTGTCTCGCCCACCGCCTGCTTCCCGCCGGCTCTTTCTCGGCCACCGCCGGAGCGCACGAGGAGGCCGCAGCGACGCTCGAGGAGATCGTCTCGTCCACGCCCGTTCCCGTATGAGCCGCCGCTGGCGTATGCCGCGCCGGCTGCGCTTCCATCGCGCCGGCTGGATCTTCAGCGTGGGAACGATCTTTCTCGGGATGGCGGCGATCGGCACCGGAAACAATCTGCTCTTTCTGCTGCTCGGAGCGATGCTGGGCTTCATCGCGCTGAGCGGGTGGCTCTCGGAGCAGGTGTTGCGCCGGGTGGAGGTGCGGCGGCGGCTGCCGCAGGGTGCGACCGCCGGACGCCCGGCACGCATCAGCTATGAGCTGGAGAACCGTAAGCGGCGCCTCCCGAGCTTCGCCCTCGAGGTCGGGGAGGATGGCTACCGCGGCGGCGCCTTCGCGGCCTCCGTCGCGGCGCGGGGCCGCACGGTGGTACGGGTGGAGGAGACGTGGGAGCAGCGAGGTGTCTACCCACTCACCACGGTGGTCCTCTCCACCTCCTTCCCTTTCGGCCTCTTCCAGAAGGAGCGTGACGTCGAGCTGCCGGGGGAGGTGATCGTCTGGCCGCGCACGGACCGCCCGGTGCGGGAGCCCCGCGTTGCGGGGGAGCGGGCGCGGCGCAGCGGACCGGTGCAGGCGGGCGCCGCGGGCGCACGCGGAGAGTACCGCGGCCTGCGCCCCTACCGGACGGGAGACGATCCGCGCGACGTGCACT
The DNA here is from genome assembly GCA_051006015.1 of Longimicrobiaceae bacterium. GTDB lineage: Bacteria > Gemmatimonadota > Gemmatimonadetes > Longimicrobiales > Longimicrobiaceae > JBPCIT01. The sequence continues at coordinate 4,994 of JBPCIT010000236.1, forward strand.
GGCGGTCCAGCGCCCGCGCCGGCGGTCCGGTGGTACGCGAGTACGAGCGCGACCAGTCGCAGGCCCTCTGGCTCTGCCTCGACCTCTGCGCCCATCCAGGCGCCGGAGCGGAAGTGGCTGTCGAGATCGCCGCGGCGCTCGCGGCCGGCGCAATCCAGCGCGGCGAACCGGTGGCTCTGCTCACCGCGGACTGCCATCTCGCACCAGGCGGTGGAGGCGCTCAGCTGGAGCGCATCCTGGATGAGCTGGCACGGGCGCACTTCCGCACCGGCGCGCCGCGGCTCGCTCCGCCGGTGCCGCCGCGAGAATGTGCGCTCGTCACCACCGCGCCGGGTGGAGATGCCGGGTGGGGAGACGTCTTCCTCGCGGAGCGGGGCGGACGATGAACCTCGCGCTGCTGCACCGCAGGCTGACCACGCTGATGGCGCTGGCGGCGCTGGCGGCGTTCGGCGCCGGTCACGGGCTGAACACGCCGGAGGTGGTGCTGACCGCGGCATTGCTGGCGGCCGCGCTGGTGTGGCAGCCGCCAGCCAGTTGGAACCTCTGGATCGAACGCGCAGCACGCCTGGTGGTGATCGTGCTCTTCGGCTGGATTCTGCAGGTCACCTTTCTCCAGGCGGGTGATTTCCTGGTGCCGGTGCTGGCGCTGCTGCTCTTCCTCCTCGCGGTCGAGTCGCTGCGCCCCCTCGAGACGCGCAACGATCTGCGGCTCTATTCGCTCTCCTTCGGGCTGCTGATCGCCGCGACTGCATACTATCCCGGGCTACTCTTCGCGGCGGGCTTCATCGGATTCGTCGCGCTCGCGACGCTGGCGCTGATGATCGGGCACCTGCGGCGCAAGGCGGAGCACTTCCGCATCGCGCACGTCCCGGTCGGGCGCTCCTTTCTGGCCGCTACCGCGGCGCTCTCCGGCGTGACGTTGCTGATGAGCGCGGCCCTCTTCGCCTTCTTCCCGCGCGTGCAGCGCCACTGGCTGGGGCCGGCGCGCGGCGGCGCGCAGCAGACGATGGTCGGCTTCGGGGAGACGATCTCACTCGGCGGCTACGGCAGCCGCATCTCGCCGAACCCGGAGGTCGTCTTCCGCGTCGAGTTCCCCTCCCGCCTGCCGCCGGAGACGGGGGAGCTGCACTGGCGCGGGCGCTCCTTCGATCACTTCGACGGCGTTCGCTGGACGCGCACGCCGGCTCTTCCCCATTTTGCGCCGCCGGCAGAGTTCTACCGCGAGCGCTGGGGCGATCCCACGCGCAGCTACCAGATCTACGGCGGCCCGCCGGGAGTGCGGGTGCTCTTCGGGTTGCACCCGATCTACGGCATCGCTCCGCGTTCTGCGATCCGCCCGATCCGCGAGGGCACCGGTGACATCTCCTTCGGCGGCCTGGACTCGCCTGTCTATCAAGTCACCTCCGCGGCGGCGCTTCCCCCTCCGTCGGTGCTGCGCGCGGCGCCGGAGCCAAACGCCCGCCAGCCCGCGGCGTACCTTCAGCTCCCGCGCCTGGACCCGCGGGTGGCAAGGCTCGCCGACTCGCTGACCCGTGCGCAGACCACCCGCTACGACCGCGCGCGAGCCGTCGAGCGCTACCTGCGCAGCGAGTTCGGTTACACACTCGATCTGCCCGCCACCCGGCGCGAGACCTCGCTCGAGCACTTCCTCTTCGTCAGGCGCGAGGGCCATTGCGAGTACTTCTCGACAGCGATGGTCGTGCTGCTGCGTACTCTGGGCATCCCCGCCCGCAACGTGAACGGTTTCCTCGGTGGCGAGTGGAACGAGTCGGCGCGCTACCTGGCGGTGACGCAGAATGACGCCCACTCCTGGGTGGAGGTCTGGTTCCCGCAGGTGGGGTGGGTCCCTTTCGATCCCACGCCTGCCGCGGATCGCTCGCGTGTCGCCGGCACGGGTGCCACTCTCTCCTGGCAGTGGCCGCTGCGTTTCTGGCTCGACGGGCTCGAGCACCGCTGGTACAAGTGGGTGCTGTACTACGACCTGGAGAAGCAGCTCCGTGTCTTCCGTGAGGTCTCTTCCGTCTTCTCCCGCTCACCGGTGGGTGGGCCACGCGCCGGGGGCGCACTCGAGCTCCGCCGGCTGCTGCCGTGGGCGGCGGTGGTGGTGGCGATCTTTCTCCTCGCCTGGCTGGCGCGCGGCAGGAGGCGCGCGCCTCTGAGTGCCGAGGCACGTCTCTACCTGGCGCTGCGCCAGGTATATTCCCGTGCGGGGCACGCTCCTCCGGGAGCGGAAACGCCGCTCGCGCTCCTCGCGGCGCTGCGGCGTGCGGACGCACCGGGCATCGCGTCTGCCGAGCGGCTGGTCTCGCTCTACCTGCGCGCTCGCTTCGCGGGCGAGGAGATCGGCGCCGACGGCCGCGCCGAGATGCAGGATGCGCTCGCTGAGGTGCGCCGCGCGCTGCGCGCGGCGCGGCGACCGCGCTCCGTCTACGCAATCTCGGGTTAGTAGCTACGTGATCTGGCGCAGAGGCGGCGAGCCCTCTGCGATGCATCTTCCTTCCGGGACCCGAATCCCCGTTCCCCTCCTGGGAATGCCTGCCTCACCTCGAGAAGGAAGGTCTACCATGTCATCTCGCCGCAGAGCAGTTCTCGCCATCCTCGCGCTCACAGCTCTACCCACGGCGGGTGCCGTGCCAGCGCTTGCCCAGTCCGTTTGGCTACCGGCATCCCGTGGCCCGAGCATGTCGCTCGAGGGATTCAAGCCGGTCCTCAACGAGGGGAACCGCAACTTCACGCCGGCGACCTCGGCGTTCTTCCTCTCCGCCCGGATGCCGGTCGCCGAGAACCTGACGGTGACGGCCGAGGTGCCGTTCGCTCACGCGGGCCTCAAGCTGCGCGCGTTCGGCGGAAGCGGAACAGAATCGAGCTCGACGCTCGGCAATCCGTACGTGGGAATCGAGACCGCCAGCCAGACTTCTCCATTCACGGCCGACCTCGGCATCCGCCTCCCGCTCCACAAGAGCAGCGAGAGCAACGGGATGGCCGCCAGCGTCGGACTTCTCTCCGACGTCGACCGGATGGAAGCGTTCGCGACGGACCTGCTGTCGGTCGGCGGCCACGTCGGTGTGCGCCGCCATGATGCCTCCGGTCTGTACCTGCACGCCCGCGGCGGACCCATCCTGTGGTTCAACACCGCGGACGATTATGCGGGCAACGACACCGAGCTCTTCCTCGACTACGTGGCGCAGGCCGGCTACGACCTGGGGCGCTACGCGATCATCGGCGGGCTCAGCGGACGTACGCACGTGACGGACGATGGGGGAAACTGGAGCGACAACTCGACCCATCACCTGGGCGTTGGCGGCAGCGTCGCCGTCGGCAGCGTCCGGCCCGGCATCCAGCTCCGGGTTCCGCTGGACAGCGAACTGGACGACGTGCTGCGCTACGTCATCGGCCTGAACGTGACCGTGCAGCTCAGGTAGGCACCGGCAGGGCAGGTTGAACGGCAGAATCGAGCTGGAGGTCGTCCGCGGGTGAGCGGCCGCAGCGGGTGTAGCGGTCGAAGAACTCGCGGGCGATCTCCAGATCCGCTTTATTCAGGAACTCCTCTCCCAGCGCAGCGGCCCCCCCGAGCGCGATCTCGCAGAGATCGCGCGCTCGCCTCCCGATCTCCACATCTCGCAGCCCCACCTGCCCCGCCTGGCGCAGCAGCTCCGCGTCGGGCGGGGCGAGCAGCTCCGCCGCGGCATGCAGGGTCGCTCTACTGTAAATGAGACCTGACAGCAGCGCGACCGGCGCCGCATACCAGATCGGATCCACGGCGTCGAGGGAGCGCAGCTCGAGGTGCCCCCGCGGCCGCACCTCCGGAAAGAGGGTGCTGAGGTGCGTCTGCCAGTCCGCTAGGGTGACACCGCCCCGCGCCGCGAGCTCTCCGAAGGGGAGATACGCTCCCTCCGCCGATCGCGGGAGGATTGCCGGTGCGTCCAGCGCGAAGTGGAGGTACTCGGCGACTTCATCTCCGGTGGCGGCGAATACTCCCGTCCGGGTCGGGTCCAGCTCGCGCCAGACGTGGGCGCGGACGCTCTGGTGGCCGGTCGGCATACCCGCATACCGCGGCGAGTTGGCGAAGATGGCGAGCAGGTAGGGCGCCGCCGCGTTCAGCACCCGCCAGCGCAGCAGCGGCTCGTCCTCCACGTCGAGGCTGAGCTGGAATGCGGCCGTCTGCCGCATCATTCGCACGCCCTCCGTGCCGATCGCCGCGAGGTACTCAGTCATGCCGAGATAACGCGAGTCGCAGAGCTGCAGCGCCACATGCTCGAGCGGCGTGTGCGGGTCGATCCCCAGGCTCAGCAGCTCGATTCCGGCGTCGCGCGCGGCGGTGCGAAGCGGCAGGACGACCGCGCGTAGCTCACCCAGGAGCGCGCTGGCGGAGAGCAAGGGTGGCGTGCTGTACTCGATCTGGCCTCCCGGCTCGTACGCGAGCAGACCTCCACCTGGAAGCAGGAAGCGTGGGCTCCGACTCGCCGCGTCCTCAACCCAGCCGCGCGAGCGTGCAAAGTAGCGCAGGAACGGCAGGGAGGCCGGACCCTCGACCGCTTCGATGGGCAGGGCGAGCCGGGTCTCAGTGGAGACCGGGATCAGCTCGACCTCGGCGCCGATGCGCCGGGGAGACGACGGTGCGTGGGCACGCACTCCGAAAGCGCGCTCGCGCAGATCCGCGGCGAGCAGCTCGAAACCCGCTGGCATCTTCAGGGTGTGGGGGTCGGAGCGCCGAGGATCACCGCGAAGAGCTTCTCCGGATCGCTCTCCCACCGCTCGAGTTGCAGCCCCGCGGTGTTGAACATGCCGGTGATGCTCTCCAGATCGTGCTTGCAGCTGATCTCCGTGCGGATCGTCTCCCCCGCCCGCAGCTCGAAGACACCCGCCCCTGGGATCGACACCCGCTGTCGCTGCCGGGACACCAGATGCATCTCGATGCAGTGGGACTCCACGTCGTACGAGGCGCGGTGCTCGAACGCAGCGACCTCGAAGTCGGCGCCGAGCCGCCGATTCAGCACGTGCAGCATGTTGAGGTTGAACGCGGCGGTGACGCCCTGCACATCGTTGTAGGCAGCCTCGATTCGCCCGACATCCTTGCGGAGATCGACTCCCATCAGGAAGCGGTCGGAGAAGCGCATCGCCCGGCGCACGCGGCCCAGGAGCGCCGCTGCCGCGTCGGGTGCGAAGTTGCCGATGGTGCTGCCGAGAAAGGCATACAGCATCGGGCGGGGCAGGTCCGCGGGGAGGTCGAAGGCCTCCCCGATGTCTGCCACCAGCGGGTGCGCGGTGATCCCCGGATACTCGAGCCGCACCAGCTCGGTGGTGGTTCGGAGGAACTCCGCACTGACGTCGATGGGCAGGTAGTAGCCGGGTTCGCCAACCGCCCGCATCGCATCGAGGATGATGCGGGTCTTCGCGCCGCTCCCCGCCCCGAGCTCGACGAGCGAGCGCGGCTGCATGTCGGCCACCCACTCGGGCATCCAGCGCTCCAGGAGGACGCGCTCCGTGCGCGAGAGGTAGTACTCGGGGAGCTGCGTGATCTCCTCGAACAGCTCCGAGCCGCGTACATCGTAGAAGAACTTCGGCGGCAGCTCCTTCTGCGCGCGCGAAAGGCCCTCCCGCACCTCCTCGACCATCGCCTGGTGCGGCGGCACGCTCGGCGCTACAGAGCGCTCACTCATCGCGTGCGCAGCGAAAGCCGCTGAAGATCTGCCGGCGGATCGGATAGTCCCAGTTGCGGAAGGTAGTGCGGATCGCCCCCGGCCGGGTCGCCCAGGAGCCGCCGCGCAGCACCTTGTACTCGCTGCCGAAGAAGACCTCCGAGTACTCCTTGTACGGGAAGGTCTCGTAGCCGGGATAGCCGTGGAAGTCGGTCGAGGTCCACTCCCAGATGTCGCCGATCATCCCATAGCAGCCCACGGGCGAGATGTTGCGCGGAAAGGCGCCGATCGGCGCGGGCTCGAAGGCGAGCTGATCCAGGTTGGCGTGCAGCGGCGTAGGCGGCTCGTCTCCCCACGGATACAGCCGCTTCTCCCCACGCTCCGGGTCCCAGGAGGCCGCGGCCTCCCACTCGAACTCCGTAGGCAGGCGCTTGCCCGCCCAATGTGCGTACGCCTCCGCCTCGTAGTAGCAGACGTGGCAGACCGGGGTGCGTGGATCGAGGGGCAGGGTGCGGTCCATCCGGCGGACATGCCAGATGCCTTCCTGCTCCTCCCAGAACTGGGGCGCACTCACCTCCGCCTCCTGCAGCCACTTCCATCCCGCCTTCGACCAGAGACTCGGCTCAGAGTAGCCACCCGCCTGGATGAACTCCAGGTACTCGCCGCTGGTCACGGGCGCGACGTCGATCATGAAGGGGTCGAGTCGCACGCTGTGCCGGGGCCGCTCGTTGTCGTAGGCCGCGCTGCGGTCGTCGGTGCCGATGGACACCTCGCCGCCGGGAAAGCGCACCATCCCGCCGGGGCTCGACTGCGGCTCGGGAGGGGCCATCGCCCGGGGCGCGCGGTATGGCGAGTCCTCCTTGAGCTGCAGCGCCTGCAGGATCGTCTCGTCGTGCTGGTACTCGTGCTGGGCCACCATGTGGAAGACGTAGCCCTCGCGCAGGAGCGGGCTCTCGCCGTCCAGCTCCCCCTGCGCCAGGCGGTCGAGCACTCGCCGCCGCGCCCGCGCCATCTCCTCGAGCGTGTGCTGGATCGAGGGGAGCGGCAGCGCGCCACGCACCGCCCGCGGATTCTCGAAGGGGTTGAACATCCCCGGCATCTCCACGAACTCGATCGGGCCATCGAGGTTGTGCAGCAGCCAGAGCTCCTCGAAGTGGGCGATGTGGCCCAGGTCCCAGAGAATGGGACTCATCAGACGGGTGTGCTGCGAGCGCAGCTCCTGCTCGGAGAGCGGCCCGATGAGCAGCAGAGTGCGCTCGCGCGCCTCCGTCAGCAGCTCTGCGGCGCGCTCCGGCGTGAGGGACATTTCTGTGGTCTCCACGTGCATGGCAGTCGGGGTGGTTGGTATCAGGGAGCGTGGACAAGCTACACGGCACCCACACTGAATGCCATCTCCGCAGGATCGGTTCCCGCCCGCGACCGGCCTGCTGATAGCCCGCCGTCTCCGCAAGCCAGCGTGCAGCTGTAATGCTGCCTCTTCTGGCGCCGCGCTTGCATCATCATCCGCCGCGGGATGGGCCCTCTCGGCGTGAGGCACGGGCGGAACCGCCAGCGGCACGGATCTGCGGATGAGCGAAATACGAGAGTGTTTGGAAGAGTACTTCGGACGCCAGGCTCCTTCCGGAGTGGTCTCCGCGTACCTGTTCGGGAGCCACGCGGAGGGGAGATCGCACCGCGAAAGCGACGTCGATGTAGGGGTGCTGCTGGACTGGGCGCGGTACCCGACCGCCGAGGCGCGCTTCGACGCGCGGGTAGATCTTGGTTCCGAGTTGATCCACGCCACCACTACCAACGAGGTAGACGTGGTCATCCTCAATGACGCGCCGCCGCTCTTCGGTCGCGCGATCGTGACGCGCGGCATCCGCGTCCACTGCAGCGACGCGGAGGCGGATCACGTATACGTCCGTGATGTGCAGCTCCGGGCGGCGGACCTGGCCCCGTTCCTGGAGCGTATGCGCCGGATCAAGCTCGAGGCGTTACGGCGAACATGACTCACCTGGTAGAGCGGTTGGCGGAGCTGCGGGCGTATCTCGACCATGCCTACTCGATCCGCGAACGGGTGGCGGGACCCGGGAGCCTGCAGCGCAAAATGTGCTGATCCACGAGTACCTCACCCTTGATCTTCGACGCGTTGTCGCCGCTCTTCATGAGCTTGCTCCTGTCGAAGAGTTCTATCGAATCGTCCATCGACTGGGCGAGTCGTAGCGCCGACACCTGAAGCGGGGAAACCACTTGATCGGAAAACTGCTGGGTCGCAAAGCCATCCTTTCCGAGCGCGAGCAGGAGCTGCGCGCCCGCGAGCAGGAGCTGCTCGAGCGGCTCGCGACCGCACTGGAGCGCTTCGGGCCCGACGTGGCACCCGAGGAGCTCCGCCGCTTCCGCGAGGCGCGCGCGGCGCTCACCGGGCTCTTCCTGCTGGTCATCGCGGGCGAGTTCAACTCCGGCAAATCCAGCTTCATCAACGCGCTGCTGGGTGAGAAGGTGCTGCCGGAGGGCGTCACGCCAACCACCGACCGCATCAACGTGCTGCGCTACGGCGCGGAGCCCACCGAGCAGCTCCTCGAGGCATACCTGCTCGAGCGAACGCACCCGACGGCTCTGCTGCGCGAGATCAGCATCGTGGACACACCCGGCACCAACGCCATCATCCGCCGCCACGAGGAGCTGACGCGCGACTTCGTGCCGCGCTCGGACCTGGTGCTCTTCGTCACCTCCGCCGACCGCCCCTTCACGGAGAGCGAGCGCACCTTCATCGAGCAGATCCGCCAGTGGGGAAAGAAGATCGTCTTCATCATCAACAAGATCGACATACTCACCGATCCGGCCGAGCGGGAGCAGGTGATTGGCTTCGTGCGCGAGAACGCCTCCGGGCTACTCGGCCACACTCCGGAGATCTTTTCGGTTTCGGCGCGCCAGGCGCTGCAGGCGCGCTCCGGTGGCGACGACAGGCTCTGGGCGCAGAGCGGCTTCGGTGCGATCGAGGAGTACCTGCTCCACACGCTCGACCAGGAGGAGCGTATCCGCCTCAAGCTCCTCAACCCGCTGGGCGTGGCGCTGCGGCTCGCCGCCACCTACAAGGACGTAGCCTTCGAGCGCCTGCAGCTGCTGACGGACGACGTGCAGACGATCGAGAACATCGACCGGCAGCTCGCGCTCTTCCACGAGGAGATGCTGCGCGACTTCGAGCCGCGTCTCTCCAGGCCCGAGGTACTGCTGGGGGAGATGGAGTCGCGGGGGATGGGATTCTTCGATGAGACGGTGCGAATCGGCCGGATCCGCAGCCTGATGGACAGCGACCAGATCCGCCGCGAGTTCGAGCGCGAGGTGATCGGCGAGACGCCACAGCAGATCGAGGAGGAGATCGGCCGCATCATCGACTGGATCGTCGAGCGCAACCTCAAGGTCTGGCAGGACATCCACGCCTACATCGACCGCCGGCAGATCGCCCGCCACCGCGAGGGGATGATCGGGGAGGTGGGCACCAACTTCAACTACAACCGCCAGGCGCTGCTCGACTCGATCGGCCGCGCCTCGCGCGAGGTGATCAGCGGCTACAACCGCGAGGCCGAGGCGCGCGCGATCGCCAACCAGGTGCAGGGCACCTTCGCCACCACCGCGCTGGCGCAGGTCGGCGCCATCGGCATCGGTACGCTGGTGGCCACGGTGCTGACGGGCGCGGCGGTGGACGTGACCGGCATCCTGCTGGCTACTGCGCTGGCGGTCGGCGGCTTCTACGTGATCCCGCGCCGGCGGCGCCAGGCGAAGCAGGAGTTCCGGGAGAAGATCGCGGAGCTGCGCGAGCGGCTCACGGGCTCGCTCACCGAGCAGGTGCACATGGAGATCGCCGGCTCCACCGAGCGCATCAACGAGGCGATCGCGCCCTACCGCCGCTTCGTACGCACCCAGCAGGAGCAGCTCAACCGGGCCCGCGGCGAGCTGGTCGCCACCGAGGACGCACTGCTGCGGCTGAGGGAGGAGATCGAGGCGCGCTGAGCAGGGTGCTCCCGCCGCGGCGGCCACTGAGCCGAGCGCCTACCCCTCCTCCACCCTTCCTCTCTCGGCCTCCCCGATCCACCCTTTGCGCCAGAAGAAGAGGATCAGCCCCAGCGCGGTGAGCGCCATCAGCCCCAGCGCAAAGGGGTAGCCCCAGAACCAATCCAGCTCCGGCATGTTCCAGGGAGAGACGTCGGGATCGAAGTTCATCCCGTACACCCCGGCGATGAAGGTGAGCGGGATGAAGATCGCCGCGAAGATGGTGAGCACCTTCATGATCTCGTTGGTGCGATTGCTGATGCTGGAGAGGTAAAGATCAGTGAGGCTGGAGCTGAGCTCGCGGTAGTTCTCCAGCAGGTCGATGCTCTGGATAACGTGGTCATAGCAGTCGCGCAGGTAGATGCGCGTCTCATCCGTGATCAGCGGAGACGGGTCACGCACCAGCGTGTTCAGCGTGTCGCGCTCGGGCCAGACACTGCGGCGGAAGGCGCCCAGATCCCGCTTGAGCGCGTAGAGGCGCGCCATCGAGGCGCGGTTGGGACGATTGAGGATCTCCTCCTCCAGCAGCTCCAGGTGATCGCCCAGCTGCTCGAGCACCGGGAAGTAGTGGTCCACGATGGCGTCGAGCACGGCATAGGCGAGATAATCGGCCCCATTCGCGCGGATCCGCCCCACCCCGCTACGCAGCCTCTCGCGCACCGGATCGAGCGGGTCGCCGCGGCGCTCCTGGAAGGTGAGGACGAAACCCTTTCCCAGGAAGATGCTGATCTGCTCGGTCTCCAGCCCCTCGTCCACGCGGGCCATCCGCGCGATGATGAAGAGGTAGTCGCCGTAGTCCTCCACCTTAGCGCGCTGCGGCACGTTGACCACGTCCGCCAATGCGAGGCGGTGCAAGCCGAAGAACTCGCCGAGCTGCCGCACCGTCTCCGCGTGCTCGATGCCGTCCACATTCACCCAGCTCACCGGCCACCGCTCCCGCAGCTCGTGCAGCGCGGCGAGAGATTCGAGCGTCTCCTCCACCAGGCCATCCGCGCCGTAGGCGAGCACCGTGATGCGCGGCGGAGCGGCGTCCGGCCTCCCCGACAGAGCGCCGGGTACGCTGCCCGGCGGCGGACGGCGAGTGCGGTTACGGATCAAGCGCAGGGGGTGGAGCAGGTATTTCGGTGTCTTCAATGCCTTTCCCTGCTGGCGTGAACGGCGGCGCCGGGTCCGTGTGGCATCTGAGCGCGCAGTCTCCGCAAACGTCGTGGTTCGTGTGCGAGAGCACCTCGCTCCGCATCTACCGTTCCCCACCGGAGGCTCCGCCACCACCGGCGGCGCCGCGCCAGCGCTCGACCTGAACCAGCGGCACGATCAGCTCCTCGAGCGAGATTCCCCCATGCGCCACCACCCGCTCGCCCTCTGCCGCGAATGCGGCGCGCCCCGGCGCCAGCAGCGGCAGGTAGTCGTCGGGCAGGCCGAGTCCCGGCCACGCGAGTGATCCTGGGAAGCGGGCTCGAACCTGCTCGCGCAGCAGCGCATCGCCATACACCCGCGCCCGCACCCCCCGCACCTCGGCCGCCATGCCCTCACCGGGCCTGCCGATCCCCACCGCCTCGACGTTACCATGATCCGAGGTGAGGTACACCCTGAAGCTACGGCCCAGCAGCAGCCCGAGCAGCTTCGCGAGAAAGCCGCCCTCCGCCCACTGCCGCACCTGCCCCTGCATCCCTGCGCCGCCGAGCTGCATACCGTGCATGATCCTGTCTACCTTATCCACCACCAGCGCTACCGCGCGCAGGCGGGATCGAGAGAGCATCGCGCCGACCTCCTCCAGCTCATCCTCGTCTACGCCGCGCCGGTAGGCGACCTCCGCTGGAGCGAGTCCTTCATCGACCCAGAAACGCTCCCAGAGCGCCGGCTCCCGCTCGGTGGTGTGGATGCTCGCGGGGAAGTAGAGCGGGGGCCGGCCCGAGAGGAGCGCCTGCCGGGAGACGGAGGTGAGTGTCGGCGCCCAGGCGAAGAGCGCCTGCTCGCGGAAGTGCAGCCCTTCCTCCTGCCCACGCAGCACCTCGCGCAGCGCCACCCATTGCGTGAGAGCGAGCCCGTCGAGCACCACCACCGCCACCCTGCCGCCTGGCTCCTCCGCGAGTGCCCGTGCGAGAACGCGCGGCAGGTGGTGCACCATCACCGGCGGTACGGGCGGCTGGTTGTGCAGGCCGCCATAGTAGCGGAGCACCCAGGCGAGAAAGCTGCTCTCGACCCGCTCGCGCAGTGCATGGAAGCGCTCCTCGATCTCCGGCTGCATTCCACGCCCATCAAAGGACAGCGCGATCAGCTCCGCCCAACCTCGCGAAAACCCGAGCCACTCAGCGTGGCGCGCCTCGGCAGCGGGAAGCGTCTGCTCCATGGCTCCGAGCAGCCCCTCGATCCGCCGCCGCCGGTCGGCCTCCGGATCGAGTCGCACCCCCACCACCGCCCAGTGGCCTCGCTCCGCCAGCCGAGCTCCGGCGGGATGCGCGAGTGGGCGCAGATCTCCCTCCAGAAAAAGATTGTCCACGTAGACGCGCACATCCCGGTGGTCGAAGGGGAGTGCCGCGGGACCCGGGCACGAGAGGGCGTACCCGGCCTCGCGCAGCTCCCCCGCCGCCTCAGCCGTCAGGTAGTCGAGGTAGACCGCCCAGCGCTCCTGCAGGAAGGCGAGGAAGGTCTCGCGGTCCGGCACGATCCGCTCGAGCGGCCAGTCGGCGAGCAGGACGTTCTGGCGCAAGCGGCCGATCAGGTAGTCGTCCAGTGCAGCCGGGACGCGCTGCCCGCGGTAGTGCCGCCGCAGTAGCGCGTGCAGAAGCTCGGGCGGCCCCTTGATCGTCTCCGGCGCGAGCTCGAAGACGTGCCGAAGCACGAAGTCGCGCGTGGCGTTCTGGCCGAGCGTGCGCGGCTTGTGCCGCCGCTGCGCCTGATAGAGCGCCTCGAAGTCGCTCGCGCACAGCTCGGCGATGACGGGATAGCTCAACGCGGGGAATAGCTCGCCGAGCCCGACGCCGAGCGGCCGCCCGGCACGCAGCAGATCGTAGGGCAGCACCCGCAGCTCCTCCTCCGTGCGCACTATCAGACTGCGCGGGGGATCCCCATCCGCTGCCACCGCGCGCCGGTACTCGGATTCGTAGACGAGCCGGAATGCGACGGGATCTTCGTACGTGAGGAGGTCGTAGCCGCGCTCGCGGAGGGTGCGGGCGATCTCTTCCTCCGCCAGCAGGCAGTCGGGATCCTCGAAAAGCGTCAGACGCGGGCCGGCAGGTGGGAAGTCCTTCAGGATGTGGTCGCGCCAGGATAACATCGAAGTGCGAAGTGCGGCGTGCGAAGTGCGGAGCAAACCCACCTAGTCCCGCTCGAGCGAGGAGCGTAAAGCGCCAAGCAAGCGACTCACATCCAAGCTGAGGTTGTGGAGCGCGGTGTGCTGATCTGCGCTGAGGTAATTCAACACGCGGGCGAGGTAGAGCTGGCTCCGCACCTCCGCGACTGAACCGCGCGCCACGCTGAGAAACTGCTTGAACTCCGGTCGGCTGTAGCGCTCGAATCCTTCCGCGATGTTGGACATCACGGAAACCGCCGCACGCTGCACCTGATCCCTCAGACCGAAATCCCGTGAAAACGCCGCGGCGCCGGTCACCCGGTACACTGCTAACGCCAATTCTTTGGATTTCCGCCACGCGATGAGGTCTTCGAACCGCTCGATCTTCATGGTAGTTGTCCTTTCGCACGTCGCACTCCGCACTTCGCACTATCTTTCGCTCCGCATCCTCGCTCCGTCGTACCACATCAGCAGCTTGGGATCCTCCTGCAGCACGCTCTCGGGGATGCGCTCGGCTACCTCCATGATGGTGGCGTAGTCCCTCTGCTGCCAGGCACGGCGGAATCCGGCGCGCACCGCCTCCAGCCGGAACACCTTCAGCCGCCGCTGTTTCGACTCGCGGTACTGCTCGAACTCCTTGAGCAAGGCGCGATCGCGCAGCTTCTCCAGATCGCCGGCTCGGTTTGGATCGGGCACATACCACCGATCCTTTGCGGCAGAAATAAGCGCGGCGTGCGAAGTGCGAAGTGCCTCGGGATCGTCGTTGGTGGGGGACTCCGCACTTCGCACGCCGCACTCCGCACTGCCGCCGTAGGCGGCCCGCTCCTCCGCGATGATGCCGCGCCGCACCGAACTCGCCTTGAGCCACGCGGCGATCTGCGGCGGGATGGGACCGGCGCCCTCGTAGCGCAGGAAGTTCTGCTCGAGCAGATCGATCAGCTCGAGCGGCTTCTCGTGCTTCGCCCAGGTGCGCTGCGCCTCCTGCATGAACTTAGGCGTCAGCTCCTGCAGCGTCTGCGGCTTGTTCGAGAGCTCCTGCCGCAGCCACTGGATCGCCGAGGCCTCGTCGGAGACGAAGAGCTGGAGCTGGCGCAGCTCGCGCACGCTCAGCCGCCGCCGGTCGTACTCCGCCACCTCTTCGGGAAGGAAGTACATCCCCTCGCGCTCCGCGAAGCGCTGCTCGACGCCGGAGCGGAACTCCGCACCGGAGAGTGGCACGGTGACGCCGCGCTGCACGTGGAAGGAGACCATGCTATCGTAGAGGTAGTGTGCTTGCCGCTCGGCGATCACCTCCGCCTGGTCGTCCTTGCTGATGAAGCGCGGAAGCTGGCGAAGGTGGGTGCGCACGAAGTCCCACACCCCCTCTTCGGTGCCGGCTTCGAGCCGGAAGCGCTGCTCGAGCCCGCCATTCGGCCGGTAGGCGGAGATCACCAGGTCCTGCTTGACCGCGGTGCTGGTGACCTGCCGGTAGCTCCCCTGCTGCTTGTCGAGCGTGCGTACGCTCGCCACCACGAATCCCGCTGCCAGCATCGCCTCCTGGATCGCGTTCCAGACGCGGCTCTGCGAGTTGTGGAAGACCACCGTCATCCAGCGCCCCGGCTTGAGCACCCGGTAGTACTCCTCGAAGCAGCGCAGCATCAGCTCCTGGTACTCGGGCAATCCCTTGCCTTTCGCCTTGTCGACGATGGCTTCCGGCTGCGCGGCGGTCCACACGCGATGCCACGACTCGGCCAGGAAGTTCAGATCGGCGTAGTAGATATTCTCCCCGAACGGCGGGTCGGTGAAGATGTAGTCGATGCTGTCGTCGGGGATCGGGAGGGCGGCCGCGGTGCCGGTGGTGACGGTCGTGTTTTCGAGCCCGGCCGGGGTGCCGGGCCGATGAACGACCCGGCTAGAAAAGCGGGCGTCCTCCGGACGCACGAGACCAGCTGTTCCGCCCGGGAGGGCGGCCGTAGGTCCAGCCGGGCCCTTTATGGGCCCGGGGTGCGCGGAGCGCACGATCATGTCCGATTTCGAGAACGTCTTCACCAGCCGCGCGAGTTTCCCTCCCAGAATGTACCACGGGCTGCACTCGGCGTGCTGAGAGGCAACGTAATAGACACCAGTAAGCTGGCGATTGACCTGCGAGAAATGGCTTGGAGAGTACCGATTGAGCACCGACAAACCCCACACCGCCTGTTCCACCCAGAACAGCAGCATGTTGCGCATGCGGACGTCCTCGACGGCAGCCGCCTTCTGCCAGAGCCGGCCGAGCGCCTGGGCGGGGCGAGGGAGGTAGAGATGGTGCAAATGGGTGAATCCCTTCGGAGCCAGCCGGGAGCCGTGGTACATCTGCTTAATTGGGAAGGGGTTCGTCGGGACCGTCGAGGGGAGCGGTAGTAGCCCGATCCTCTCCAGCGTGCGCAGGTCTGCGTCGTCCGCCTCCTTCTCGTGCGTTTGCTTGCCGATGCTGTAGTTGATCAGCACCGGAATCATCCGGATGCGCTGCCACGGTTCGCCGCTCGCTGGATCGATGGAGGTCTGCATCAGCCGCTGCAAAGCATCCTTGTTCAGCTCCGCCGCGCAGTGCGGGCAGGGGAAACTCTCCCGCACCCGCTTGGTCAGCGGGTCGAGCGCCTCCTCAAGGAAAACGATCTCGCCGGCGCAGTTGGGGCAGGCGAAGACCTCGCTCCAGACGGTGTAGTTGATGCGAGCCTGGGTCGTACCGTCGGTGTGGAGCGTCTCGTACAGCCAGCCGATCTCCTCCCACAGCTCCTTGAGCAGCCGCTTCGCCTGGCTCTCGAACTCCGCCACGTCGAAGGGAAGGCTGTAGTTGGCGGCGATGAAGGTGGCGGCGGGCGAGAGGTCGTTCAGCACGGCGCGGCGCGCGCCCCACTGCGGCAGCGGGA
>JBPCIT010000237.1:0-6053 GCA_051006015.1 Longimicrobiaceae bacterium
TCTTCCGGAGAGCACCCTCGACTGTCATCCAGAGGTTCGCAGGCGCGTCCGGCCGCACCACCTCGAGGGGCGGCAGCTCCTCGTGCTTCTGCTTGTAGACGACGCCGTACACGCCCTCGCCGGCCCAGGGGCGGGTGCCGGAGAGCATCTCCCAACCGATGATCCCCAGGCTGTAGATGTCGGTGCGCGCATCTACCTGGAGACCGTCGATCTGCTCCGGCGACATGTACGAGGGGGTGCCCAGCATCGTGCCGGTGAGCGTGAGCCGCGTCTCGTTCTCGGTGGATTTGGCGATCCCGAAGTCGGAGACCAGAGCGGCCCCGGTCCCCTCGTGGATGCAGATGTTCTCGGGCTTGATGTCGCGGTGGATGATGCCGAGCTGGTGCGCGTGCGAGAGCGCGCTGGCAATGTCCTGCAGCACGCGCTGCACCTGCTCGACGCCCAGCGCCCCCTCCGCCTCGAGGATGTCACGCAGGGTGCGGCCGGGAACGTGCTCCATCACCAGCGCGAGGCTGCCGTCCGAGAGCTGCCGAGCCTCGTGGGTGGCGACGATGTTGGGATGCTGCAGCCGCTGGACCGTCTGCGTTTCGCGAGCGAAGCGGGTGATGGTTTCGTCATCGTCGATGAACTTCGCGCGGATCAGCTTGATCGCGACCTCACGGCCGCGATCACGATCGCGTGCGTGGTAGACGACCGCCATTCCGCCCCGTCCAATCTCCCCGAGAACCTCGTACTCGCTCTCCAGCTCGCCGAGCCCCTCGTGGGACGAATTACCCTCTCGCATGCAGAACCTCCGGATGGGGAAGCTTCCTCCCCGCACGAGGTGGGGAGTCGCTCCAGATGACGTGCCGCCGGCGGGGGACGCGGGAACGTCCACGCCGCATCAACCAGCGGATCGGCAGTAGCAGACGTGCCAAAGATAACGTCGGGCGGGCGGTCGAACAATACGGATGATTCTGCCGCGCGCGGCGCCACTCGGAGGGTACTCGTCCGTGCCGCAGACGAGCGCTGTACGTATCGAGCGGCAGATCACTCCTCCTCTGGCGCTGGCACAACCCTGGCAGCACCTCGCAGCAGAGTCAGTCGCGACGGCTAAGAGCCCTTTCCTCCACCTCCGGATCATGGATCGCAGAGAGTTTCTCCTGCAGAGCGCGCTCGTCACCGCGGGGCTGACGGTGGGTTGCACACCGCGCGTCGTCTCTCCCGCCGCAGAGGTGCCGCGCGCCAGCGCCGCCGGATCGCGCGAGCTGGCGATGCGCGCCCTCGACGCGGCTCGCTCCGCGGGCGCCCAGTACGCCGACGTGCGCATCAACCGCCGCCGCGATCAATCCCTCTCCACCCGCGAGCGGCAGATCACCAGCTTCGACGACGCGGAGACCTTCGGCTTCGGCGTGCGGGTGCTGGTGGATGGGAGCTGGGGCTTCGCCGCGAGCCGTGAGCTGAACACCGAGGAAGTGGTGCGCGTCGCTCGCCAGGCCGCCGAGCAGGCTCGCGCGAATCGCGCCGCTCAGACGCGCCCGGTCGAGCTGGCGCCCGCCCCCACGCCGAACGAGGGCCGCTGGCGGTCGCCAATCGAGATCGACCCCTTCGAGGTTCCCATCGAGGAGAAGGTGGCGCTGCTGCTCGCCGCCAACGAGGCGGCGCTCGGGGTGCAGGGCGCCCGCTTCGTCAACTCCTTCATGTTCTTCGTCTTCGAGGACAAGTTCTTCGCTTCGACGGAGGGTACGGTCACGGAGCAGCAGATCTACCGGAGCTGGCCGCGGATGAGCATCACCGCGGTCTCCGCGGATGCGTCGGACTTCCAGTCGCGCGACTCGACCCCCGTGCAGCCGATGGGGCTCGGCTACGAGCATGTGCGCGACGCGCGCCTCGTGGAGAATGCCCCCCGCTGGGCCGAGGAGGCGGTGCAGAAGCTCTCCGCACGCGCGGTGCAGCCGGGCCGCTACGATCTGGTGCTGCTCCCCTCGCACCTCTTCCTCACCATCCATGAGTCCATCGCGCACCCGACGGAGCTCGATCGGATCCTGGGTTTCGAGGCGAACTACGCCGGCACCAGCTTCATCTTCCCGATCGAGGAGTACCTCGGGAGATTCCGCTACGGCCCCGACTTCATGAACATTCAGGGGGAGCGCTCCGCGCCGGGCGGGCTGGCGACGGTGGGCTACGATGATGAGGGCGTCGAGCCGGACGAGTACCTGATCGTGCGCAACGGTATTCTGAACGATCTGCAGACCACGCGCGAGCAGGCGCCCTGGCTGGCGGAGTGGTATCGCTCGCAGGGGCAGGAGGTGCGCAGCCATGGGAACAGCTACGCGCAGAGCTGGGCGGACGTGCAGTTCCAGCGCATGCCCAACGTGAATCTCCTCCCTCACCCCGACCGCGACGTCTCGCTGGAGGAGCTGGTCGAAGGGGTGCGCGACGGAATCATGATCGAGGGGCGCGGCTCGTACTCCATCGACCAGCAGCGCTACAACGCGCAGTTCGGCGGCCAGGTCTTCTGGGAGATCAAGAACGGGCGGGTCGGAGGGATGCTCAAGGATGTGGCGTATCAGATCCGCACCCCGGAGTTCTGGAACAGCATGGACCTGATCGGCGGCCCCAGCACCTACGAGCTGGGCGGCACCTTCAGCGACGGCAAGGGCCAGCCTTCGCAGGCGAACGCGGTCTCGCACGGCTGCGTGCCCACGCGGCACCGGCAGGTAAATGTGATCAACACCGGCCGCGCCGGCTGAGTTTTCCGCCGCGCGGCACCCCCTGCGCCGCAGCTGAGCTGCACGGGAACGTGGGAGTGCTGCGGGGTACTATCTGCGAACTTTCAACCTGACTATCACTGGAGAGGGCGTCGCATGAACAACGTCAAGGTATTCGGCCTGATGGCCCTGCTCACGGGGCTGGTGGTCGCCGCCGGCGGCGCGGTCGGCGGTCAGAGCGGGATGGTGATCGCGCTGGTGATGGCCGGCGCGATGAACTTCATCATGTACTTCGCCTCCGGCACGATGGTGCTGCGCATGTACGGCGCGAAGACCATCGAGCGGGAGCAGGCGCCGGATCTGTACGACATGGTGGACCGGCTGCGGCAGCGCGCCGGTCTGCCGATGCCCACGGTGGCGATCGCGCCGCAGGAGCAGCCGAACGCGTTCGCGACCGGCCGCAGCGCCAAGCACGCCGTCGTGTGCGTCACCGCGGGGCTGATGCGGATCATCAGCCGCGAGGAGCTCGAGGGGGTGATCGCGCACGAGCTCGCGCACATCAAGAACCGCGACATGCTGCTGCAGACCTTCACCGCCACGCTCGCCGGTGCCATCTCCTATCTGGCGCACATGGCGATGTGGGGCGCGATCTTCGGCGGCGGCCGTGACGATGGCGACAGCAACCCGATCGCGGCCATCGCGATGATGATCCTGGCGCCGATCGCGGCGAGCCTGGTGCAGATGGCGATCAGCCGCCAGCGCGAGTTCAAGGCGGACGCCGTGGGTGCGGAGATCTGCGGCCGGCCGCTGGCGCTGGCCGGTGCGCTCACGAAGCTCGACTCCTATGCGCGGCGCATCCCGATGAACGTATCGCCGGCCGCTGCACCGGTGGCGCAAGTCAACCCTCTGGCGGCGCATGGCGGAGGCATGGCCTCGCTCTTCGCGACCCATCCGCCGACTGAGCGGCGGGTAGCGGCGCTGCACGAGCTCGCCGCCCGGATGGGCGGCACGGGCGCGGCGCGCTGAGCCCTTCCGCCGCCGGGTCGCGAGGCCCGGCGGCGGTTGACAAAGCTGCCGCGGATTGGGTAGCTTCTATGAATTACCCCCGCTTATGGGCCACCGTGGTCCCCGAATCCTCGATCCTCCCGCTCAGGGAGCTGGCGCGTCTCGATGTTCGATAATTTGAAGATTAGGTTCCTGCTGATCCTCGCCCTGGTTCTCGCCAGCGGCTGGTTCCTCTATCAGAACCACAGTGCTCGCGGCACGATCGTCACCCTCGGACTCGATCTGCAGGGCGGCACGCACCTGGCACTCGAGGTTGACGACCCGACCGGCGCGATGGCTCCCGCGGCGCGGCAGGATGCCACCGACCGGGCGCTGCAGGTCATCCGCACCCGCATCGATGAGCTCGGTGTCGCCGAGCCGGTGGTGCAGAAGGTCGGCGAGGACCGCATCATCGTAGAGCTGCCGGGCGCCCGCCCCGAGGACCAGCGGCGCGCCAAGGAGATCATCCAGCGCTCCGCCTTCCTCCAGTTCAAGATCGTGCGTCCGCTCGCCGAGCTGCAGGCGGCGCTGCCACGCATGGACCGCGCGGTGACGGAGGCCGTCGGCGCAGGTGCGGTCACGCAGCCCGACGCGCCTGCCGCCCCCGCTCCCGGAGTCACGGATCTCTTCCAGCCGGCACCGCGCGACACTGCGCCCGGTGACACGGTGGCTGGAGACACCGCGGTCGTGGCCGCGCAGACGACCCCGCAGGACACTGCGCTCGCCGCCCGCCCGCTCACCTCGATCCTGCTGCCGACCGGCGCGGAGGGGCAGTTCGCCGTGGAGGAGGAGAACGTCGCGCGGGTGCAGCAGTATCTCGCGCTCCCGCAGGTGCAGCGGCTGCTGCCGCGTGGCTCCGAGCTGCGCTGGGGATTCCAGCCGCGCGGTGAGCAGGCGCAGCCGTATCGCATCCTCTACCTGCTGGAGACCCGGCCGATCATCACCGGTGAGTACCTGCAGGACGCGCAGGCGCAGCGCGATCCGCAGTTCGGGCGCCCGGAGGCCACCTTCGAGTTCAACCGCCGTGGCGGCCGCATCTTCGAGCGCGCCACGGGGGAGAACGTCGGCAACCTGATGGCGATCATCCTGGACGAGCGGGTGTACAGCGCGCCGATCATCCAGTCGCAGATCGGAAGCCGCGGGCGTATCGAGCTGGGCGGCGCCTCGATGGAGGAGGCCCGCGACCTGGCGCTGGTGCTGCGGGCGGGCGCGCTTCCGGCGCCACTCAGCATCATCGAGGAGCGCACCGTGGGTCCATCGCTCGGCCAGGATTCCATCGACAAGGGGAGCATGGCTGGCATGATCGGCATCACGCTGGTGGTGCTGATCATGCTGCTCTACTACCGCGTCTCGGGGGCGATGGCGGTGGTCGCCCTCGCCTTCTACCTGCTACTCGTGCTCGGCGGGCTCGCGGCCATCGGCGCGGCGCTCACGCTGCCGGGGATCGCGGGCCTGGTGCTCTCCATCGGCATGGCGGTGGACGCCAACGTGCTGATCTTCGAGCGCATACGCGAGGAGCTGGCGATAGGCCGCTCACCGCGGATGGCGGTGAGCGAGGGTTTCGCGAACGCGCTCTCGGCGATCGTGGACTCGAATCTGACGACGCTGATCACCGCCTTCATCCTCTACCAGTTCGGCACCGGCCCGATCCGCGGCTTCGCGGTTGTGCTCGCCATCGGTATCATCGCCTCGATGTTCACGGCGATCTTCGTCACCCGAACCTTCTTCATGCTGTACCTCGAGCGCCGCAGCGCGCCCGAGGCGATCAGCATCTGAGCACGGTGCATAATGCGTATCTTCGCGAACGCTGACTTTCCCTTTCTCGACTGGCGCCGCCGGGCGTACATCGTCTCCGCCGCCCTGCTGATCCTGGGTGTCGGAGCGATGGTGACGAACCACTTCACCACCCGCTCCGGCGCCTGGCTGAACTACGGCATCGACTTCACCGGCGGCACCATCGTGCAGGTGGATTTCAATCAGCCCACGACCGTTGACGAGATTCGTAGCGCGGCCGGAGCCGCGGGCGCCGGCAGCTGGGAGATCACCCGCTTCGGCGCGGAGGACGAGTTCATCGTCCGCATGCCCTCCTTCGAGGGCGACGTCGGCTGGGATCCTGCGCAGCGAGTGGAGGAGGTCCTCGCGACGCGCTACGACGAAGGCGCCTTCAACCTGGTGCGTACCGAGGCGGTCGGTCCCAAGATCGGCGGCGAGCTGCAGCAGCGCGCGCTCATCGCGATCCTCGTCTCCTTCCTGGCGACGCTGATCTACATCGCCTTCCGCTTCGAGTGGCGCTTCGGGGTGGCGGCGATCATCGCCACC
>JBPCIT010000238.1:0-26708 GCA_051006015.1 Longimicrobiaceae bacterium
GCGAAGAACGACTCGCAGAAGGACCGCCTGCTGGTCAAGCTGCTGAAGGGGCGGGAGGGCTCCGCGGTTGTCTATGCCTCGACGCGCAAGAGTGTGGACGCGATAACTCCGCTGCTCAACGGGGTCGGCGTTCGCGCGGTCGGCTACCATGCGGGTCTTCCGGACGAGGAGCGGAAGCGCATCCAGGAATCCTTCATGAGCGGTGAGGCGCCGGTGGTCGTCGCCACCAATGCCTTCGGAATGGGGATCGACAAGCCGGACGTGCGGGTGGTCGTGCACTACAACATGCCCGGTACCGTCGAGGCCTACTACCAGGAGGCGGGCCGCGCCGGCCGCGACGGGGCACCGGCGGATTGTGTGTTGCTGCACGCCTATGCGGATCGCTTCACGCACGAGTTCTTCATCGACCAGAACTATCCACCCCGCCAGACCGTCGAGCGGGTGATGCAGGAGCTGCGTTTGCGCGCCGACGGCGACGGCTTCATCCCCATCCCTCCCGCGGAGCTGGCGCAGGCGCTCCGCTCCGCTCAGGGCGACCGTCCGACGCTCTCCGCACTGCGGCTGCTCGAGGAGTACGGTCTGGTTCGGCAGCTCGCGGGCGGCGCTCCGCCGAGCCTGCGGGTGCGGCTGATCGCCACCCCCAAGCGCATCACCCGCGAGCTGGAGGGTGTGGAGCGCACCGCCGAGCTGCAGCTTCTGCGTACGCTCTGGCGCGCCGCGGGCGGTGAGGCGATCTACCAGGGAGCGGAGCTGGAGTGGGAGGCGCTCGCCGGCCAGCGCGGTCGTGCTCGCGTCGCCGGGCTGCTCGACAGCCTGCAGGCGGAGAGCTTCCTCGAGTGGCGCGGCGTCGGCGGAGGGGAGGGCGTGCAGCTGCGCGACCGCACCACGCCGCTCGCCCGGCTTCCCATCGACTGGCGCGGCCTCGAGGCGCGCAAGGATCGCGAGCTGCGCAAGCTGCAGCGGATGCAGGGGTACGCCTACCACGAGCGCTGCCGCCGCGGCTACCTGCTGCGCTACTTCGGCGATCCCGCCGCGATGAACGAGTGCGGCGCCTGCGACAACTGCGTGAAGGGGCCGGCTCTCGCCACGGACGACTCCGCACCGGCAGCCGCTCGCTCGAAGCGATCCGCGGCACCCGGGGAGCGCGCGGCGGGCGTCGCGCCCGCCGCCACCGAGGCGGAGCCTCTCACCGGAGCCGGGCGCGATCTCTTCGACCGGCTGCGGGAGCTGCGCAGCCGCCTCGCTCGCGAGGAGAGCGTCCCCGCCTACTGCGTCTTCGCCGACCGCACGCTGCAGGAGTTGGCGCGCCGCCGTCCCACCAGCGATGCCGAGCTGCTCTCCGTGCCAGGTGTCGGTCCGGCCAAGCTGGAAAAATACGGCGCCGAGTTCCTGCGCCTGCTCGCCGCGGCCGACGACTCCTAGCCGCCGCCGCGTCGTTCCCTTCCCGCGGCCAAACGTTTTTCGTACATTGGTGGCGCTCGTGCAGGATCACTTTGCGCTGCTTCCGGCCAGGGACATGGACCGCTACTTCGACGAGAACCACCTGATGATCCGCGACATGGTGCGCGACTTCGCCCAGGGCGAGATCGCGCCTGTCGCCGGTGAGCTAGACCAGAGCTCCGAATTTCCCTGGGAGAACGTCAAGAAGATGGGCGAGCTGGGACTGCTCGGCGTTCCCTGGCCGGAGGAGCTGGGCGGCGCCGGAATGGATGGCATCAGCTACATGATCGTCATCCATGAGCTTGCCAAGGTGGATGCCTCGCATGCTATCACCGTCTCTGCGCACACCACCCTCGGCACCTCGCCGATCGTCGCCTTCGGCACCCCCGAGCAGAGGGAGCGCTTCGTTCCCCTGCTCGCCTCCGGGCAGGTGCTCGGCGGTTTCGGACTCACGGAGCCCGGCGCCGGTTCGGATGCCTCCGGAACGCGCACGTCCGCGACCCGCGCGGATGGCGGCTGGGTGCTGAACGGCACCAAGATCTTCATCACCCATGCCGGCGTCGGCGAGATCTTCGTGGTCACTGCGGTCACCGACCGCGACGCGGGCTCGCGCGGGATCACCTCCTTCGTCGTCACCAAGCCGACGACCGATCTGGAGCGCGCGCGGGAGGTGGGGGTCGGACACGCGGAGGAGCTGGAGTACATCTCCGGCGTACGTGCGGGGAAGAAGGAGGACAAGATGGGCTGGCGCGCCTCCGACACCCGCGAGCTGGTCATGGAGGAGGCGTTCGTTCCCGAGGAGAACGTCCTCGGCGAGCCCGGCATGGGCTTCGTCAACTTCATGAAGACGCTGGACGCCGGGCGTATCGGCATCGCCGCGCTCTCGCTCGGAATTGCCGAAGGTGCCTTCGAGCAGGCGATGAAGTACGCCGGGGAGCGTAAGCAGTTCGGCCAGCAGATCAACCAGTTCCAGGGCATCCAGTTCATGCTGTCGGACATGGCGACCGAGATCGAGGCCGCCAAGCATCTGGTCTACCATGCCGCCTGGTTGCGGGAGCGGGGGCAGCCCTTCGGCAAGGAGGCGGCGATGGCGAAGCTCTACGCCTCGGAGCTGGCGATGCGCGCCACCACCAAAGCCGTGCAGATCCACGGCGGCTACGGCTACACCAAGGAGTACCCGGTCGAGCGCATGATGCGCGACGCGAAGATCTGCGAGATCGGCGAGGGCACCAGCGAGATCCAGCGCCTCGTCATCGCGCGCCACCTGCTGCGAGAGATGAATGCCTGAGCGGGGGAGAGTGAGCTTGCCGGGGAGAGCTGGCGGCAAGGGGGGCGGATGAAGCGCGAGATCCTGATGAACACCACCGCCAGCGAGACGCGCGTCGCGATTCTCGAGGACGAGGTGCTCGTCGAGCTGATGGTGGATCGGCCGGACTCCGCGCGCATCGTCGGCGACATCTACTTCGGAAAGGTCGAGGCGGTTCTCCCGGGCATCCAGGCGGCCTTTGTCGATCTCGGGACGGAGAAGGCTGCCTTCCTCCACGTCTCCGATCTCGGCCGCGAGGAAGATGCGGAGGGCGAGGAAGAGGAGGAGGAGGAGAACGGCGCCAAGCGCCGCAGCCGGCGCTATCCCCCGATCCAGGATCTGGTCCGCAAGGGCGAGGAGCTGCTCGTGCAGGTCTCCAAGGAGCCGATCGGCACCAAGGGCCCGCGTGTCACTGCGCAGATCTCCCTCCCCGGCAGGTTCCTGGTCTACATGCCCGGCTCCGACCACGTCGGCGTCTCACGCAAGATCGAGGACCGCGAGGAGCGCGCCCGGCTCCGCGCCCTCGCCCAGGAGATCCTGCCCAAGGGTGCCGGCGGCATTATCGTGCGCACCGTCGGCGAGGAGCTGACGCGCGAGACCTTCGAGCGTGAGCTGAAGTCGTTGCTCGCCACCTGGAAGCAGATCAAGGCGCGCAGCGCCCGCTCCCGCGCGCCGGCGGCGATCCATCGGGAGGCCAAGCTCACCAAGGGGATCATCCGCGACCTCTTCTCCGTCAAGGTCGACTCGCTCACCATCGACAATCGCGCGGTCTACAACGAGGTGCGCCAGTACCTCGAATCGGTCGATCCCTCGCTTCTCGAGCGCGTCCATCTGCACGACGATCCCCGTCCGCTCTTCGACCTCTTCGAGATCGAGGGGGAGATTCAGGAGGCCTTCCGCCGCAAGGTCGGTCTCCCCTCCGGGGGCTACATCATCATCGAGCCGACGGAGGCGCTCGTCTCCATCGATGTCAACACCGGTCGCTACACCGGGAAGCGCGACCCGGAAAAGACGGTGCTGAAGACGAATATCGACGCGGCCCGTGAGATCGCCCGGCAGCTCCGTCTGCGCGATGTGGGTGGGATCATCGTCTGCGACTTCATCGACATGGAGTCGAAGCAGAACCGCGAGCGGGTGCTGCAGGAGCTGCGCACCCACCTGAGCCGCGACCGCGCGCGCACCAAGGCGTTCCAGGTCTCGGAGCTGGGGCTGATCGAGATGACGCGCCAGAGAGTGCGTCCGTCCCTCTACTTCTCCCAGACCGCGTCCTGCCCCTGCTGCGCCGGTTCCGGCAGGATCTTCACCCCGGAGACGGTGGTGCGCCGCATCGAGCGTGCGGTCCGCCGTGTCAGCGTCGAGGGAAAGGAGAAGACGCTCGTCGTCCGTGTTCACCCCGAGGTGGCGCTGTACATCCTCGAGGAGGAGGGTGGGCTGCTGCGGCGGCTCGAGAAGGAGACGGGGCTGCAGCTAAACCTGCGCGACGACCCCCTCATGCAGCAGGACCACTTCCGGCTGCTCGCCGGCTCCGGGCACCAGGACATCACCCAGCGCCACGCTCTAGGTTGAGCGGGGGCTGGCGCGCACGGCGGGGCTGAATGCCCCTGCCGGTGCTTGACATCCGCCGGGTGTCGGGTGATATTCTAGGCTTCTATTTCCTTGATTATTCTGTTTCCGTATCGAGAGTCAGCACTATGTACGCCATCTTCCGCACCGGCGGTAAGCAGTTTCGAGCCGAGCAGGGCCAGACGCTGCGCATCCCCTCGCTCGACATCGAGCCGGGCCAGGTAGTAACCTTCGACGAGGTGCTCCTGGGCTCCTCTGGCGAGGACATCCGCGTCGGCGCCCCGCTGGTCGATGGTGCGGCAGTCACCGCGGAGGTGGTCCAGCACGGCCGCGGCGAGAAGATCATCATCTTCAAGCACAAGCGCCGGAAGAACTACCGCCGAAAGCAGGGTCACCGGCAGGGGTTCACCGAGGTACGCATCAACGAGATCAGCCTGGGATAAGGAGGGCACAATGGCACATAAGAAGGGTGGCGGCTCCACTCGCAACGGGCGCGACTCGAACGCGCAGCGGCTCGGAGTAAAGAAGTTCGGCGGTGAGCGGGTGCTTGCCGGCAACATCATCGTGCGCCAGCGTGGCACCTGGATCCATCCGGGCGTCAACGTTGGCCGCGGCAACGACGATACCCTCTTTGCCCTTGTCGACGGGACCGTTCAGTTCCAGCGCAAGGACAAGCGTCGCAAGCAGGTGGCGGTGATTCCGGCCTCCTGACGCGGCGCAAAGCCAGCTTTTCAGCCCCGGCGGCCATCGCCGGGGCTTTTTTGTGTCTGCTCCCCCGGCCCCCGCCGCCGGCCGGAATCCTGCATCGCAGGCGTGCGCGAACCGCCCCGCATCCGCCTGATCGAAGAATCACCAGCCCGCGCATCCACATGAGCACCGAGACAGCATCGACCGCCTGGCCGCCGACCTCTAGCAGCGACTTCGCGCGGATAGCCCGGCTGCCTGGCTACGTATTCGCACAGGTCAACGCGCAGAAGCGGGAGCGGATCGAGGCAGGTGAGGACGTGATCGATCTCGGGATGGGCAATCCAGACCTCGCCACCCCCGAGCACATCGTGCAGGAGCTGCTCGACCATGCCCGCGAGGGCAAGCATCACCGTTACAGCGCCTCGCGCGGCATCTACGGACTGCGGGAGGGGATCGCCGCGCACTACGCCGCGCGCTATGGGGTGGAGCTCGACGCGGAGCAGGAAGTGGTCGTCACCATCGGGGTGAAGGAAGGGATCTCACATCTGATGTTGGCGATCCTCGAGCAGGGCGACACGGTGCTCGTGCCGGCACCTGCCTATCCCATCCATCACTATTCCGTCGTTTTCGCCGGCGGGCAGGTTCGCACCGTTCCCCTCGTCGGCGACGGGGAGGGAGGCGTCGCGGGAGAGGCGCTGCTCGCCGCGGTCGAGGAGGCGGTGAGCAGCGCCTGGCCGCGGCCGCGCGCGCTGGTCCTCTCCTTCCCCAACAACCCGACGACGCTGGTCGCCGACCGCTCCTTCCTGGAGAGGGCGGTCGAGGTCTGCCACCGCAACCGGCTGCTGCTCATTCATGACTTCGCGTACGCGGATTTCGGCTTCGACTCCGAGCCGCCGAGCCTCCTGCAGATCCCTGGCGCGCGCGAGGTCGGTGTCGAGTTCTTCTCGATGTCGAAGTCCTACTGCATGGCAGGGTGGCGAGTGGGGTTCTGCGTAGGGAACGCCGCGATGGTGCAGGCGCTCACGCGCGTCAAGAGCTACCTCGATTACGGCATCTTCCAGCCAATCCAGATCGCCGCGGCGCACGCGCTTCGCAGCGGGCAGGAGTGCGTCGCAGAGACTCGGGAGACGTACCGTCGCCGGCGGGATGCGCTGACGGCGGCATTGACTGACGCGGGCTGGCCCGTCTCTCCGCCGCCGGCCACGATGTTCCTCTGGGCGCCGATTCCGGGGTCCTTCCTCGATTTGGGCTCGGTCGGCTTCGCGGGCCATCTGCTGCGGGAGACCGGAGTGGTCGTCTCACCCGGCGTCGGCTTCGGCCCCGAGGGCGAGGGCCACGTCCGCTTCGCGCTGATCGAAAAGGAGGCGCGGCTGCGGGAGGCCGGGCGCCGCATCGGCGAGCTCCTACGCCGAGGGTAGCGGCTGAGGAGAGCCGGCCGCCGCGGGTGCGGTGTGCTCCCCGCCGCGTGGATCGAGGAACGCCTCCACGATCTCGGGTGCGGCGGGGCGGGTGATCATGCTGACCGCCACCAGCGCCAGCACGTTCGCCACCACGCCGAATAGGCCCTCGTGCAGGTCTGCCCAGCGCAGCTCGGGATTGAGAAAGAAGAAGGCGGTGGTGGCGACTCCGGCGATCAGCCCTGCCAGCGCTCCCGCGGTGGTGGCGCGGCGCCAGAAGAGCGCGGCCACCAGCAGCGGCGCGATCTGCACCACGACTCCGTAGGCGCCCAGCAGGAGCTGAACCAGGCTCGCGGGCGTACGCAGCGCGAAGCCATAGGCGGCCATCCCCACCAGCACGACCAGTGCCTGCATGAGCCGCCGCTGTCCCCGGTCGCTCATCCTGCGGAATGGCCGCACCCCGTCCTCCACCAGAATCGAGGCGGTGGCGTGCAACAGCGCATCGCCAGTGGACATAGACGCCGCGAGCGCACCGGCACAGAAGAGCCCTACGACCAGCGCCGGAATGTCGGTCGAAAGAATGATGTGCGGGAGGATCGCGTCCGCGGTCGCGGGGGCGGTGGGGAAGAGCACCCCCGCGAAACCGATGAGGAAGACCGGTACCAGAAAGAGCTGAAAGGAGGGAAAGAGCACCACCGTGCGGCGAATCGTGTCGTCATTCTGCGCCGCGAACGCCTTCATGAAGAGGTGGGGCCACATGGAGAAGCCGATGGCGCTCACCAGCACCGCGGATGAGTAAGCACCCCAGCTCCAGGGGGCTCCGGTGCCGGTGAGGCCCGGGGCGGTCAGCAGCTCCGGGCGCGCGGCGGCGATCTGCTCGAACATCGGCGTGATCCCGCCGTAGAGCTGGTACGGGAGATAGATTCCCAGCGACCACGCGATGCCGATCATGAACACTCCCTGCACCACGTTCGTCCAGCCGACGGCGCTCGCTCCGCCGAGGAGTACGTAGATGAGGACGACCCCGTACGCGAGCGCAGCGCCGAGCCAGAAGGGGATGCGCCCCTCCGTTACCGCATTGAAGACCAGGCCCGCCCCCGTCATCTGCAGGGTTATGTAGGGGATGAACGCGGCGAGGGAGAGCAGGGCGAGCAGCGCGGAGAGGGTGCGGCTCGGGAAGCGACCGACCAGGAGCTGCGCCTGCGTCACGTAGCCGAAGCGACGCCCGAGTGCCGCCGACCGAGGACCGAGGAAGTACCAGGGCGCCATTCCGACGACGCCGTAGCTGAGGATGTAGAACGCCGCCGCGCCGCGCGAGTACGCCCAGCCAGGGCCGCCGAGGAAGGCGAAGGCGCTGAACGCCGTCGCTCCCACGACGAAGTACATGACCAGCAATCCGAAGTCGCGGTCGGCAGCGACGAAGCCCTGCACGCTGCTCGAAGCGCGGCGGCCGGAGAACAGCCCCACCCCGAGCGTGAAGGCGAGGTACGAGAGAGTTACCGCGGTGACGACCTGCCAGCTTTCCACGCTGGATCTCCGGCGGGGGGAGCCCGCGCGTTAGGTGCACGCGGGCGTTGGATCAATTCATTCGGAAGCTCCCCGAGCAGACGCATCTCCGGGCCGGCTCGGCGGCGACCGCCAGACTACGGCTGCTGCTGCAGCCGCGCAAGATGGACCCGCGCATTCCGCCGCTCGTCCTCGCACGCCCGCGGGCGTGTGGCGCCTGGGGTGACGAAACCGGTTCGGGATGGTTTCAGAGGATGGCGCGGAGGATCAGAGCGCTGACCACGGTGACGATCACACCGGCAAGCACGCTGCGCCAGAAACCGGCGCCGAGGATAGGATCGTCCTCCTGGACGGCCGGCCGGGAACGCTCCGACACATTCGCCGGCTCGATTTCGCCCGCGATGGTCGAGCTTGCGGGCTTCGCCTGCACCCTGAGCTCCGGTGCCGCTCCCGCCACGCCCGGGCTCTGCGCGCCGAGCGACGATGCCGAAAGGACCAGCAGGAGGAGCGTGAGAAAAGTTCGCATTGCACCTCAGAATCGCGTGGGCTTCAGACGTTGAAACTCGCGTGGCGCCGTCGCTCGAAACGCCGGCACACGCTCAGAAGTCGCGCAGGCGAGCCGCGGTCACGCGAACCCCGCCACTCTCGCCGGGATCGGTCCAGGCGAAGATGACCTCGTTGCCGACCCGCAGCATGCGCGGGAAACCGCTGGCGCGCGCCGCACTCGAAGCGGCGATCGTAATCGGCGGCCCGCTCTCGCCCTGCCGCCGCACGCGCCGAACCTGCACCGCCCCATCCTCGCCGATTCGCTCCAGCCAGCTCACCAGCGCTGAGCCGTCGTCGAGCAACAGCACACTGGCGCGGCCCACGGGATCGCCGTCGTCCACGCGGATGGGAGCTCCGAAGGAGCCGCCGGCATCGTCGGAGAAGGCGACCTGAACACGCGGCGACTCCTGAGCGGCGGTGAACCAGGCGACGGCGACTTCATCTCCCGCTGCGGCGATCGCGGGTCCGTTCACCGGGCAGCCGGTGATCTCCCAGCCGTCGCGATGGACGGGGCGCGGTTCGCTCCATGCGCCACCCGTGTGGCGCACGAGGTAGATGTCGCGTATCTCCTCGGGCGAGCGGTCACGGTAAACGACCACCGGTCCCCTTGAGGTGACCGCAGCGGCAGTCTGGCAGCATTCGCAGGTACGTTCGTCGAGCAGCACCTCGGGGCCGAGGCCGCCATCCGGGCCGAGCGTCGTGAATCGCAGCGTCATTGAGCCGCCACTGCCGTGGCCGTCGTGTTCCGCTCCCGCGGTCGCAGCCGTCTCCCGTCCATCGAGCCAAACTGCGCCGAGGCCGCCCTGCGGCGCCGCGAAGAGCGAGACGAATCCATGCTCGCTCTGGGTGCCGTCGCGGTGTGGCACAGCTGGCCGCGACCAGCTGCGTCCGCCATCCGGGGAAAGGGCGATGTGTACGTCATAGTCGTAGCTGCGTGGGCCGCTGCGAACGAGCCAGTGAGCCGCCAGCGTGCCGTCGGGCAGCGCAGCAAGCGACGGAAAATCCGCCCAATTCACGAAGAAGTTCGTCCCCCGCGCCACGGTGTGTGGCTCCGACCAGCTCTCGCCCTCACGCACCGCGACACGCAGGGCGTGCTCCTCACCCTGCGGCTCCAGCCAGCTCAGGTACACCCGGTCCCCCACGGCGGCCAGGTTTGGCTGCGCGCTTGCCGGAGCCGCCGGCGACGCTAGCTCCTCGAGGGTGATGAATGGGGTACTCTCCCGGCTGTCAGCAGCGCAGCCGGCAAGGATCAGCACGGCTATCGCGCAGCCGGCGTGGTACGTAGTCCTCGAAGCGAACATAGCGGTTCGACGGGCAGCAGCCCGGGCAAAGGAAAACCTTCAACGTGTTAGCTACCCCAATGTTGCGCGGGTCTGGCACGTGGCGCAATGCCGGAGAGTCCTGCCGCGTCGGGTAGCCCGGGATCTCGCCAAGGCGAAGCTTCGAAACCGCGGCTATTGACGCGCGTGCGCCTCCGGTTCATCTTGCCGCGCGCTGCCCCGGACATTGCAGCGGAAGCGGCGGCCACACATCCACTGTTGGTGCTGACGCAGAGGGGCTGTGGCCCCTTCTTTGCAGGTTCCGGAGGTACGCACAAGAGAACGGGAGCGTCTTCACCGGTTGTCGGCGACGCGATCACAACACTTGTTTCGGATGGACGTTCGAACTTTCGAATCCATCCGGGGTTACACCTGCGGAAGAGCGGTCGATCCCGACCACATTCGTTCACTCAAGAGATGGAGTACGAATTGATGCTACGCTACGTTCCTCGCGCCTTCCTCTCGGCGTCGGTAGCCTTCGTGGTGGCAGCCTGCGGCGCCGCCGAGGGTCCGGCTGGCGGACCCGGCGAAGGCGGTCCGGGCGGGCGCTATCGGGTGCTGATCCCCAGCCTTCAGGCCACTGGCGGGGCGGACGCACGAGCTGGCGACCAGGTCGCGGGTGAGCTCCGCAATCTGATTGCCCGAATGGAGACGCACACCGCCGTGCCGGAGCGGGAGCTGCGCGGCGCGATGCGTCAGAACAACATCACCGAGCTGGACCATGCAACCGCCCGGCAGCTCGCCGCACGCATCAATGCGGAGGGCGTGCTGGCCGGTACGATCCACCCGGGCGGCGAGGGGCTTCAGGCCGAGATGCGCTATGTGGACGTACCGAGCGGGGAAGAGATCGCGCTCGAGGCGACCGGCGCGAATCCGAGGGCACTGGCGCAGGCCGCATTCGCGTCCTTCCAGCAGTCGATCCAGGGCATCCGCATGGCTGCCTTCTGCAACGACTACCTCGCGAGCCAACAGTTCGATCGAGCGCTCGAGAACTGCGAGCAGGCGCTGCAGATCGTTCCGCAGAGCACTCTCGCGCTTTATGGCAAGGCAACCGCCCTGTACAACCTAGCGCTCGCGAACGGGGCCGCTGCGCCCGCCCCCGGCGAGGAGGGGCTGGAAGCCGTGATCGACACAGTGGCCGGGGCCGCCGCAGCTCCGGCGATGGATCCCGCGGCAACTGCCCGGATGCAGGAGGCGCTCCAGACCTACCAGCAGGTGCTTGAAATCGATCCGAACCACCAGGACGCCCTGCTCGGCGCCGGTGTGGCTGCGAGCCGACTCGGCCAGGACGCGATGGCGTACTTCAACCGGTACCTGGAGCTCAATCCGGGCGACATCCACGTGCGGATGCGAGTTGCGGGCGAGAGCGCCACGGCGGGAGACTTCGCTACGGCTTTCGGCATCCTGCAGCCCGCCGCTGCTGAAAACGTCGAGAACATCGAGTTCCAGCAGTACTACGCGCAGGTCGCCACTGCGGCCGGGCAGCGCGCGAACGAGCGGGATCCAGCGGCGGCGCGGCCGTTCTTCGAGGCGGCTCTCGGTTCTTATGAGCGGGTGATCGCAGAGCGACCTGACTCGGTCGACGCCAGCATGATGATGCAGATCATGGCGGTTTACCAGTCGCTGGACCGCACCGCGGACGCGATCCGCATCGGCGAGCAGGCCACGCAGCAGTTCCCGGACGACGTGCAGCTCTGGGCGCGGTACGGCGACATCCTGCGCCAGAGCGATCGGCATGCAGATGCAGTACGTGCATACACGCAGGTGATCAACGCTGATCCCAGCTACGAGGGAATCTTCATCCGCCGCGCGCTCTCGCAGACGGCGGCCGGCAACCGGCAGGCAGCGCTTGCGGACCTCGAGCGTGCGGCGCAGGGCGGTGACCGGCAGCAGGTGGCGCAGGCGATCTTCGCGATGGCCTCAGGCCCGCTGCGCGCCAACAACTACACCGAGGCGGCGAACCTGCTCTCGATGGCGCATCAGTACGCCTCGGGTGCGATGAGGAACCAGATCTCCTTCTTCTGGGGCTTCTCGCTCTACAGGCAGGCTGAGGCGATCGCCCGCGCCAACACGCAGGGCAACGTTGCTCAGGCCCGCCGCGCCATCGAGCTCTTCCAGAGGTCGATCCCGCTCGTGCAGGGCTCCGGCCACGAGCAGGCCGCTCAGGTGGTGGGTGCCGCCCGTCAGTACATCGAGAACCAGGAAGCGATCATCCGGGCCGCTCGCGGCCGGTAACCGCCCAATCTGGTTCACTAGCCCCGCTGCCCGGAGCGCATAGGCGCTCCGGGCAGCTTTTTTCATGGGGCCGCCGTGAGGCTGTGACGCGGCGTCATCAGCCGCAGCCGATGAGGGCTGATGCCATACTCAAAGCGCCGCTCCCGGAGCGGCTCTCCGTCCGCGTTGACGCTCAGCGCCTCCTCCGACTCCACCAGCAGCGTGCGCAGCCGCCGGTAGATAACACCGTCGTGCTCCAGGTGGTTACCCGCCCGGAGGTCCGGCAGGAGGGTCAGGAACTCCATCCGCGGCATCTCGCGGACGATGCACACGTCGAGGAGGCCGTCCGTCAGATCCGCTCGCGGCGTGAGAAGATTGCCTCCGCCGGTCTGCCGCGAGTTTCCCACTGCGAAGAGCAGAAAGGGGCCCTCGTAAATCGGCTCATCGCCTGAAAAGCGGGCGGGCGAGCTCTCCAGGCTGACGAACTTCTTCACCCCGGTGATCACGTACGCGAGTGGACCCAGCGTGCGCTTGATCTCGGCCGAGCTCTCCTCCGTCGCCTCCGCTCCGAAGCCGCCCGTCGAGACGTTGATGAAGCAGCGGCCGTTCACCGTCGCGATGTCCGATTCGACAACGGCACCGTTGACAGCCGCGTCTACCGCCCCGGGCAGCTCATCCGGAATCCCGAGGGCGCTCGCCAGATCGTTGGCCGTTCCCAGCGGAATGATCCCCAGGCGCGGATGCTCGACGCCACCAGAACCGGCGGCGCCGCTCCCTACCTCGGCGAAGTAGTCGTGCAGGCCGTTCACCACCTCGTTGATGGTGCCGTCGCCCCCCGCGGCGACGATCAGCGCGGATCCGGTCGCAGCCGCCCGGTACGCGAGGCGATGGGCGTCGCCACCCTCGAAGGTGAGGTGCGGGTGCACCTCATGACCCTCGCCGCGCAGCCGCTCGATCTCCTGCCGCAACGTCTCGACCGCATCCACGGAGGAAGCGTTAATTACAAAGGTGATACGCACTTGCAGTTTCCGTTCGAGGTGGGTGTCGAGCTGTAGCCGCCGTTGCAGCCTGCAAGATTTCGACCGCTCTACATGCGTCGAGGCGGCCGGATGGCGCCCTTGACTTCACGTCGGGCTGTGGTAGCTTTCGGAGCCCCTACCACCCCGACTCCTCGACCGTTTCCTCGATGTCCTTCGCATCCGCATATCATGCTCCTGTCATGGTCGAGGAGGTCCTCGGGCACCTTCGTCCGGAGCGTGGAGGCGTCTATCTAGACGGGACGCTCGGCGGCGGAGGTCATGCGGAGGCGCTGCTCGAGCGATCACCCGAGGCCCAGCTGATCGGAGTCGACCGGGACCCCGATGCGCTCCGTGCGGCCGGCGAACGTCTGGCGCGCTTTGGCGCGCGTGCGCGGCTCGTGCGATCCAACTTCGCGGAGGCGACGCGAGCGGCGGACATCGAGGCCGGCACCCTTGCCGGCGCCCTGCTGGACCTCGGGATCTCCTCGCATCAGATCGACGAGCCCGAGCGTGGCTTCACCTTTCGAGCGGGCGCCCCACTCGACATGCGCATGGCCAGCGGCCAGAGCGAAGAGGCGACCGCCGCCGACCTGCTGAACCACCTCTCCGAGGCCGAGCTCGCCGACATCTTCTACCACTTCGGCGAGGAGCGGCGTTCACGGCGCCTGGCGCGGGTGATCGCCGAGTCGCGCAGCGAAGCGCCATTCACCACGAGCGACCAGCTGGTGGAGGCGATCCGCCGCGCGCTGGGACCCCGCACCGTCGTGCAGGATCAGGCGCGCATCTTCCAGGCGCTGCGGATCGCCGTCAACAACGAGCTGCAGGCGCTCTCCGACGCGCTGCCACTGCTCCGCGACGCGCTGAGTCCCGGCGGGGTGCTGGTGGTACTCGCCTACCATTCGCTCGAAGACCGGATCGTGAAGGAGAGCTTTCGCGAGTGGAGCCTCGCCTGCACCTGCCCCCCGGCGCTGCCGATCTGCCGCTGCCGCGGCGAGCCGCTCGGCGAGACGCTCACCCGCAAACCGCTCTTCGCCTCGGAGGCAGAGGTGGAGGAGAACGTGCGCGCGCGAAGCGCCCGGCTGCGGGCCTGGAGGCGTGCGTGAAGCGCCGGCGTACGCGAGGCCGCCGCGGCTCATCGCGGCGGGTGCTCGGTGCCGTGGCCTGGCTCCTCCTGCTGCTCGGCTCGCTGGGCATTGTGATCTGGCGGCAGACGCGGGGCGTCGCCCTCGAGCGGGGCCTGCGGGAGCTGCAAGCCGAGCGTGCCATAAGTGAGGCGGAACGGGTGCAGCTCGAGCGCCGCATCCAGATGCTCGCCAGCCGCGCGCGGGTGGTTCTCCTCGCGCGGGAACGGCTGGGAATGCATCTGCCGACGGATCGCGAGATCGTCTTCCTGGCCGTGCCGCCTGCTGACGATGCGCCATCCCGACTCGCAGCCCACCCGCGGCAATGAGGAAACCCGCTGCTCGCCGCCCCCGTCCCGACGGGCGTGACGCGCTGACTTCACGGCGGCGCGTGCTGATGGGCGGGCTGCTGCTGGCGGCGCTGCTGATCGTTGGGCGCGCCATCCAGCTCCAGGCGCTCGAAGGGGAGCGCTGGGCGGGGATCGCCGCCGACCAGCAGCGCGCACGCGTGCCGCTCCCCGCCCGCCGCGGCGGCATCTTCGATCGGCATGGGACGCCACTCGCGCTGAGCCACGAGACCTTCCAGGTGGCGGTGGCGCCGCGCGAGCTCGCCGACCGGCGTGCCGCGGCTCGGGCGCTGGCGACTGTACTCGGGCTCCCGCCGGCGCAGGCGGAGATCGCGACCGCTCCGGATCGCCGCTGGGTGGTGCTCCCCGGCCGCTACGGCGCACAGCAGCGGCAGGAGCTAGGACGGATGCGCGGCATCCACTTCGAGCGCCGCCTCGAGCGCTTCTACCCGCAGGGCGACGTTGGACGCGAGGTGATCGGCGCGGTCGCGCTCGACGACCGCTCGCTCGGCGGGATCGAGCAGCAGTTCGACGAGCTGCTGCGCGGCGAGCCCGGCTACTCGGTGCTGCGCCGCGACGCACGTGGCGAGGTGCAGCCCACGATCTCGCTGCCGGTGGTGGCGCCGAACGACGGGGCCGACATCTATCTGACCATCGACTTCCACCTGCAGGAGATCGCCGACGGCGCGCTCCGTGAGGCGATGCGTACGACCGGCGCCAGCGGCGGCGATCTGCTCATCATGGATCCGCACACCGGCGAGCTGCTGGCGGCGGTGTCGCGGCGGCGGGGGAATACGCGGAGCCTGACGGCGATCACGGAGCCGTACGAACCGGGTTCCACCCTCAAGCCGCTCGTGGTCGCGGCGATGCTCGCCTCCGGCCGCGCGAGCCTCTCGGACAGCGTCGATGGCGAGCAGGGAAGCTGGCAGATCGGCACCCGAACCATTCGCGACGTGCACGGCTATGGCCAGATGAGCCTGCGTGACGCGCTGCGTGTCTCCAGCAACATCGGCATCATCAAGCTCGCCGCCCGCTTGCAGCCTGGCGAGCAGTTCGCCTACCTCCGCGACTTCGGGCTCGGAACGCCGACCGGTATCGAGTATCCCGCGGAGTCGGGTGGACGGTTGCGCCGGCCGTCGCAGTGGTCGGCGATGAGCGCCGCGAGCCTCGTGATGGGCTACGAGATCGCCGTCACTCCGCTGCAGCTGCTGGCGGCGTATGGCGCGCTCGCTAACGGCGGGGTGCTGATGGAGCCGCGGCTGCTCCGTGAGGTTCGCGACCGCAGCGGCAGCAGCCTCTACGAGCTGCGGCCTCAGCCGGTCCGGCGTGTGCTTCCCGCCGAGGTCACGCAGCAGCTCACGGAGGTCCTCATTGCCGTCGTCGAGGAAGGTACGGCGACGCGGGCCTCGCTCGGCTCGCTCGCCGTGGCGGGCAAGACCGGCACCGCGCGGCGCACCGGGGTCGGCGGGCGCTATGAGTCCGGCAGCTACACCTCGAGCTTCGTCGGCTACTTCCCGGCGCGCGACCCACAGCTCGCGATCCTGGTCAAGCTCGACCAACCGCAGGGGACCATCTACGGCGGCCTCACCGCGGCACCGGTGACGCGCGAGACGCTGCAGGCGATCCTGGCGACGCGCACCTCGACCCTGAGCGGCCGCGGACTGCTCGCCACCCGCGCCGACGATCCAACCGGACGAGCGCAGGGGCGGAGCGCTCCGGCAGAGCGGATATCGGGCAGTGGCGGACCCTTCGTATTCTTCCTCGACGACGAGGTGCCGGAGGCGGAGAGTAGCCGCGGCGGGCGGCAGGTCCCGGTGCCCGATGTCGCTGGCCTTCCGCTCCGTGACGCCGTGCGCCGCGTGCACGCCCTGGGCCTTCGGGTGCGGCTCGAGGGATCGGGAGTCGTCGAGCGCAGCGTTCCCGCGGCGGGCACGATGGTTCCGGCCGGGGATACGCTGCGGCTGATCGGGCGGGACGGGTGAGCGTGACTCTCGGAGATCTGATCGAGCGGCTGGAGCGCGGCCGCGGTCGGCCTTCGGCCACGGAGCTGTCGGAGCGCGACGCCTCGCGGGAGATCACCGACCTCTCGGCGGACTCTCGCCGGGTTCGCCCGGGCACGCTCTTCTGTGCAATCCGCGGCACCAGCGGCGACGGCCACCACTACCTGCGCGAGGCCGCGGCGGCCGGCGCGGTCGCGGCGCTCGTCGAGCAGCGCGATCCGGCGCTCGACCTGCCCCAGATCGAGGTGACAGACAGCCGGCGCGCGGCGGCCCATGCAGCCGCGGCTTTCTTCGCCGATCCTTGGAACGACCTGGCGCTCCTAGGGGTGACCGGAACCAATGGCAAGACGACCACCGTGTGGATCCTGCGGCACCTCCTGGCGGGGCGCGGCCCGGCGGCGTCGATCGGCACGCTGGGCGTCGTCGGACCGGCGGGAGAGCCGCTGCCCGGCACCGAGGGACTGACCACACCCGGCCCGATCGAGCTGGCGCGGCTCATCCGCCGGCTCGCGGACAGCGGCGTCGAGGCGCTGGCGATGGAGGTCTCCTCCCATGCGCTGCAGCAGGCGCGGGTGGCGGCGCTCCGCTACAATGTAGCGATCTTCACCAACCTGAGCCGCGACCACCTGGACTACCATGGCAGCCTTGAACGGTACCGCGCCGCCAAGCTGCGGCTGCTCGAGCTGCTCGCCCCTGACTCCGCGGTCGTCATCAACGGGGACGATCCCGCCTGGAAAGGGATCGAACCGCGCACCGCTCGGCTGGTACGCTTCGGCGCCGATGAGGCCGCGGAGGTGCGGGCGGAGGAGGTGGCAGCGGTCGCCGAGGCGGTCGAGTGGACGCTGCACACGCCCAGCGGAAGCGCGCGCGTTCGGCTTCCGCTCCTCGGCGCCTACAACGTCAGCAACGCTCTGGCCGCCGCCGCCGCGCTCTGGAGTCTCGGTTGGGGCGCGGAGGAGATCGCGGAGCGGCTCGGCACTGTACCCCAGGTGCCGGGCCGGCTGGAGCGGGTGCCGGTCACGCGCGGCTCCCCCTCCGTGGTGATCGATTTCGCCCACACCCCGGATGCCCTGGAGCGGGCGCTCTCCACCGTGCGTACCGTCGTGCGTGGCCGGCTGCTCGTGGTGTTCGGCGCGGGAGGTGACCGCGATCCGGGCAAGCGCCCCGAGATGGGCCGAGCGGTCGCGCGTTTCGCCGATCTGGCGATCGTCACCAGCGACAACCCTCGCACGGAGGACCCGGAGCGCATCGCGGAGGAGATCGAGAGCGGCATGGGAGATGCACCCCGCCTGCGGGTCCTCGACCGGCGGGAGGCGATCCGCCGCGCGCTCGCGATGGGAACCGAGGAGGACCTGATCCTGCTTGCAGGCAAAGGGCACGAAAGCTATCAGATCTGGGGAGACGAGCGACGGCCGTTCGACGAGCGGGCCGTCGTGCGCGAGATCCTGGATGCGAAGGATCCGGAAAGGTGAGAGAGTTCCGCTGGACGGAGGTCGAGGTGCTGCAAGCCCTCGGTCTGGAGAGGGGAGAGGGTGGGGAGGAGGTGCGCGAGTTTGCGCGCGTCTCCACGGATACGCGCGCGCTCGCGCCGGGAGACCTCTTCGTCGCCCTGCAGGGGGAGCGCTTCGACGCGCACGAGTTCCTCGACCAGGCCGCCGCCGCGGGGGCACTCGGCGCGTTGGTCTCGCGGATCCCGGACCAGGCTCCCGAACAGCTGCGCTACTTCGTAGTCGCGGACACGCTGGTCGGCCTCGGAGCGCTCGCGCACTATCGCCGGCGCACGCTGCGCGGGCGGGTGGTCGGTGTGGCGGGCAGCAATGGCAAGACCACGACCAAGGATCTGGTGCGCGCGGCGCTCGCGCCGCTCTTTTCCGTGCACGCCACGCAGGGCAACCTGAACAACCGGATCGGCCTCCCGCTCACCCTGCTCGCCACCCCGGACGACGCCGAGATCATCATCCTCGAGATGGGCACCAACGAGCCAGGCGAGATCCGCACCCTCACCGAGATCGCCGAGCCGGAGGCGGCGATCATCACCTCCATCGGCGAGGAGCACCTAGAGAAGCTGGGCTCGCTGGAGGGTGTGCTGCGCGAGGAGACGGAGCTGCTCGCCGCTCTTTCTTCGGATGGCATCGGCTTCGTCGGCGCGGAGCCGCCGTCGCTTCCAGCGCGAGCGCGCGAGCTGCTGCCGGCGGAGCGGCTCTGGGTGGCCGGCACCACCTCGGGGGCTGACCTTCGTCCGGATGGCGGAGCGGAGGCGATCGAGTTTCTGCCGGACGGCACCACCCGCTGGAGCTGGGCAGGGGTGGAGCTGCACCTGCCGCTGCCGGGCCGCCACAATGTCAGCAACGCGCTGCTCGCGCTCGGCCTCGCCCGGCAGTGGAGCGTGCCGCCCGAGCAGGCGGCACGGGGGATCGAGGCGATGCCGGTTCCGAAGCTCCGCGGCGAATGGAAGCAGATCGGCGGCCTCCGCGTGCTCGCCGACTGCTATAACGCCAACCCGCCGAGCGTCGTCGCCGCTACCGACCTGCTCGCCTCGCTCCCCGCACAGGGGAGTAAGCTCGCGGTGCTCGGCACCATGCGCGAGATGGGGACCGGGTCGGCCGCCCTCCACCGGCGGGTGGCGGAGCAGGTCGGCGCGCGCGTCGGCGACGGAATCGACCGCGTCGTCGCGACCGGCGACTTCGTCGAGGCCTTCGTGCCTCTTGCGGCGGAGCTGGGAGAGCGGCTGATCATATGTGCGGATCCCGTCGCCGCCTACGCCGAGGTGGCGGAGACGCTGCGTGGCGACGAGACGATCCTGCTCAAGGCATCTCGCGGCGAGGCTCTCGAACGCTGGCTTCCGCTGCTCGAGCGCGACTGGGTCGAGACGGCTTCAGCCAGAGAGAATCGGTAGCCCATGCAGCCGTTACGCGTTAACGAACGCCGGCCGTCGGTGGCGGATTTCCTGTTCCCTCTTTCCGGCTCCCTGTAGTGCTCTACCACCTGCTGGTACCGCTCTCCGAGTACCACATCATGTTCAACCTCTTCCGCTTCCAGACCTTCCGGGCGGCGGGAGCGGTCGTAACCGCCTTTCTGGTGGCCTTCTACTTCGGGCCGGCGATCATCCGCCGGCTCCGGATGCTGCGGGTCGGCCAGGTCGTCCGCGTCGAGGGTCCCCAGACCCACCTCGGCAAGTCCGGCACCCCGACGATGGGCGGAGTGCTCATCATCATGGCGACGGTGCTCCCCACGCTGCTCTGGTCGGAGCTGACGAATCCATACACTATCACGGCGGTGATCGTGCTGCTCTGGCTCGGCGTGATCGGCTTCATGGACGACTACCTGAAGGTGGTGCGGAAGCAGACGGAGGGATTGATCGGACGCTACAAGATTCTGGGCCAGGCATCCATCGGGCTGCTGCTGGGGGCGGTGCTCGTCTTCTTTCCCTTCAGCGACATCCCGGCTACCTGGACGCAGATCCCGTTCTTCAAGACCTGGCACGTCGATTTCTGGTGGCCGACCTACATCCTCTTCGTCACCTTCATCATCGTGGGGTGTTCGAACGCGGTGAACCTCACCGACGGGCTCGACGGACTGGCTGCCGGCCTCTCGGCGATCGCCGCCACCACCTTCGGAGTCTTCGCCTACATCATGGGGCGAATCGACACCTCGGACTATCTGAACCTCTTCTACTTCCCCGGCGCGGGAGAGCTGGCGATCTTCTGCGTCGCGCTCGCCGGCGGGTGCATGGGCTTCCTCTGGTTCAATGCCCACCCCGCTGAAGTGTTCATGGGCGACACTGGATCGCTGGCGATCGGGGGCGTGCTCGGCGCGGTGGCGGTGCTCGTCAAGGCGGAGTTCCTGCTGGCGATCATCGGCGGGGTGTTCGTGCTCGAGGCGCTCTCGGTGATGGCGCAGTCGCTCTACTTCAAATGGACGAAACGGCGCACCGGTGTTGGCCGCCGCATCTTCCGCATGGCGCCGCTGCACCACCACTTCGAGCAGATCGGCTGGCATGAGAGCAAGGTGATCATCCGCTTCTGGATCCTCGGGATCGTCTTCGCGCTGGTCGCATTCGCCACGCTGAAGATCCGATGAGCGGGGCGCTGGCGGGGCAGATGGTCGGCGTCCTCGGCCTGGCGCGGAGCGGGCTGGCCGCCGCGCGCCTCGCTTTGGCGCAGGGCGCGCAGGTCTACGCCAGCGACGCCGCGGTGAGCGCCGCCACGCGGGAAGCCGCTGACCTGGTGCGGGAGCTGGGAGGGGAGGCGGAGAGCGGCGGGCACGATCTGGAGCGTCTCGCTGCGTGCGATCTGATCGTCCTCAGCCCGGGCATTCCTCCGGACGTGCCGCTGCTGCGTGAGCCGGCGCTCGCCGGCGTACCCGTCGTCGCCGAGGTCGAGTTCGCCTACCGCTTCCTCGAGGCGCCGATCATCGCGGTGACCGGAACCAACGGCAAGACCACCACCACGGCACTCATCTCGCACCTGCTGCAGGAGACGGGGATCGATGCTCCCGCCGGAGGCAACATCGGCGTCGCGCTCTCGGAGCTGGCGCTGCGCAACCCGCGGCCGCAGCTGGCGGTCGTCGAGGTGAGTTCCTTTCAGCTGGGGGGAATCCGCGAGTTCGCTCCCGGCGTCGGGGTGGTGACGAACCTGGCGCCAGATCACCTGGACCGCTATTCCTCACTCCAGGCATACTACGCCGACAAGGCGCGCCTCTTCCTCAACGCCACGCCGGAGAGCCGCTGGGTGCTGAATGGGGAGGATGAGGAGGTGCTCGCCCTTCCCGGAGACGCGCCCGGCGAACGGTACCTCTTCCGGGTAGCGAGCGCGCCCGGGCCCGACGAGCGGGGTGGCTACCTTTCGAGCGAGAGGACTCTCGTGCTGCGGCTGGACGACTCCGGTGAAGAGCGACTGCTGCCCGCCGCTGAGCTCTCCCTCCTCGGGCCGCACAATGTTGCGAACGCCCTGGCCGCCTCGATCGCCGCGCGGCTCGCAGGCGCCGACGCGGAGGCGATCGTCCGCGGGCTGCGCTCCTTCCGCGCTCCGCCGCACCGGCTCGAGCCGGTAGCCGAACGGGGCGGCGTCCTCTGGATCAACGACTCCAAGGCAACCAACATCGCCTCCACTCGTGTGGCACTGCGCAGCATGGATCGTCCCACCCTCCTTCTCCTTGGGGGACGGCACAAGGGAGAACCGTACACCGAGCTGCTCCCCGAGCTGCGCGAGCGGGTGCGTTGCGTGCTCGCCTTCGGCGAAGCGGAGGAGCAGGTTGCGAAAGACCTCGAGCCGTACCTCGCCGTAGAGCGCGTCCCCGGCTCCTTCGACGAGGTAGTGCGCCGCGCAGCCGAGCTGGCACGCCCCGGAGATGCTGTGCTCCTCTCCCCGGCGTGCTCGAGCTATGACATGTTCGACAACTTCGAGGAGCGCGGCCGCCGCTTCGCCGAGCTGGCCGTGCGGGTGAACGCATGAAGTCGGTGGCGCTGAAGCCGCGGCCGCGGATCCGCTGGCCGTTCAGAGCGATCTTCGCGGCTGACCACGGTTCTGTCGCGCCCCCCCCGGCGGACGCCGCATCGAACGGCGGACGGGAGGCGAGCGCGCTGGCTCTGCTCACGCTCTTGATGCTCGCCTTCGGGCTCGTCGTCCTGTACAGCGCCAGCGCCTTCATGGCGCAGGCGGAGGGGCTTCCACCGCACTTCTATGCCCTTCGGCAGCTCGCCGGCGCGGCCGCGGGGGTGGTGCTCGCCCTGCTGCTTCCACGAATCGACTACCGACGGCTGAAAAAGCTCGCCTGGCCTCTGCTGCTGGGAGTTCTGCTTCTCCTGCTGGTGGTCGTCATGCCGGGCACCGAAGCGATCGCGCCGCGGGTGAACGGCGCGCGCCGCTGGCTGCAGCTCGGCATCTCCATCCAGCCCTCAGAGTTCGCGAAGCTCGCGCTCATCATCTGGACCGCTGCGCTGGCCGTCAAGAAGCAGCCGCGGCTGCACTCGCTGCGCAAGGGGCTGCTCCCCTTTCTGGTCATCTGGCTAGCTGTGGTGGTGCCGGTGGTGCTGCAGCCGAACCTGTCGGCTGCGCTGCTGCTGGTGCTCCTCTCGGCGCTGGTACTCTTCGCGGGCGGCGCGCGGATCGGGCATTTCATCCTGGTGGGCCTGGTGGCGGTGCCCGTGGTGTGGAGCCAGATCGAGGGCGCCGGGTACCGGCTGCGCCGCATCGTCGCGTTCCTCGACC
Organism: Longimicrobiaceae bacterium; assembly: GCA_051006015.1. Classification (GTDB taxonomy): domain Bacteria; phylum Gemmatimonadota; class Gemmatimonadetes; order Longimicrobiales; family Longimicrobiaceae; genus JBPCIT01. The sequence continues at coordinate 22,675 of JBPCIT010000238.1, forward strand.
CGACCGCTGACCCCGCCGGGGTCAGCTATCAGATCCGGCAGTCGCTGATCGCGGTTGGCTCGGGCGGCGTGGGTGGCCGCGGCTTCGGGCAGAGCCAGCAGAAGTTCGGCTTCCTCCCGGAGCCGCACAACGACTTCCTCTTCTCGATGATCGCCGAGGAGTGGGGCCTGCTGGGGGTGCTCTTCACGGTGGCGCTCTTCACCGCGTTCGCTCTCGTCGGCTACCGCGTCGCGCGACGGGCACCGGATCTCTTCGGATACCTTCTCGGGGTAGGGATGACCAATCTGATCGTTGTCTCCGCGCTGCTGCACATGGGGGTGGCGCTGGCGCTGCTGCCCACCACCGGCATCACCCTCCCCTTCATGTCGTTCGGCCGCAGCGCGCTGCTCGTCTCCTTCGCGGCTGTCGGCATCCTCCTGAGCGTGGCGCGCGCGGGCGCGGCGCGGGAGGCGCCGTGAGCCGCGTGCTCTTCGCGGGCGGCGGCACCGGCGGCCACCTCTATCCCGCGCTGGCGCTCGCTGAAGCTTTTCAGCAGCTCGACCCCACTATGGACGTATTCTTCGTCGGCGCGCGGCGCGGCGTCGAGGCGCGCGTGCTCCCCGAGCGCGGAGTGCCTCACGAGCTGCTCCCCTTCGAGCCGATCCGCCGCGCGCAGCCCTGGCAGAACTGGCGGCTGGTGCCGTCGCTCTTCCGTTCCGTGGGCGGCCTGGCAGGGCTCTTCCGGGACTTCCAGCCGGAGCTGGTGGTGGGGACCGGTGGCTACGCCAGCGGCCCCGCAGTCGGCTGGGCGTACCTGAAGGGGATTCCGACCGCCATACAGGAGCAGAACTCCTACCCCGGCCTGGTGACGCGCCTGATGGCGCCTCGGGTGCGCCAGCTTCATCTCGCCTTTCCCGAGGCGAGGCGGCACCTGCAGCCGGGGCGACGCACCGAGGTCTTCGAGTTCGGCAATCCGATCGCGCCACCCGATGCTTCGCTCGATCGCGCGGAGGCACGCGAGCGCTTTGGGCTGGGTAGCGGTGTCGTCGTGCTGGTAGTCGGCGGCAGTCAGGGCGCACGCTCGGTCAACGAGGCGCTGCTGGCGGATCTGCGCGGCGTAGCGGACGGGCGGCTCGCCGCGCGCCCTGCAGGACTGGAGATCCTCTGGGCGACGGGGCCGGCGCACTACGATGGGGTCGCAGCGCGGCTCGCTGAGCTCGAGCTGGGCGATTGGGTGAAAGCGGTTCCCTACCTCCATGAGATGCCGCTGGCACTCGCCGCCGCGGATCTGGCGATCTCCCGTGCCGGCGCGATGGCGCTCGCCGAGCTCTGCGCCTGGGGACTGCCGGCCATTCTGGTGCCCTTCCCGCACGCGGCTGCCAACCACCAGTACCACAACGCGATGGCACTCGAGGAGGCCGGCGCCGGAATCGTGATTCCGGAGAGCGAGCTGGGGAGCGGTCGGCTGTGGGGTGAAATCTCCGAATTGGCCGCCTCATCGGAGCGGCGTGAGCAGCTCGCGGCGCGGGCGCGGGAGCGCGGCCAACCCCGCGCGGCGCAGAACATCGTGGCTGCTCTGGCGAAGCTGTTGCCCCAGTGACGGATAGCTCGGCGCTCTTCCGGCGGGGGGTGGCAGACGCTATATTGAGCCCCCTCGATTTGATCGGCATCGCCCGCCGCGCACCCGTGCATTTCATGGGCGTCGGCGGAGCTGGAATGTCTCCCCTCGCCGAGCTGGTGCTGCGCTCCGGTGGCCGGGTGACCGGCTGCGACGCGCTCGGTAGCTCTGCTACGAACGCGCTCCAGGAGGCGGGAGCGGAGGTGATGGTGGGGCACGATCCGTCCCACATCGAGGAGTGCGCGCTACTCGTGGTGACCGCCGCGGTCCCCGCAGACCACCCGGAGCTGGCGGCCGCTCGCAGCCGCGGCATCCCCGTTCTGAAGCGCGCGGAGGCACTCGCCTCGATCGTAAATCGAGGGCAGGTCATCGGAATCGCGGGTACCCACGGCAAGACGACCACCACCGCTCTCACCGCAGCGGTGCTCGAGGCCGCCGGCCTCGATCCTACTGCGCTCGTCGGAGGCCGGGTCCCCGCCTGGGACGGCAATCTGCGGCGCGGAGCAGATCGTCTCTACGTAGTCGAGGCAGATGAGTATGACCACTCGTTTCTCACGCTCGATCCCTTCATTGCGGTTGTGACCACTCTTGAGGCAGACCACCTCGACATCTTCGGTTCGCTCGCCGCGGTGGAGGCGGCGTTCGACACCTTCGTCTCGCGCGTGCCGGAGAGCGGGATGATCGCCGGCTGCGCGGATGACGCGGGAGTCGCCCGGCTCTTCGCGCGCGTGCGTGCGCCGGGTGAGCGCGTGGTCTACTATGGTCTCTCGGCCGGAGCGATGCTGCGGGCGGAGGAGGTTCGGGCGAGTGGGACGCACTCAACCTTCGTGGTTCGCGAGCGCGGCGCGCGGCTGGGGCGCGCGACTCTGCCCGCGCCGGGGTTGCACAATGTCCGCAACGCCCTGGCCGCCGTCGCCGTGGCCCGCCGCCTCGGCGCGCCGTGGGGCGCCATCGACGAGGGTCTGCGTGCCCACTCGGGGATCGAGCGGCGCTTCGAGCGGGTTGGCGAGGCCGGTGGCGTCGTGCTCGTCGACGACTACGCGCACCACCCCACCGAGGTCGCGGCGACGCTCGCCGCCGCCCGCGGCGCCCATCCGCGGCGGCGGCTGGTAGCTGTCTTCCAGCCGCATCTCTTCACGCGCACCCGCGACTTCGCCGAGGAGTTCGGCCGTTCACTCGCTGCCGCCGACCTGGTTTTCGTCACCGACGTCTACGCGGCGCGCGAGGAGCCTCTCCCCGGAATCGACGGCTCTCTCGTCGCGCGGAGCACGGCCGCCGCGGGCGCGGAGGTCCACTACCATACGGAACGCGCGAGCCTGCCCGCGGAGGTTGCGCGTGCGCTCCAGCCGGGTGACCTTTGTCTCACCCTCGGAGCGGGCGACCTGAACCACGCCGCGCGCGAGATCCTCGCGCTGCTCCAGAACGCTGCCGCGCGCTGAACGGTGACCCGAACCCTCCTGCGGCTCCTGCCGCCCGCTTCCCTGATGCTCGTCGCGGCCGCCGCTGTCCTCTGGGGAGGCGACGTACTGCAGCGGATCTCCTGGTTCGAGGTACGCCGGGTCGAGGTCTCGGGTGCGCGCCTCCTCCCGCCGCACGAGGTGCTGGCCGCCTCGGGGATACAGCGGGGCCGTAACGTGTGGGAAGATCCCTCCGCCTGGGAGACGGCGCTGAGTCAGCACCCGGTCATCCTGAGCGCCCGCGTCTCCCGCCGGCTCCCCCACACTCTGCGGGTTCGTATCGAGGAGGAGCGTCCCGTCGCACTCGTCGAGTCCGGCAGCCTGCGCCCCGCGACAGCGGAGGGAGCGCTGCTCCCGGTCGATCCGGCGCGTGTCGCGCTCGATCTGCCGCTCCTGCGCACGCGCGAGGCCGTGGCAGCCGAGGGAAGCGGTCAGGGAGCCGAAGCGCGCTTGCTGCTGGTGGAGACCGGCCGTCTCGCAGAGCTCGATCCCGCGTTCCTCGCGCGGGTCTCGGAGGTGAGGGGGACCGAGTCGGGAGAGCTGCTGCTCCTGCTCGCTCACCCGGCGGCGGAGGTGGTACTTCCCGCCGGCGCCTCTTCCCAGCGGCTGCGCCAGCTGCGCACCGTGCTCGAGGAGATCGAGCGCCACCCCGCCGCTGAGGTGCGGCCGCGGCTAGACCTCCGTTTCGCGGATCAGGTGGTGGTCCGCGAGTGAGCGCGCATCGCGGCTTCGATCCTCGACGTCACCCCGCGACCGATCTCTTGAATCGGTTCGCTTACGCGCAGGCACTGCATTGATCGGCTCGCACGCATGCAACCCAACCTGGTAGCCGGGCTCGACATCGGCTCGACCAAGACCGCCGTGGTCATCGCGGAGGTCATGGGTGGAGCCGCGCGCGCGCCTCAGCTGAAGGTCCTGGGTGTGGGGCAGGCGAAGACGAGCGGGATGCGCCGCGAGGTGGTCACCGACATCGAGGCCAC
>JBPCIT010000239.1:0-13476 GCA_051006015.1 Longimicrobiaceae bacterium
ATCCTGCAGGAGCCGGCGCTCACGCAGGACGCGCCGCACCCGCAGGTCGTGCCGGAGACCGACGAGGAACATCATGATCATCCCCAGCACGAAGGCGCCGAAGACGACCGGAACCAGCCGGACCTGGTAGAGGATCGCGATGCCGAGGTTGAGCGTGATCCGCTCAGCCCCGTTGAGATACGCGAAGAGGCCGGAGAGCAGGAGGATGGCGAGGAGCGGCAGCCATCGCGCCACCCTCATGCCACCTGTCGGGTGGCCAGATCCTCGAGCAGCTCACCGCTGAACGTCGCTCCCGAGGTGGCCGTGAGCCGCACCTCGAGGAAGGTCCCGATCAGCGACGCGGGCCCCGCGAAGCTGACCACCTTGTTGCTCTCGGTACGCCCCTGCATCCCGCCGCGGCGCGCCTCCTTCTCGACCAGCACCTCCTCGACACGGCCCAGCTCGGCACGGTTGATCTCCGCCTGGATCTCACGGTGCAGCGCAATCAGCTTCTCCAGCCGCTCCTGCGCGATCTCATCGGGGATGAACTGCTCCTGCGGCAGCCGGGTGGCCGGAGTTCCATCGCGCGGCGAGTACTTGTAGAGGTACGCGTCGTCGTAGCGGATCTCCCGCACCAGGTCGAGCGTCGCCTCGTACTCCTCCTCGGTCTCGCCGGGGAAGGCGACGATGATGTCGGTCGAGAGCGCGCTGCCCGGCATCGCCTCGCGCACCCAGGCGATCTTCTCCCGATACGCCTCGACGGTGTAGCGGCGGAGCATCCGCTTCAGTGTGCGATTGTGCCCGGACTGCACCGGCAGGTGGAGCTGCTTGCAGACGGTGGGCTCGGTCGCCATCACCTCGACCAGCTCGCGGGTGAAGTCGTTGGGATGCGGCGAGGTGAAGCGCACGCGGCGGAGGCCCTCCACGCGTGCCACCGCGCGCAGCAGCCGGGGGAAGTTCCAGTCGCCGTGCTCATAGGAGTCGACCGTCTGGCCGAGCAGCGTCACCTCCGGCACCCCCTCGGCAACCAGCGTTCGCACCTCGCGCAGGATCTGCTCGGAGTCGCGGTTCTTCTCGTCGCCGCGCACGTAGGGGACGATGCAGTAGGTGCAGCGATAGTTGCAGCCGCGCTGGATCGGCACCCAGGCGGAGACCTCGGAGGTGCGGCGCGGCTCGACCCCCTCATAGTTCTCGAACGGGTCGAAGTTGAGGACCGTCAGCCCACGCGCGGGAGAGGACGGCGTGCCGAATACGGGCAGCACCCGCGCGCTGGGATTCGGCCTCGGATCCGGCCGCAGGTGGGCAAGGGCGCGAAGTGCCTCCGGGAGCTGCCGGTAGGCGTCCGGCCCCATCACCAGATCCACGCCGCCCGCCTTTTCGAGCAGATCGCTTCCCATCCGCTGCGCCATGCAGCCGGTCACGCCGATCACCACCTCGGGACGGCTCTGGCGATACTGCTGCAGCTGACCGACGCGGCCGAGCACGCGCTGCTCCGCGTGATCGCGGATGGCGCAGGTGTTCACCAGGATGACGTCTGCCTCCTCCGGGCTCTCCGCCGCCTCGTACCCCTGGCCGGCGAGGATCCCGTGCATCAGCTCGGTGTCGCTGATGTTCATCTGGCAGCCGTACGTCTCGATGTATGCCTTCTTCATCTGACTTCCGTTCGAATTACATGCGCTGCAGGAGTCTTGGTTACCCCTATCGCCTTCGTCAGGTCCGGGAGGAGCATGACGAATAATTCTCCCGCAAAGACGCTAAGTACGCCAAGCCAGCTTTGAGCTTCCTAATCCTTTGCGTCCCTGGCGCCCTGGCGAGAAATACCGTCGTATGTTCCTCACACCCTCGCCCATTCCCCGTACAGCGGGAAACGGTGGCAGAGGTCGCGCACGTCCTCGCGCACCTGCTCCTCCGCCTTTTCGTCGCCGCGGGCGGCGAGGGCGGCCTCGATGAAGCCGGCGATTCCGCGCATCTCTTCGGGACCGAAGCCGCGCGTGGTGAGTGCCGGGGTGCCGATGCGGATCCCGGAGGTGACAAAGGGCGACTGCGTCTCGCCCGGAACGGTGTTCTTGTTGACTGTGATGCCGCAGCGGTCCAGTACCTTCTCCGCATCCTTGCCGGTGATGTCGCGGTTGCGCAAATCCACCAGCAGGAGGTGGTTGTCGGTGCCGCCGGAGACGAGATTGAAGCCACGCTCGAGCAGCCCCTCGGCGAGCGCCCTCGCGTTCTCGATCACCCGCGCGGAGTAGTCGTGGAACCCGGGCTGCAGCGCCTCGCCGAAGGCGACCGCCTTGGCGGCGATCACGTGCATCAGCGGGCCGCCCTGAATCCCCGGGAAGATCTGCTTGTTGATGCCTTTGGCGTACTCCTCGCGGCAGAGGATCAGGCCGCCGCGGGGCCCACGCAGCGTCTTGTGGGTGGTCGAGGTGACGGCGTCCGCATGGGGCACGGGCGAGGGATGGTGGCCGGTGGCGATCAGCCCCGCGATGTGGGCGATGTCCACCACCAGGTGCGCCTCGACCTCGCGGGCGATCTCGCCGAAGGCCTCGAAGTCGATGATCCGCGGATACGCACTCGCCCCCGCGAGGATGATCCCCGGGCGCACCTCGCGCGCCTGCTCGCGCAGCCGGTCGTAGTCGATGCGGTGGTCATCCTCCCGCACTCCGTACGCGACCACGTTGTAGAGGCGCCCGCTGAAGTTGACCGGCGAGCCGTGCGTCAGGTGCCCGCCCTCCGAGAGATTCATCCCCAGCATGGTGCCGCCCGGCTCGAGCAGCCCGAAGTAGGTCGCCATGTTCGCCTGCGAGCCGGAGTGCGGCTGCACGTTGGCGTGCTCCGCGCCGAAGAGGCGCAGCGCCCGCTCCTGCGCCAGCCGCTCGACCTTGTCCACCACCTCGCAGCCGCCATAGTAGCGCTTGCCCGGGTAGCCCTCCGCGTACTTGTTGGTGAGCACCGTCCCCACCGCCTGCAGCACGGCGCGGGAGACGAAGTTCTCGGAGGCGATCATCTCGAGCTGATCCTCCTGGCGGTCCACCTCCTCGACGATCAGGTCGTGGAGAACGGGATCGGTGGTGCTCAGCTCGGCACCCATCGTCTTCAAAGCGTCCATGGCGGCTCGCGGGTCGGGTGGCAGAACGGAACTAATCGAGGGGAGATTGTAACCCACGGGTGGGTGTGTGTCGAGAGGCAGGACAGCTTGAATCGTCGGTCAGCGCCGTCAGTCGAGACCGGCCTTCGTCAGCAGGCGCGCGAAGCGCGGGTCGGAGCGCAGCGGGTCGAGCAGGGGCTCCGATGCAAGGACGAACGGGAGCAGCGAACGGTCCGCGATCGTGGCCTCAAGCCACCTGAACGCCTCATCGCGCTCTCCCAGATCCGAGAGGAGGAAGACCATGCCCTGCGGGCGCAGGTAGAGCTGGCTCTCGCGGCTCAGTAGCTCGTCTCGAATTCTGAGCGCTTCCTGCCGTCGTCCAGCACGAGCATAGGCGCAGCCGAGCGTCGCGCGCACCAGCGGGCTCCCTCCTGAGAGCGTGACCGCCGTCTGGAGCGCCTCGATACCCTCGTCGAACCTGCGCTGCTGGATGTAGATCAGCCCGAGGTACCAGTGCGCGAAGGGGTCCGCCGGCGCCAGCTCGAGGGCCCGGCGTAGCTGCTCGACCGCCTGGTCGTACTTCCCGTCGAAGTACAGGATCAGGCCCAGCCGCGACCTGGCGGTGACGGAGATCGGATCCAGCGCGACCGTCTGCTGCATCACCTCTATGGCTTCGCCCAGCTGCCCGACCGTTACCAGATAAAATGGATACCGGAACCGCGTGGCGAAGTGGGGGTTCAGCTCGATCGCACGCTGATAGCTCCGGCCGGCACCGCGGAAATCCCAGTCACCTTCGAGCTGCACACGCGCAAGCGCCGCATGAGCTTCCGCAAGCGTCCCGTCCATCTCCAGTGCCCGGCGCGCCGCCGTCCTCGCGCGCGCATGGGCCTCCGTGGCGGGCATGACTCCGAGGGTGGGGAACTGAATGTAGGCGTCGCTCAATCCTGCATAGGCCAGCGCGTATCCGGAGTCCGCGGCAATGGCCTGCTCGAAGTACCCCGCCGCTTTCTGCAGCGCCTCCACCGAGCCCTGGTTGAGGAAATGGAGTCCTCGCAGGTAATGATCATACGCTGCGAGATTCTCCGTTACATGTTTTGCGCCGCGCAGCTGGCCAGTCCCGAGGAAGCTGCCTGTAAGCGCGTTGGCGATCGCCTTGGAGATCTCATCCTGAATGGCGAAGATGTCCGAGACCTCCCGCTCGTATGTCTCCGACCAGAGGTGATAGCCGTTCTCGGCGCTGATGAGCTGCGCGGTGATCCGCACGCGGTTGGCTGACTTCCGCACACTCCCCTCCAGCACCGTCCGGACACCGAGTCTCCTACCGATCTCACGCACATCAGTGCTCGATCCCTTGAAGGCGAACGAGGAGGTCCGTGCGACTACCTGGAGACCTTCGACTCGGGTGAGGACGTTGATCAGCTCCTCGGCAATGCCGTCGCCGAAGTACTCCTGGTCACCCTCCGCGCTCATGTCCACGAAAGGGAGGACGACGATCGAGGAGAGTGACACGGCCGCGGAGTCGCTCCCCGACGTTCCCGGCGAGGCGATTCCCTGCCGCGCGTCCGAGGGTGAGGTGGTAACGTACAGCGTGCCGAGCACCCCGAGCAGGACGGCAGCCGCAACCGTGAGGACGCGCCCGGGCCGCATCGTTCGGCGGCCGTTGCCGGCGAAAGGCGGACTTGGCCGGGTTTTCGGCTCATGGGGCACGGCGTGCTTGGGAGGCACGAGAGGCTCAGCCGCCTCGCCGTCTGGCATCCGCAGCGCATGCGGCGCGGTTGCGATCGGCTCCGCAGCCGGCTCCTTGACCGGCTCGACCGGTGTGCAGGGAAGGTGCTGTTGCTGCACCCGCTCGCGCACCCGGATGCTCTGGATCAACGCTACTGTCTCGGGCGAGGGTTCGGCTTCGTACTGCTCCCTCAGCCGCTGCGCGAACTCTTCGTACGCCCGCAGCGCTCCCGCCCGGTCACCCCCCCGATCCAGGAGGGCAAGCAGCCGCCGCAGCGCCGCTTCGTCATCCGGCGCGAGTACCACCCCCTGCTGCGCCCACTGCACCGCCGCGGGATTGCCCTTCTCCTCCGCCCGCTCCGCCAGCCGCCACGCTGCCTCGGCCGCCTTCTGGCGCAGTTCGGCGCGCCTCTCCTCCAGCCAGCGCTCGAAGGCCGGGGCATCCTCGACATAGAACCCGGTGAGCAGATCTCCCCGGTAGAGCTCGAGCCCCTGCTCCAGCGTGCCCGCCGCCAGCGCCTGCTCGAACGCGGGCACATCACACCAGAGGCGCCCGGGATCGATCCCGACCTCCTCGTTCCCCCGCCCCGCCACCACCCCCTCCCCTAACGAGCGGCGCAGCACGCTGAGCGCGGTGCGTAACGAGGCCCGGGCGGCCTCGTCGCTCGACTCGGGCCAGAAGAGGCCGAGCAGCGTGTCGCGTCGGTGGAAGCCGGGGGAGACGGCCAGGTAGGCGAGCAGGGCGAAGCGCTTCGGCTGCGCGAGCAAGGAGCCCAGCGCGCGTCCGTCCTCGCGCCGAAGATCGAGACTTCCGAGCGTACGGAGATGGATCATCACAGCCAAGGGAGGGCGCAACGTGGGCGCAATGCGGGGAGATTACACTCAGATCACGGCGGCGTTACGCAGTCAAACTAACGTTGGGGCGGGAAATGCGCCAGGGGCGCGAATCAGGTGTTTGGGCAGCGTTGAAGCTGCCGCACCTGCTACCCAGGTCCGGCTCGATCGACTTCCCGGTCACGCCGAGCTCTTCACCACGAAGGAGGTTTTTATGCGCAGTCTCAGGATCCCCGCTGTTCTGCTGGCGACGGCTCTCGCCAGCGGGTGCGCCCAGGATGCACCCACCGCTCTGACCCCGGAAACCGTCGCAAATTCCCGGTCTGCACGCTCCTGCGAGAACGTTACCCTGAACCTCGCCGGGTACTTCGACAGCCCGACCACCGGCGCAGGCACCTTCACTGGCGACCTGGAAGGCACGATGACCTTCCAGATCACCGAAGCGGAGCAGCGGGGAAGGGGAGCCACTCATCTGCATTTCGTGCATACCTTCACCACAGACGAGGGCTCGTTCAACACCTCCGACATCGCGGTCCTCACCCCCTCCGGCCAGTTCAACGAGCGCCTGACGATCGTCGGAGGGACTGGGATCTACGAGGGGGCGTCGGGTTCCCTCACCGCGCACGGGTGGATCGACTCGGATACAGGAACCGGTGAGGTCACCTACCGCGGGCAGATCTGCACCTGAGGGCAGCGTACAGGAGAGGTTTCCAACCCATTCACGAATTCCACCGTCCAGAGGTAAACATGCGCACTTCCAACACTCTCGGTGTTCTCCTCGCCGCGACCCTTGCCAGCGCCTGCGCGCGCGATTCCCCCACCGCTGTCAGCACCGCCGGCATCTCGGTCGAATCCGCCGTCAGCGTGGCCGCGGCCATGGTGCCCTTCAGCGCGACATACTACTTCACGCCCGGACTCACTCCGGTTGCCCCGGAGATCTGCCCCTCGGAACTCGCCGATATGGCGGTGGGACACGGCGAGGGCAGCTCTCCCGCCAGCTTCGCGGGCAGCTTCACGGGCAGCATCTTCTCCTGCGTCGACCTCGAGACGCTGCGGGCCACGGATGGCGCCTTCCGGTTCACTGCTTCCGAGGGAAGCCGGGCGGTGGGGACGTACGAGCTCAGTGGCGAGTGGATTGAGCCGGGGGTACTGGCGGTGGAGGGGCCATTCACCATTCGCGGCGGGACGAGGCGCCTACGGAACGCGACCGGCGGGGGCATGGTTACCGGGCAGATCAATTTCGTCACTGGCGAGGGTGTGCTGATCTTCGACGGGGAGGTCTCGCGTCCGCGATGAACCTGTATCTCATCCGGCTGATGTGGCATCCGAGTGGGGCGCACTCGGATGCCGCATCAGCCGGGTAGACGAGTGACAAGGTAGAACGTCAACCTTCAGGCAAGGAGCTTCTCATGAACGGCAGTAACCGTAACAACATTGAGATCCTGCGCAACACGTACGAGGCCTTCTCCCGCGGTGACATCCCCACCGTGATGGCCAATTTCGATCCGGACATCATCTGGATCGTTCCGGATGCCCATCCTCAGGGGGGAACCCATCGCGGAGCAGACGCCGTGCTGAACGACGTGTTCGTCAAGCTCGGCAGCGATTGGCAGGACTACCGGGTCGAGACGGACGAGTTCATCGACGGAGGCGAGCGGGTGGTGGTCCTGGGCACAGAGAGCGGAACCTGGCCTGCCACCGGTAAGAGCTTTCGGGCAGCTTTCGCCCACGTGTGGACGATGCGCAGCGGCAAGGCGATCGAGTTCCGTGATTACCAGGATTCGGCGAAGGTGCAGGAGGCGGTCTCGTAAGCAGGCGCCAGGCTGATGCCGATGTCCGCCCGCACGGGGCCGTGCTCCCGCGGATCGTTTTTGACGGTGCGCGGCGGAGTGAATCTCGGGTGAACCAGTCTGCCCCTCAGCGGCCTGGATACCGAACGTGGCACGTGTCGGCGAGCCGCCGGTAGTGGCACCGCACCCGCACCGCCTCTCCATCCGGTCCCGGCAGCTCCGCCTGAGACAAAGCGTCTGGCCGCCGTGGATTGCGAGCAAGGAGATCCACGATCCGTCAGATCTGGCCGATCACCTCGCCGTGCTCATCCACCAGTGGGGTCGGTCCATGATTCACCGCCAGGCGGTCCGGCCCCTCACGAAGCCGGAGGTCGGACGCACGGCCCTCGGGATAGATCACGAGAACTCGCTCGCCTTCTTGTGCAGCGGAGGGTGCCAGGATCGCACGGAAGCCTTCCCCGCGCGCAGCGTCGGCGAGCTGGCGGCACTGCTCCAGCTCTTCATCGCTGTCCCCGGTCATCTTCTCGAGGGATGCTGCGTAGCGGGCCTGGATCGCCAGCTCGGTCAAATCAAGAACAGGTCGGACGGTGACCTCGATGGAAACCAGGTCGCGTGGCTTCTGCAAGCGGTTCCGGACGAGATGCTTGCGATACTCCGCGAGGGCGCCTGCCGGAGTGAGAGCGGTGTAGAGGCAGCCGTACTCGCCCTGGCGGTTCCAGCGCCCGGTTGCCTCGAGGATGAACCCGAGGTGGAGGGCGTGGGCACCCCGAGGAACGTGCCGCCAGACGCGACCGGAAAAGGTCAGATGAAGGCTCCCGACTCGAACGCCGCCAGGATTCCCACGATCTCTTTGATCCTCCCCTTGCGGATGTGCGAGATGGGCGTCTGACCCCGCAGGCTCGGCAGACGGGTGGTCAGCCAGCTGTGCGCCGCGTCCACATCCTTCTCGAACACTGTCTCCAGCCAGTAGCGCAGCTCGCCCATCTCGTCCAGCTTCTCGCGGTGCTCGGGCGATGGAAGGCTCTCGCGCGCCCGCCAGCGCTGAACCGTCCGCCGGGTCGTGCCGATCACCTGACCCAGCTCCTCCATGCTCAGGTCGAGGGTCTTCCGCGCCCAGTCAAGGGTGCGCCCGGTCTCTCGCAGCTCCATGTCCGTCACGCCCATTCCACCCTCCTGTGTGGTCAAGATGGCAGGTACCACGTTAACTCGCTGTTCCCGTCACTGCAAGCGTCGCATGCAATAACGCAGCCTGTGTCGCTGCTGAAAGCCGGTCATCCGGTACCGATCAACCGCCGGTAGTGGCAGCGCACCCGCACCGCCTCCCCCGCGGGTCCGGGAAGCTCCGCCTCCCGCACGGCGTCGCTGCAGTGGTCGCGGTAGCCCTGGATGGCCATCGAGGCGGTGAGCACCTCCTCGTCCCGCGGGACGGCGCGGAGGATCTCCTCGCTCATCAGCAGGATCAGCTTCGAGCGTGGGCGCGTGATGGAGACGTTGAAGCGATTGGGGTTGAGGAGGAACTCGGCCTCGGCCTCCGCGTACTCGCGGTCGGCGACGCCGTAGGAGACCATGATCATCTCCCGCTCGTTGCCCTGCATGCGCTCGACGGTGTCCACCACCGGCAGCTCCTCGCGTCGGAAGCCGCTCTGCAGCAGCTCGCCGAGGATGGCGCTGTTCTGCGCCCGGTGCGGGGAGATCACCGCGAGCGCTTCGGATATGAAGCGCGCGGAGGGATACGGCTTCCCGGTGTCGGGGTCCCGCAGCAGCTCGCGGGCGAGACGCACCAGGCGAGCGGCGAGCCGCGCCTCGAAGGGGTTCCTCGCCGCGGCGCGGATGCCCGAGTAGGTGCAGAAGACGACCGCATCCTCGGGAGCCAGGAACAGCTCCCGCAGCAGCGCATCAGCGGGATCGGCCTGAAGATTCGGGGGCTCGTCCAGGCGGATGCGGTGGTCCGGACACATCGAGACCAGGCCGGGATAGTAGATCTCCCGCGGGTACTCGATCAGCGCGCGGTTCATTCGCCGGCTCTCGCGCAGGGTGAGCCGCTCGAACTTGGCGGCGAAGTGGCCGAAGGCGGAGCCGAAGAGGGTGCCGGCCTCACGCGGATAGCGCCCCTGCACCACCGGCGCGAGCTGACGGTCGTCGCCGCAGAGGATCATCTGCCCGCCCGCGCGGATCGAGGAGAGGGCGATCAGCGCCTCGGAGAGCTTGATCTGCGAGGCCTCGTCGATCACCACCACGTCGAACCAGGGCTGCACCGGGGTATCCGCCTCCGCCGGATCCGGGAGTGCGCGGGCACGCGAGGCAGAGCGCATCTGCTTCCAGAGCGCCCAGACGGTGGAGCAGACCACCACTGGCTCCCCACCCTCCGCTGCGGCGAGCAGCGCCGGCAGCCGCTCCTCCTCCAGCAGCTCGACCGCGAGCCCATCGAGGTCCCGGTCCGCATCGTTGCCGCTGCCGCGCAGCTTCACCAGCCGCAGCGGCGAAGGAATCCCCGCCCGCGCCAGCTCCCGCGCGATGCGGGAGAGCACGTTGACGACCGCGCGGTGGGTGGCGGCGGTCACCAGGATGCGGCAGGGCCGGCCGGCTCGCCGCGCCGCCTCCGCCAGGCCGATCAACATCCACCCCAGCAGGTAGGTCTTGCCCGTTCCCGGCGGCCCCCACACCACGGTGAGGCAGCGCTCGAAGGCTGCCCGCCACGCGGTTTCCTGGTCGGGGTTGAGCGTGGCGTGAGCAGAGATCCCGCGGAGCACGGCGTCGGCGGCCTCGGCGTAGGGCGGGGTCCATTCCTCCGGCACCTGGCCCTCGATCAGCCCGCGGACGAACGCCGCCTCCCCCTTTCCCGCCGCAATCGCCTGCAGCGTCGCGAGGATGCGCGGGGTGTTGAAGTCCGAGGGAGCGCGGTCGAGCGCGCACTGGTGGAGATCCAGGTCGATGCGGCCCTTCGCCTCCGCCTTCGCGAACCCCTCGCCGGGCGCGAGGAAGACGCGCGGGGGATCGGCGGCCAGGTCGTAGTCCACCAGCGAGACCTGCAGGCTGCGGCGGTCCCAGCCGCGGCCCAGCAGCTCGACGAGCGAGCGCCCATCGTCGTTGGTGAGCAGGAGGTTGAAGTCGCCGGGGCGGAATTTGGCGTCGCGCCACGCGGGATCGAACTCGAAGACGAGTGTGCCGTCCTCCCGCCGCTCGACCAGGCTGAGCCCTGGAATGCACTCGCCGCGCCGGGCGCGCTCGGCGGAGGGCAGGAGGTGCAGCTTGCGCAGTGCCAGCGCCGCCGCGGTGGACTCGAGCCGGGCGAAGATGCGCAGCATCTCGAGCGTCGGGTCGCCGAGCGAGTCCTCCTCCTCGGCGAGGGTGAAGGGTTTCTTCTCGAGCTGCAGCGGTTCACCCCGGCGGGCGCGGGCGGCGCGGGTCCGCTCCCGCACCGCGCGCAGCACGGAGTCCACCGCCGCCAGCTTCGAGAGGATGGTGCGGCGGATCTCCGCCTCCACCTCCTCCGGCGACTGCTCGCTCTGGCGGGTGCGGTGCGGCCAGCGGCGCCAGAGATTGTGGATGCGCTCGAAGGCGACCTGGCTCGAGAGGGGCCAGCCGTAGTCCGCGCGGGACCGGTGCACCCAGGGCGCCTCCACCGGCTGGAGGCGTTCGGAGACGGAGGCCAGATCGTAGCTGTAGGGGATAGGGAGCGCGAAGAGCGCCCCCACCGCGTCGGCCAGCACCGTGCCCAGTGAGCTGCGCAGCACCTCCGGGTCGAGCAGCGCGCCGCGAGGGGCGGCGAGCCGCAGGAGTCGTCCGATGGCCGGCTAAACCTCCAGGTCCTGCAGATTGCGCTGGAGCAGCCCGCGCAGCAGCTCGAGTTCCGTGCGATCCCACAGGTAGAGGTGCAGCGTCCGGCCGCCTTTCTCCACGGTGCGGTTGTGCGCGTCCACCTCGGTGAAGAGCGCGTCCACGCGAGCGAGGAAGGCGCGGAGCATCTCGCGCTCCGCCTGGGGAGTGCCCGCGGCGGCGAGGAATACCTCCTCGCGGCGCGGCGGCCAGCTCCGCAGCCCCAGCCCGAAGCAGAGCCCCGTCACCGGATCGCCCTCGGCGGTTACGATCACCCGCACGTCCTCGTGCGGCGCCAGCAGATGCGTACGCGTCTCGAGCTCGACCAGCTTGCCGTGCTGCGTCGCGCGCGCCCGCTTCTGGAGCCGTTCGGCGTTCGCTTCCAGGGAGTGGCACCCGGTGTAGGTGTCGCGGCGGAAGCTGCCGGCGAGCGCCTCGACCGAGCGGATCCTGCGCTCGTGCAGCACCTCCTTCGCCAGCGAGGTGATTCCCACCACCCGCGAGAGGTCGCCGGTGCGGTCGGCCTCCTCGCGACAGTGATGGAAGTAGCTGCACCCCGCGCAGGCACCTGAGAGGTGCCAGCCGCACGCCGCGGGGGAGCGGGTGGCGGCGTGCGGGAGCACCTCGCGCAGGAAGTGCCTGACGTGGTGCCGGTACGCGCCGAGCGCGAAGCGCTGCGGCCCCTTGCCATTTCGCGCCCACACGCGCCCGAAGCGCAGCTCCGGCGTCCCCCCCTGAATCCCCTCCTCCCGGCAGATCTGCTCGAGCAGCAGCGTGTAGAAGGCGACCTGCGCGTGGTGGGCGATGGTGGCCGCCGGGCTCGCTTTGATGTCGATCACCTGGAAGCGCCGCGTGCCATCGCGGAGACGGTGGATATAGATCAGGTCCGGCTGCGCGGAGACGATGCTCACCTGCTCGCGATCGATCCCGAAGCGCTGCGCGAAGGCCGCCGCATCCGGGAGCCGCAGCTCGGGCTGGACCAGCAGCCGCAGCTCTCCCGGCTCGCGGAGCGCGGCCACCACCTCGGCGTACGGGAGCCGCCGCGCCTCGCCCTTCTCCGACCAGCCGGCGCAGAGCACCGCCTCCGCGCCGAAGCGGTCGATGAGCTGGCGGATCCTGCGCTGCTCCCACTGCCGCCCGGCTCGGGTGAGGAGTCCCGCCCCCGGCCGCGGCCCGACGAGCGTCCCCTGCGCGGGATCGAGGTTACGCCGGGGGATGTCGCCCTCGCGCAGCCGCTCGGGAACCAGGTCGTAACGAAGCTGGCGCTCACAGCGGAAGCGAAAGTACTGCGCGATCAGCGTGGCGGTGAGGCGAAGCGGCGGTGGGGATGACTCAGTCATGCAGGGAGCGGCCGTGGGAGGAAGGAACGCGGATCGCTGGCGGCGTAGACGCGGCCGCACAAGGATCGACGCACAGCCGGGCTCCTGTCAAGGCAGCGCGCGCCCGCGAGCGGCTACAGCGCAACCAGCAGCGCGGCATAGATCGCCACCCCGAGCGAGAAGGCCCAGAAGCGGCTCTCCCGCTCCGCCGGCAGCTCCTCCTTGAGCACGTTGAGGATGACTCCGCCGGCGACGAAGGCGAGCGGCAGCGCCAGGACGGCCTCCGAGACCCGCACCGCCTGGCCAGCACCCCACCCGAGGAAGACCGTCAACGCGAGCATCCACCGTCCGGTGTGGCGGTACGCATCCTTGTGGTGCTGGCGCAACCCGTAGTCGTTCACGACGAAGTGCAGCGCCATCGCCAGGAAGAAGAGCGCGAGCCAGCCGAGCCCCTCCGCCTCCCACTGCGCCAGCAGATACCCGATCAGGAAGTTGAAGACGCAGAAGGAGGCGATGTGGAGCCAGAAGACCTCCGGCGTGGTGCAGTCCTGCTCACCGCTGTCGCTGCGGCGCAGGCGTGAGAGGATGGCGGCCCGTTCGAGGCCGTAGAAGACCGTCAGCCCCAGGAGCGCGAGGAGAAAGACGTGGTGCTCGAGAAAGCCCAGCGCCTCTCCCGCGGCGTGCTCGACCGCCTCCTGCGCCGCGACCAGCTCGGGGAGGAGGTGGACGAAGACGTACGCCACCGACATCCCACCCGCAAAGGAGAGCCAGCGGCTGCGCGGAACCGCATCCAGAAAGCGCAGCTTCCCTGCGAAGAGATGCACCATCGCCAGTCCGGCTGCCGCGAGCAGCGAGGGGAGGGGCAGCATGCTCGCCCGCACCGCAACATCCTCGCCCAAAAACGGCGGCGCGGGGCGGTGATCGACAC
>JBPCIT010000240.1:0-10676 GCA_051006015.1 Longimicrobiaceae bacterium
CGCACGCGGATGGCGCGAGAGAGCTCGCGCGCAGCCACAAGCTTCTCCACGTCAAGAGAGGCCGCCGCCGCGGCGGGCGCGGCAGCCTCGGCGCCGTCACCCGCCGCGGGGGGCGTGAAGCTCTCGAAGAAGGAGCGCCACTGCGCGTCCAGCGTAGCCGGATCCTCCCGGTAGCGCTCGTAGAGGTCCAGGACGTAGCCCGCGTTCGGACCGTGGAATTCTCGCAGATCGGCCATGAGCATTCAGGTGCGTACCCGCCGGGCGCGGCGGGTCAGGTGTCCAGTCAGTATCGAGCGATGCTCTATTGTACGAGGAAGCACAGGGCACCGCTACCATGCTGCGCCTTCCTGGCGCCTCCTGGGTAGGGCGGCCGAAAGGAAAACTGCAATACCCGCTCCACACCGGCTCGCGGCCGAACAAAAGCGGGAAGGCGTGGGTACCTTCTCGCGCGGCAGGTAGCGCTGGGTTTGACCGCTTCCGCGCCGGCTGTACATTGTCCTCCTTTGCTTCCCCATGTGATTTCCAGGATGCCGGATCGATCTGGTGGATTTTCGGGGTGGATGCGCTGGGTTGCGTGCCCCAGCCTTCTCCTCCTGCTGATGAGCGTGCTGAGTGGTTGCGCCGCGACGGGCCGGGCCGCGGGTCCCTTTCCCGGCCTGGCTGAGTACGCGGGGCGGGAGGTGCGGCAGGTCGAGTTCGCGGGGAATCTGCAGATTCCCCACGATTCGCTGGAGCTCATCACCATCACCCGGCCCACCCGCTGCCGCCTCCCCTTTCTGCCGCTCGGTCTCTGCCCCGTCGGCCGCGACCGCTACTTCCTCGACCTGAGCGAGCTGGCGCGCGACGTGGCTCGCATCCAGCTCTACTACCGCGACCACGGCTACTTCGGCACCCGCATCATCCCCTCGGTGGACCCGCTCCAGCCGGGGCGGGTCGGCGTGCGCTTCGCCGTCATCCCCGGCGACCGGGTGACCCTGACCGAGCTGCTGGTCGAGGGTACGGAGGAGATCGTCCCGGCGGAGGAGCTGCTGCGCACCCTGCCCCTGCGGGAGGGGGAGCCCTTCCGCCGCGGCGCCTTCCTCTCCTCGGCGGATACGGTGCGCGCGGCGCTGCTGCAGCGCGGCTACGCCTACGCGGAGGTGCTGCGCAACTACGCGATCGACACCATCGCCGACGTAGCGGAGGTGCAGTTCGTCGCCATCCCCGGCCCACTGGTGCGGGTGGACTCGATCGGCTTCGTCGGCACCGACCGCCTCTCCCAGCGGACGGCGCGCCGGGCGCTGACCTTCCGCGAGGAGGACATCCTGCGGGTCGCCGAGCTGAACCGCAGCCAGCGTAACCTCTACGCGCTGGGGCTGGTGAACTTCGCCTCGGTCGAGATCGGCGAGGGTCCGGTGGATCTGGCCGCCGACACCGCGCGCGCCGGGGTGCTGGTGCGCGTCGTCGAGGCGCCGCAGTACCTGGTGGATGCCTCGGCGGGCTACGGCACGGTGGACTGCTTCCGCACCGAGGCGCGCTGGGTGAATCGGAACTTCATCGGCGGCGCGCGGCGGCTCGAGGTCTCCGGGCTGGTCTCGAAGATCGGCGTCGGCCAGCCGCTGGCCGCGGGGCTCGAGAACAATCTCTGCTACGCGCTGCGGGACGACCGCTTCAGCGACCGGGTGAACTACCGGATCGCGGCCGATCTGCAGCAGCCGCAGCTCTTCGGCACACGCAATCAGCTCGGGGCGAATATTCGCGCCGAGCGGCTCTCGGAGCTGAACGCCTTCCTGCGCGAGGCGCGGGGTGGGCAGCTCGCCCTCTCGCGCACGCTGGGCCTGAATACCTTCCTCACCACCACGGTGGACATCGAGCGCGGCTTCACCCGTGCCGATCCCGCGGTCTTCTGTATCGGCTTCGACGTCTGCGCGCCGGAGGACTGGGCGCCTCTCGAGCAGAGCCGCTGGTCGAACGCGCTTTCGCAGGCCGTCGTCTACGACCGGACGCAGACGGAGGGGAACGTCACGCGCGGCTTCCAGCTGCGCGGCGGCGCCGCGTGGGCCTCCGGGCTGCTGGGTTCGGACGACCAGTACCTGCGCCTGATCGGCGACGCGGTCAGCTACCGGCCGCTGCGCCCGGGGTGGGTGCTCGCCGCGCGGCTGCAGGGGGGGATCATCCCGGAGCGCTCCATCGATCCCGCGACCAACTTCATCCCTCCCGAGCGGCGCTTCTACGGCGGGGGGCCCAACAGCGTGCGTGGCTTCGGACGCAACGCGCTCGGGCCGGTCGTCTACGTGGCCGACAGCGTGAGGGTCAACCCACAGGGCGAGGAGGAGTTCCTCAACGTACGCTCCTCGGCCACCGGCGGGACACAGCTCGCGGTGGGCTCGCTCGAGCTGCGCACGCCCTCCCCGATCCTCTCCGAGTTCATGCGCCTCGGCATCTTCGTGGATGCCGGCCAGGTGTGGGCGCCCGGTACCGACCTGACGACCGCGCCGCTGCGCTTCACTCCGGGTGCGGGAGTGCGCTTCATCACCCCCGTCGGCCCCATCCGCATCGACGCGGCCTACAACCCCTATGGGCGCCAGGCGGGTCCGCTCTTCCTGGTGGATCGCGTCCCCCGACCCGTAGACGGAGCCCTCGAGGCGGTCCTGCGCCGCGTGCCTGGCATCTACGAGCCGCCCGGCAGGCTCTGGGACCGCTTCCAGTTCCACTTCGCGGTGGGTCAGGCCTTCTGATGCGCGCCCCCACCGAGACGCCGCAGGAGACCGAGTATCGCGAGGGCCCGTCGCTCGCGCCCGGCCCGCCGGTCCGCCCGCTCTCCCACTGGAGCCGGGCGGCACTGCTCCTCGCCGGCTCGGTGCTGGGGCTGCTCCTCGCCGCGGTGGCGCTCTGGGTGTACGTGCAGACGGCGCGCGACATCGAGCTGCGCACCGCGGTCGGCCGTGAGCTGGGGCTGCCGGCGGACGCCTTCGGTCTCGAGACGCTGCCGGAGGGGCGCGCGCGTGTCTCGCTGCAGAACGTCGCGCTGCTGGGCCCCGCGGGCGATACCATCGTCAGCGCGCCGCTCGCGTACATCCTCCTCGACCAGGTGGTGCTGACGGAAGGGGAGCCGGTCGTCATCCCCCGTGTCGAGCTGCTCGATCCCTTCCTTCGCCTGGTGCAGCAGCCCGACGGGGAGTGGAATCTGGTGCGCGCGGTCGCGCTGATGAGCGACGGGCAGGAGGTGCAGGTGCAGCCGGAGGGGGAGGGCCGCACCGTCCTGCTGAGCGAGGTGCTCCTGCGGCGGGGCCGTCTGCTGCTCTCCACGCTGGACGATGCGGGGGAGCGGACCGTGCGCACCGCGCGCGGCGTGGATGCACGCCTGGCCAATGTACGCGTCGGCGGCGCGGAGGGGTGGCGCGTCGAGGTGGCGGATCTCAATGCGATCCTCGAGAACCCGGAGGTGCGGATCGCGCAGCTGCGCGGCTGGATGGAGGAGGCGCCCGAGGATGGCTTCCGCTTCGCCATCGAGACGCTGCGCACCGACCTCTCCACGGTGGAGGGCGAGGGTCTGGTGCGGCTGGCGGAGGAGGGGGCGCGCTTCGATCTGGCGCTGCGCGCCGAGCCGCTCGACCTGCGCGACCTGCGCTGGCTCGCGCCGGATCTGCCGCTCGAGGGGCAGGCGCGGCTGGCGCTCGCGGTGCAGACCCGGGCCGATGGGCGGACCGAGGTGCGCGCCCGCGACGTGGCGGTCACCGGCTTCGACTCGCGGGTGACGGGCTACCTGGCGATGCTGGTCGGCGGCGAGGCGCCCCCCGTCTTCCTGGAGACCAACCTGCTGCTGGACCCGCTCGATCTACGGATCCTGGACGTGCTGGGGGTGGCGGAGCAGTACCCCTACGCCGGCACGGTGCGCGGCACCCTCGCCACCGTGGGAGGGGAGACGGTGGTCGGCGGACCGCTGCGTGTGGATCTGACCGCCAGCGTGATCCCGCGCGGGGTGCCGGGAGCCGAGCCCTCGATCCTGGGCGCGGAGGGGGCGCTCGCGATGGGCGGGGCGGAGGATCCGCTGGTGCTGCAGGATCTGCAGATCCAATTGCGTCCCCTGCGCCTGGAGGCTCTCGTTCCGCTGCTGCCTGAGCAGCGCGAGCGGCTGCAGGGGGTGATCCGCGGGACGGCAACGCTCGCCGGTACCCCGCGCGACCTGCGGCTCGAGGCAGGCGAGCTCGCCTACGAGGTGGGCGTCGCGCCTCCCAGCCGTCTGGCCGCGCTCTCCGGGCGCGTCCGCACCGAGCCCGAACTTCGCTACGAGCTGCGCGCGGTCGCCCAGCCGCTGGCGCTGCCGACGCTCACCGAGCTCTTCCCCGCGCTCCCCTTCCGCACCGCCACGCTGGCGGGACCGGTCGAGGTCACCGGCACCCGCGAGGCGCTGAGCTTCAGCGTGGACCTCGGGGGCGACGCGGGGCTGTTCGCAGTGAACGGACAACTCGCGATGGAGGAGCCGCTGCGCTTCGACGTCTCCGGGATGCTGAGCGCCTTCCAGCCCGCCGGGCTGCTGCTGCAGGCGACGCCGACCACCAGCGCGGTCTCCGGCACCTTCGCCGCGGCCGGCACGGTGGAGGACCTCCGCTTCGACGTGGATCTCGCCCAAGCGGAGGGGAGCTTCGCCCTCGAGGGGCGCATCCGCACCGCCGCGCAGCCGCCGCAGGTCGAGGTGGCGGGGCAGGCGACGAACTTCCAGCTCGGTACCGTGATCGGGCGGCCGACCCTCTTCGCCTCCCCGCTCACGGGCCCGATCCGCGTCAGCGGCGGCGGCGCGAGCGCCTACCGCTTCGATCTCGGCCTCCGCAGCGATCCTGCCGCTCCCCCCGCGGCGCTGGCGGTCGAGGGCTGGTACACGCCCGGCGATCTTCCCAGCTACGCGCTCTCCGGGGTGGTGGCGGGGGTGAACCTCCGGCAGCTGCCCGGCGCACAGGCGTTGCCGACCACCAACCTGACGGCAGGCGTTCAGCTGGAGGGGCGGGGGATCACCCTCGAGACGCTCGACGGGCGCCTCAGCCTCACCGCCACCGGCTCTACCATCGGTGGCGAGTCCCTCGAGGCGGCGACTGCCGAGCTGGCCGTGCGCGACGGCATCCTGCGGGTGGACACGCTGGCGCTCGCGCTGCGCGGCAACCGCCTCGCCGCCTCCGGGCAGTGGGGGCTGCAGCAGCCCGCGCCGGCGCCGCTGCGCTTCTCGCTCGCCTCCCCCGACCTCGCCTCGCTGACGCCGGTGCTGATCTCGATGCGGCGGGTGGACATCCAGCTCGCCGGCGCGCTCACGCTCGAGGGCTGGCTCGCCGGTTCGCTCGAGAATCCGGCGCTCGCGGCGACCGGACGGGGACGCAACCTGCGCTACAACGGCTGGCGGGCGGGCACCCTCGCACTGCAGGGAGAGGCACGGCGGGAGGTTGCAGGCTGGTCCGGTCAGGGGAACGTTTCCGGATCCGAGGTCACACTTGCCGGGATCGAAACGCTGCAGACGGTGCGGCTCGAGGTGGATGCCACCCCCACCGCGGCGGGCGTCGGCGTGCTGGTGCGCCGCGACGCGCAGACCGAGCTGGCGACGTCAGCGATCCTGGAGTTCACCGAGCAGCAGCAGCAGCTACGCGGAATCGAGTTCGAGAACCTGGCGCTGCGCCTCGGTCCCAGCCGCTGGCAGCTCGCCGCTCCGACCCACGTGCGGTGGGGCGAAGTGGAGGGGCTGGCGGTGGACAGCCTGGTGCTGCGCCGCACCGATGCGGGGGAGGGGTGGATCGAGGTGGACGGGCGGATGCCGCCCACCGGAGCCACGGACTTCCGCCTGCGCCTGGCAGGCGTGGATCTGGGTGAGCTGCGACGGCTGGCGCCGCAGGCGCAGCTGCCGGAGATCGAGGGCATGCTTGCGCTCGAGGCGTTTCTCGAGGGGCCGGTGGGCGCCCCTGAGCTGGCGGTCGAGGCACGGCTGTCCAGCCTGCGCTTCGAGGGCGCCAGCGCGGACACGCTCACCCTCAGCGCCCGCTACGCCGCGGGACAGCTGGTGAGCAACGCCGCCCTCTGGCTGGAGGACCGTCAGACCGCCAGCCTCGAGGCGACGGTGCCGATGACGCTCTCGATCGAGGGGCTGGTTCCCGAGGTCGAGCTGCTGGACCCCGAGCCGCTGCAGGCCCGCATCATGGCCGATTCGCTGCCGCTCGGACTGCTGGTGGCCGCGGTCCCGCAGGCGAGGGCGGGGGAGGGGGTGGTCTCGGCGCAGATCGAGGTGGGAGGCACCCTCGGCCGGCCCGACATGACGGGGACCGCGGCGGTGCGGGGTGGCGCGATCACCCTCCCCGAGCTCGGCGTGCGCTACGAGGAGATCGAGGCGCGGCTTCAGCTCGCCGAGGAGCAGATCCAGATCCAGTCGCTCACCGCTCGCAGCGGGGGCGCCGCCGCGCTCAGCGGCGTGGTGCGCATCGACGATCGGACGCGTCCGGAGCTGCAGCTCGCGGGCAGCTTCAACCAGTTCCGCGGGATGAACCGCGCGGACGTGGCCAACATCGCGGTCTCGGGCCAGATCTCCCTCTCGGGGCGGCTCCCCAATCCGGTGCTGACCGGCCGGGTGGTGCTGAGCGACGGCACCATCGCGGCCCCCATCGGGGTCGAGCAGGCCTTCGAGATCACCGACATCGAGATCGGCGAGATCGGCGCCGACATCATCTCCCCCGTGGCCGTCGAGCCGACGATCATCGACAACATCCGCATCGAGGGCCTCGAGGTCGTCCTCGGCGACGGCGTCGTGGCGACCTCATCGGAGCTGCGGGTGCAGATCGGCGGCGAGCTGCTCGTCTCGCGGCGCGACGTAGACACCTGGCAGATCTTCGGCGACCTGCAGGCGCAGCGTGGTACCTACGCACTCACCGTCGGGCCGATCATCCGCGAGTTCGACGTGGTGAGCGGCCGCATCCAGTTCTTCGGCACCCCGGACCTCAACCCGGCGCTGAACATCGTCGCCGCCCACCGGGTGCGGCAGGTGACGGCTGGCGGCGGAGGGACAGGTGGGCAGGGCGCGGTGCTCAACATCCTGGTCGAGGTGAGCGGCACCGCGCAGTTCCCACGCTTGCGGCTCACCTCGGATACCCGGCCGCCGCTGCCGGAGTCGGAGCTGCTCAGCTATCTGATCTTCGGGCGCCCCACCTTCGCGCTGGGCGAGGTGGGCGGCGGGCTCGCGCAGCAGCTGCTGGTGCAGGAGCTGGTGGGCGGCGTCCTGCTCGCACCGCTCGAGCAGTGGCTGCGGCAGGCGGGCCTCTTCGATTACGTGCGCGTGCGCGGCCGGCCGAGCCCCAGCGAGATCGACGACCCGCTGGGCTCGACCACCGTCGAGGTGGGATGGCAGCTCGGGCGGAATGTCTTCTGGACCGTCGAGTGGGGCGTGGGCGTGCTCTTCGGGGGGCAGCCGGCGGAGACCTGGGGGAGCAGCCTCGAGTGGCAGATCGACCCGCAGTGGAGCGCGCGCGTCGCCAACGAGCCGCTCCGCCGCGACGTGCTGCTGCAGCGGGTGACCACCTGGACCACGGGCGTCACTCGCCAGTGGTCCGTCGATCTGCGGCGCCGGTGGGAGTACGGGCGCCCGCGCGTGCAGGAGCCGCGCGAGCCGCTGCTGATCCCCGGCGAAGCCGCGGAACCCGCTGTGGAGGTGGCGCCGCAGCCTCCCGAATCACAGGAAGATTCAGAGCCGAACTCCCGGAACCCCTGAGGGGGAGGCGGAAGTCCGGCACTGGCGGCCGCTGGTATCCTCTTCGGCATCCGCGGCCCTGGGAGCCTCGGCGCGGCTCGCGGGGCCTGGCGGGCACTCGGCTACATGACGGGGCGAACCTCTGCGTTGTCGCGTCTCAGCTCGACGCGCACGCTGTCGCCCGCGACCTCGATCGGGATGTTCCAGTACAGCTCCTCGTAGGGGAGGGTATAGCGCGCGTACACCCACCAGCGGCCGCGGGGCGCACGGAAGCGGACCAGCCCCTCGGCATTGGTGGTATCCGCGTACTCCTGGCGTCCCGTCTGCTGCAGCCTCGCGTCCACGACGCGGTCGAAGTCGGTGTACGCCCGGTCACCCCAGGCCTCGCGCACGCTGCGGACCGAGTCGGCGCGGGTGAGCACGGTACGCTGCATCTGGTCGAAGCGGGCGAAAGAGGCGTCCATGTTCTGCCTCACCTGGCGTTCCTCCCCCTCGAGCTGCTCGAAGCGGCGGAAAGCTTGCGTGTACTGCGGCGTGCCTCGCAGCCCTTGCTGCTGCATACGCTGCATCTCGTTCGCGAGAGTGCGCAGCGAGTCACGAACGGTGCCCCAGCGCTCCTCGGCGGTACGCCAGTCCGTCTGCGCTGCCTGCACCGCCTGCTGCTGCTCGAGGATGTCCTGCGGGATGGCGGGCTGGGGCTCGGGATATGCCGCCTCGAGCGAATCAAAGATCGCATCCCGGTCGTAGGGTACGAGGCGGACTGGAAGGTCAGCGAGATTTGCCAGTCCCTCGGTACCGGCCGCGTCGACGGCGGTATGGACGCTGACCCGGGGTCCGCCGCCGCAGCCGATCGTTCCGAGCGGCAGCAGGGCAGCGAGTAGAACGAGCAGCGAACGCTTCATGGCAGCTCCTGATCAAGGGATGGAAGGAAACTTCTTGTGGACAGACTCGCGATTTTTCGGCAAAGTATACCCGGTCCTCCGGTTTATCAAGCCCCCTGGCGGCGGCTCGGTCGCGTCCTCGGGTGGGTCGTTCTCCTGGCACTGGGCCTGCTTCCCGCCGTAACGCCGGCCGGGGCGCAGCTCCAGCTGCCGCGTCCGGTGGGCTACGTGAACGACTTCGCGGGGGTGATCCCCTCGCAGCAGCGGGCGCAGATGGAGCGGTTGATCGAGGAGGTCCGCACCAAGTCGGGCGGCGAGATCGTGGTCGTCACCCTCGCCTCGCTCGAGGGCCGGCCCATCGAGGAGGTGGGGCTGCGGATCGGGCGTGAGTGGCGGGTGGGGCAGGCGGGACAGGCCGGCGATCCGGCCCGCAACACGGGTGTGGTGATCCTGGTGGTGCCGCCGGAGCGGCGGCTTCGCATCGAGGTGGGGCTGGGCGCCAATCCCTTTCTCACCGCGGGCGAGGCGGGTCGTATCCGCGACAGCTACATGGTGCCCGCCTTTCGCGAGGGCGATTTCGGCGGCGGGATCCTGCTCGGCGTGACCGCGATCGCGCAGGAGTACGCGCAACGCTTCGGCTTCGAGCTGACCGGCGAGGTGCCCCGGCTGCCGCAGGCACGCCCCACCGGGGGAGGCGGTACGTCCTCGGGAAGGGTGATGCTGGTGATCGTCATCCTGATCATCCTGATTCTGATGTCGCGGCGTGGCGGGGGCGGCGGAAGGGGAGGCCGTGGCGGGCGGGGCCGTCGTCGCCACCGCGGTCCGGTGATCATCCCCTTCCCGATCGGCATGGGGAGCGGCCGCGGCGGCTGGGGCGGAGGAGGATTCGGGGGCGGCGGGTTCGGCGGCGGAGGCTTCGGTGGTTTCGGGGGCGGGGGCGGATTCGGAGGCGGTGGGGTGAGCGGAAGCTGGTAACCATGGCAAGGATGCGGAGATAAATGGGGAAAGAGATGCAGCGGGCCGAGACCTTCGCCCGCGAGCTGGCGGAGCTCTACCGGGGCGAGTTGGTCAGCGTGGTGCTGTACGGATCGGCGGCGCGCGGCGAGTACCGCGAGGGTAGCTCCGACCTGAACATCCTCGTGCTGCTGCGTGAGGCGACGCCCTCCATGCTGCGGCGCGGCTCGGCGCTTGCGCGCGGCTGGGTCGCGGAGGGCAATCCGCCGCCGCTGATGCTCGGCGCCGAGGAGATGCGCCGCTCGCTGGACGTGTTTCCCATCGAGTACAGCGACATCCGCGACGGGCACCGGGTGCTGCACGGGGAGGACCCCTTCGCCGGACTGGAGATCGACTCCGAGCACCTCCGGCTGCAGTGCGAGCACGAGATCAAGGGAAAGCAGATCCAGCTCCGCGAGGGCTATCTGCTCTCGGCGGAGGAGCCGGAGGAGCTGGGGACGCTGCTGCTGCGCTCCTTCCCGACCTTTCTGGTCCTCTTCCGCACCGTGCTGCGCCTGACGGACTCCGCCGCGGCGCAGGACGCGGAGAGCGTCATCACGCAGATGGCGGAGCGGGTGGGATTTTCTCCGGATGCCCTGCGGGAGATCCACCAGGCACGCAGCCGCGGAGAGGCGCTGCGACCCGATCCGGCGGCCCCGGTGGTGATCGGCTACCTCGAGGCGGTGGCTCGCACGGTCGAGTTCGTGGATCGGCTCGGGGAGAAGGGGCGGCCGGCTACGGCGTAGTTGCCCTTCGATGATGGCGTCGGCTTACAGGAGGGTGCGACCCATTGCACCCCTGAATACATGAACAACCGAGGAGATGACGAATGCGCATTCAGACTGTGGTAGTGCTGCTGCTGGCGGGGTTCTCGCTGTCGGGGTGCGGGTACAACCGCATCCAGGCGCTCGATGAGCGGACGGAGGAGCTGAAGTCGAACATCGGGGTCGAGCTCACCAACCGCAACCAGCTCATCCCCAACCTGGTCGCCACCGTGCAGGGGGCGGCGGAGTTCGAGCGCGGCACCTTTACCGAGGTGGCGGGGGGGGGAGGCAGGGTCCGGCCGGAGCGACAACAAGGGGAGAAAGAGGGGCCGAAAGGAGAGAGGG
>JBPCIT010000241.1:0-6673 GCA_051006015.1 Longimicrobiaceae bacterium
CGTGGTGCCGGCATCGCGGGTCTCGACCTGGCAGATCGACAGGGCGCACTCCGAGCTGACCTTCCGCGTCCGGCACCTGGTCAGCCGCGTGCGGGGCTCGTTCGACGACTGGTCGGGCTCGGTGGTCGCCGACCCGAACAGCCTCGCTAACGGCTCCGTGCAGGTAGCGATCAAGACCGCGAGCATCGACACCAATCACGAGCGGCGTGACAATCATCTCCGCTCGGACGACTTCTTCGATGCCGCGAGCCACCCGGAGATCACCTTCCGCAGCAATCGCGTGGAGGTGAACGGCGAGAGCATCCGGATTCATGGCGACCTGACCATGCGCGGCGTCACCAGGCCGGTGGTTCTGGAAGGCAGCTATCTGGGGACGACGCGCGACGGCCAGGGCCGGCAGCGCATGGGCTTCGAGGCCGAGACCAGGGTCAACCGGCAGGACTTCGGCGTGAGCTGGAACAACATGGCCGAGGGTGGCGGCGTGGTGCTGGGCGACGAGGTCACCATCAGCATCGTGGTCGCCGCGGTACAGCAGTAGCGCATTCGACCAGAGCGTGAACCAAGACCAGATCACGATGGAATACCTTCGGGCCGGCGCTCGCCGCGATTCGGACGAGCGCTCAGAACCTGATGCGCATTCTGTCCCAGAGCGGTAGCCATTTGCATGTTCAGGCGTGACGAACAGGCCCCCTCCCCAGAACTCGGGGGAGGGGTGGCGAGGAGCGAAGCGACGAGCCGGGGAGGGGGCCACCGCGACACTGCACCCCCGATCGGCGCTTGCCCGAAACGCCGCTCTTACTCGGGCGCCGGTTCGTGGCTAAATTCATCGTTCGCGGTGGCTCCTCTGTGAGGCACGCAGCCGTGGCAGGCTGACGAGGCGGCAAGGACGCGGCCTCTGCCCTGTCACGGCGAATTTGCTGTGAGGCCCTTGACTCTTATGAAGCAACGATACAAGCGTGGCGCGTGGGTCGTCGGAAGCGTAGCCGTTCTCGGCGCGCTGGCGGCTCCGAAGCTGATCTCCTCCGCTGGCGATTCGCCAGCGCCCGCCGGCCCATCCGGCGCTCCCGCCGCCGTCGTGGTCGCCACCTACGTGGCGTCGCCGCAGCCGATCGCCGACGTCGTGCGGACCACCGGCACGCTGCGCGCCAACGAGGAGGTGGAGCTCGTCGCCGAGGCAACCGGCCGGATCACGCAGGTGCTCTTCAGCGAGGGCAGTCGGGTCCGGAGCGGGCAGCTACTTGTCAAGATCAACGATGCGGATCTGCGGGCGCAGCGGCAGAGCATTCTGCAGAGGCTGCAGCTCGCCGAGACCGGGGAGTCGCGGCGCGCGCAGCTCCTGCAGATCGGCGGTGTGAGCCAGGAAGAGTTCGACCAGATCCGCAACGAGGTGGGCGTGCTCCGCGCCGAGGTCGCGCGCATCGACGCACAGATCGCCCGCACCGAGATCCGCGCCCCTTTCAGCGGGACCATCGGACTGCGCGCCGTCAGCCCCGGAAGCTTTCTCTCCTCCCAGACACCGGTCGCTACGCTCAGCCAGACCGACCCGGTGAAGCTCGACTTCGATGTTCCGGAGCGCTACGCCGGCCGCGTACGGGTCGGTGATGCGGTCACCTTCCGCGCGGAGGGCGCACCCGGCGAGTTCCGGGCGACCGTCTACGCGCTGGAGCCGGGGATCGCATCGGAGACGCGGACACTGCGCGTGCGTGCCCGGGGCCCGAACCCGGGCGGCGTTCTCCACCCGGGCGCCTTCGCCCAGGTCGAGCTCGTCCTGCAGGAGATCCCGGACGCGCTGCTGGTGCCGACCACCGCGCTGATGCCATCCGCGGATCGTACGCTCGTCTACCTGGTGCGCGACGGCAAAGCGGAGCCCCGGCCGGTCCAGACGGGCATTCGTACGGCGGATCAGGTCCAGATCCTCTCCGGCATCGCGCCGGGTGATTCGGTGATCACCTCCGGGCTGCAGCTCCTGCGGCCGGGTGCGCCCGTGCGCACGGAGGCGCCATGAGCATGAGCGGTCTTTCCTCGATCAGCATCCGGCGCCCCGTGCTGGCGACCGTGATGTCGATCGTCATCATCATCTTCGGCCTCATCGGCTTCTGGTTCCTGGGCGTGCGGGAGTACCCGTCGGTCGATCCGCCGATCATCACGGTCAGCACCTCGTACGCCGGCGCCAGCGCGGACGTGATCGAGAGCCAGATCACCGAACCGCTGGAAGCGTCCGTGAACGCGGTGGAGGGGATCAAGCAGCTGACCTCCACCAGCCGGGAGGGGCGCAGCACGATCATCGTCGAGTTCGAGCTGGGCGTCGACATGGAGCGTGCCGCCAACGACGTGCGCGACCGCGTATCGCAGGCGATCGGCCGCCTCCCCGTGGATGCGGATCCGCCGCAGGTCTCGAAGGCGGACGCGGACAACACGCCGCTCGTCTTCCTCAACATCAGCAGCGATCAGCGCAGCCTGCTGGACCTCTCGGACCTGGCGAACAACGTCTTCCGCGAGCGTCTGCAGACGATCCCCGGCGTAAGCTCGGTGCAGGTGTGGGGCGAGCGGCGCTACGCGATGCGGCTCTGGCTGGACCCGCAGCGGCTGGCCGCGTATCGCCTCACGCCGCTCGACGTGCAGCAGGCGCTCCGCGCCCAGAACGTCGAGCTGCCATCGGGGCGGATCGAGGGCGCAATGACCGAGCTGACCGTCCGCACGATGGGGCGGCTCAGCACGCCGGAGGAGTTCGAGGGGCTGATCCTGCGGCAGGACGGCGCGAGCATCGTCCGCCTCAGGGACGTGGGCCGCGCGGAGCTGGGAGCCGCCAACGAGCGCAGCATCCTGAAGCGCGACGGCATCCCGATGGTCGGCGTGGTGCTCCTGCCGCAGCCGGGCGCGAACCACATCGACATCGTGGACGAGTTCTACGATCGGGTCGAGGTCATCCGCATGGACCTCCCGCCGGACGTGCGGCTTGGCATCGGATTCGACAACACGCGCTACATCCGCAACTCGATCACTGAGGTGCAGCAGACCATCTTCGTGGCGCTGGCGCTGGTCATCCTCATCATCTTCCTCTTCCTGCGCGAGTGGCGCACGACGGTGATCCCGATCCTGGTGATCCCGGTGTCGCTGATCGGGGCGTTCTTCGTCATGTACATGGCGGGCTTCTCGATCAACGTGCTGACGCTGCTCGCCATCGTGCTCGCGGTCGGGCTGGTCGTGGACGACGCGATCGTGGTGGTCGAGAACATCTACGCCAAGATCGAGGCGGGGATGGACCCGCTGCGCGCGGGCGAGGAGGGGACGCGGGAGATCTTCTTCGCCGTCATCGCGACGACGCTGGCGCTGGTCGCCGTCTTCCTCCCGATCCTCTTCCTCTCGGGGCTGACGGGCCGCCTCTTCCGTGAGTTCGGCGTGGTGCTCGCCGGCGCGGTGGTGATCTCCTCCTTCGCGGCACTGACGCTCACGCCGATGCTCTCGGTGAAGCTGCTCCGCAAGCGCGAACGGCATTCGTGGCTGTACCGGAAGACGGAGCCTTTCTTCAACACACTGAGCGCCCGCTACCAGCGCTCGCTCTCTTCGTTCCTCCGGTATCGCTGGCTCGCCTTCCCGCTGCTGGCCGGTGCGGCGGCGCTCTCCTATCTGCTCTGGACGGGGCTGCCCTCGGAGCTCGCTCCGCTCGAGGACCGGGGTCAGGCACGGATGTTCGCGACCGCGCCGGAAGGGGCGACCTTCGAGTACATGGAAGAGTACATGAACCGGGTGGTCGCCACGGCGCGCGAGGAGGTGCCGGAGCTGGAGGCCGTCATCAGCATCACCTCACCGGGGTTCGGAGCGGCGAGCTCGGTGAACTCCGGCTTCGCGATCCTGATGTTCGGCGATGCAGCCGGGCGTGAGCGCTCGCAGCAGCAGATCGCGGATCAGCTCACCGTCTCCGCGCGGCGGCTCTCCGGCGCCCGCACCTTCGTCTCCCAGCCGCCGACGATCGGCGGGCGCGGCTTCGGCGGCCTGCCCGTGCAGTACGTGCTGCAGGCGCCGAGCCTGGAGCGGCTGCGTGAGGTGCTCCCGCAATTCCTGGAGCAGGCGCGGCAGCAGCCGGAGTTCGCGCTGGTGGATGTGAATCTGAAGTTCGACCGGCCGGAGTTGCAGGTGGTGATCGACCGCGAGCGGGCGCAGAGCCTCGGCATCTCCGCGCGCGACATCTCGCAGACGATGCAGCTCGCGCTGAGCGGGCTGCGCTACGACTACTTCATCCGCGAGGGCAAGCAGTACGACGTGATCGGCCAGGTGGCGCGCGAGAACCGCAACCAGCCCCTCGACCTGAACACCCTCCACGTCCGGTCGCAGACCGGACAGCCGATCGCGCTGGGGAACCTGGTGCACTTCACGGAGCGCACCGGTCCGCCCCAGCTCTTCCGCTTCGATCGCTGGGTATCCGCTACCGTCTCTGCGTCGCCGGCACCGGGATACGGGATCGCGGACGGGATCGAGGCGATGGATCGGGTGGCGGCAGAGGTGCTCGACCCCTCCTTCTCCACCGCGCTGGACGGCGAAGCACGCGCGTTCGCCGAGGGATCGACCACGCTGCTCTACGTGTTCGGGCTGGCGCTGATCCTGATCTACCTGGTGCTGGCGGCGCAGTTCGAGAGCTTCCGCGACCCGGCGACGATCCTGCTCACCGTGCCGCTCGCGCTCACCGGCGCGCTCGTCTCGCTCTGGTACTTCGACCAGACGCTGAACGTGTTCAGCCAGATCGGGATGATCATGCTGATCGGCCTCGTGACCAAGCACGGGATCCTGATCGTGGAGTTCGCGAACCAGCGGAAGGCAGCGGGGCTAGGGGTGATGGAAGCCATCCAGGAGGCCGCCACCGCGCGCTTCCGCCCGATCCTGATGACGGCGTTCTCCACCATGCTCGGCATTCTTCCCATCGCGCTCGCGCTCGGCGCCGGCGCGGAGAGCCGCAAGCCGATGGGGATCGCGGTGGTCGGCGGCATGCTGATCGGCACCGCGCTGACGCTCTTCGTGGTGCCGGCCGTCTACAGCTACTTCACCGCGAGGCCGGTGCGGCCGGAGCCGGAGATCGCCCGCACCGAGCCCATCGAAGCGCCTCCGGTCAGCCGGGTCGTTCGAGAGCCGCTCGTAGCGGCGGGAGCCGTGGAGACCAGGAACGCCGTATGATGCAGCAGATCTTTCCTGTTCGCGGCAGAGGGCGTATGCCGCTGCTCCCGCTTCTCATCGGCGCGCTTCTGATTGCCGCTCCGCTACCGGCCGCCGCGCAGCAGCCGCCGGTCACGGCTGACTCGGAGGCCCGGCCGGAGCTGCCGCTGCTCACCCTGGACGAGGCGCTCCGGCTGGCGATGGCGGGGAACCCTCGCATCCTGATCGCGCGCAACGAAGCCACGGTTGCGGCGAACAACCACACCATCGGCAACGCTGGCTATCTGCCCTCCCTGAATCTGACGGCACTGCAGAGCCGCCGTACCGGGATCGGTGGGCCGGAGGTAGACGGCGGAGGTGTGGGGACGCTGGATTTCTCCACCTCGCTCGGCTACACGCTCTTCGACGGGTTCCGGCGCGGCGCGACCTACCGGCGGCTCGGGGTGATCGAGGAACAGGTGGAGATCGGCGCCGAACGGGTCACGGAGAACACACTTGCCGCTCTTGCCGTTCTGTACTTCGACATCGTGCGGCAGCAGCAACAGATCGAGGTGCTGCGCGAATCGATCCAGATCTCGGAGGAGCGGCTCCGCATCGCCGAGATGCGCCGCGATGTCGGCTCGGCATCGGAGCTGGAGGTCCGCCGCGCCCAGGTGGACCGCAATGCGGACCGCGCGGCGTTGCTCCGCCAGGAGGTCGCGCTCACGGCCAGCAAGGCCGCGCTGAACGAGCTGCTCGCCCGGGACCGGTCGCCGGACTACCGGGTCGCCGACAGCATCCCCATCGACCGTTCCCTGGCGCTCGAGGAGCTTGCCGAGACGGCGCTTCGCGGGAACCGGACGCTGCTCGAGGCCGAGCGCGGCCAGCAGATCGCCGAGCTGGAGCGCCGTGAGGTCCGTAGCGAGTGGTATCCGCGCGTGGGTTTGCAGCTCGGGTACAGCATGGCGGATCTCTCCAACCAGCTCGGTTTCGTCCCCACCCAGCCGAACGGGCTCGCCTACGGCCTCACGGTGAGCTTCAACCTCTTCGACGGGCTCAATCGGGAGCGCCGCCTGCAGAACGCCCGCCTGCGTCAGCAGAGCAGCGATCTGGCGATGCGGCAGGCGCGCACCCAGGTGCTCACCGGGCTCGAGACCGCGCACGCGAGCTACCGCAACCGCGTGCTGCTGGCGGACCTCGAAGCCGAGAACGAGCAGCTCGCACGCCAGAACGTCGAGGTCGCGCTGGAGCGCTTCCGGCTCGGCCTCAGCACCTCGGTGGAGCTGCGCGAGGTCCAGAACGCGCTGGCGGCGGCGAGCAGCCGTCTGGTCGCCACGCGGTTCGAGGCCAAGCAGGCGGAACTGGAGCTCTTGCGGCTGAGCGGCGAGCTTCTGGAACGGTACCGCTAGACCGCTCGTTCATCCTCCTGAGGAGGTCTCAGCAGAGCGGATTCGAGGGGGCCGCACAAAGCGTGGGGCTGGGCCCCCTTGCAGCCACGGCGGGAGGTGGGGTCTTTCCTAACGAACCCTTTCCCTCCCGACCCTTTTTT